>JANRJY010000004.1:0-5437 GCA_033763735.1 Bacteroidota bacterium | reverse complement strand
ACCTATTAAAATACCTAATTTTGGTTTGTTAAGACACGAGCCGAAGAGTAATTTTTTTATTATATACTTTCATTTGCTAATTTATCAATAATTTTACAATTATTGTTAAACTGACAAAGTAGAATTAAATATGTTTAAAGTATCTGTCTTTCAAGAAATAAATGACCTACATCAAGCTATCAACTCTCCTTTAAGAACATCAGAGCCTTCTCTACATATATTTAGAGGCGAAGATACGTTAAAAAGCATCCGTACTGAAATGCCTCCTCATCGGAATATGTTTTATGAAATTGGACTGATACAACAGGCAGATATCAATACTTCATTAAATGATAGTTCATATCAACTTTATAATCAGCCACATATTTATTGTGCAACAGAAGGGCAACTTAGGGAATGGAAACGTGTAGGAGCTTGGAAAGGGTTATTGTGCATGTTTAAACCTGAGTTACTCAATTGGAGTTCGCTTAATGTGCAAATTGAGAAAAAGTATAAATTTTTTGCTCGCTTCACACCCAAGGTGATTCCTCTTGAACCTTATGAAGTAAGCAGATTCCAAGAATTATTCGAGCAAATGTATCATGAATTTTATCAAAATCAAGGTAAAGGAAGTGAATTGGTATTAGCTTATTTACAAACTATTTTACTCAAAGTTCAAAAAGTATTTGACTTGCGTTTTGACAGTTTTGATAACCCTCCTGCACAAAATAGGTCCGAAGAACTGGCAATTCTTTTTAAAATATTGATTGAAAAACAAGCAATTAACAAACAAAACTTAGATTATTACGCTCAGGAGCTTCATATCAGCACTAAGCATCTTGAGAAAGTCGTCAGCCAATACTTTAGACAGTCTCCAGGTATGATGATTAAAAATGTCATTTTATGCGAAGCAAAGAGTTTACTATTTCAAACGCCTTTGACTGTAGCGGAAATAGCTTATCAACTTCACTTCGAAGACCCTTCTTATTTTAACAAGTTTTTTAAAAGATATACAGGACTTACACCAATTGCTTACAGAAAAAAACACCAAATTTACCTTTAATACCTACCTTATTACCCTTAGAAGCTACTCCTTAGAATTTATCTTTGCATATATAATCTTGAAAAACCTTATTTTTAAATTTCTAAAATTATTCATCTAAATTTATGCATATCAGCGTATTAGGTTCTACTGGAGGCACAGGTCAAGAAATTGTCCGCCAATCTTTGGCAAAAAATTACCATGTGACAGCAATGGCTCGTAATCCGAGTATGCTTCCCATTTCTCACCCAAATCTAAGAGTACTATCAGGAAATGTTTTTGATAAAAATTCTATTGCCAATGTAATTCAAGGCACTGATTTGGTCATATCTTCAGTAGGTATTTCTGGTATCTGGAAAGCGCGCAAACCCCACGAAATCTATTCTAAAGGTACTGCCAATATTATAGAAGCACTCAAACAAACAAATATTCAGCGATTTATCGTAGTTTCTTCGGGGGGTGTAGAGCCATCTCCAGGAGAACCTTGGTTTTTTAAATACCTCCTCAAGCCTTTTTTTCTAGAGAAGATGTACGCCGACATGCGTATTATGGAGGCTAGCATCAAAGCTAGTAATCTGGATTGGACTATTGTTAGACCTCCTTATCTTACAAATGGTACACTTAAAAAACAATATAGATTGTCTCGTGGTAAAAATTTCATAGACGACAAAGACCTTTCCCGTTCTGACCTAGCTCATTTCATTGTAGAGGAAATCACTCGAAAAGAATTTTTAAGAGACATAGTAGCTATTAGTTATTAATCCCAACAATAATTTCTGATTTAACTTATAAATTATGCAAAAAATAAATTTAGTGCAGCAATACATTCAGGCTGCTTATGAAGGTAATGTAGAAAAAGCAGCTTCTTTTCTCTCCGAAGACATCAGTCTCGTAATGGGAGGCAAAAACCAACTCACAGGTAAACACAAAGGAATACCAGCATTTTTTGCAGCTTTCAAAGCTATGTTAGAGCTTACGGGCTTTTCGTACAAACTGGAAAAAAAGCAAGATTGGCTTGAAAGTGATACCCGAGTAATTTTAATAGCTCAAGAATCAGCCGAAAAACAAGGGCAAAGACATTATTTTGATAGGGTAATTGAGTATTATTTTGAACACAATGTGATTCAGAGAATTACGATTTATGAGGCATCCCCTGAAATTACAGATTGGGTTTTTGCCTAAGCATCCTAATAATCAAACATAAATTTGCCATGAAATTAGACCAAAAAATAACAATTGTACTGGGAGGAACAGGTGGAGTAGGAGAAGGTATTGTACGTGCTTTACTCCAAGAAGGTGCTTTGGTAATTGTACCCTCACGCAATCAAATCAAGCTTAATCGCCTCAAAGACTATGTAGCCGACATAAAAACAGGTGAACTCATGTTGCACCTTGGCTCTGTCAATGAACCTGAAAGTGCAAATCACCTCTCGGATTTTTTACAAGAAAATTTCAAATTAATTGACCTTGCCGTAGTTTCATTAGGAGGTTGGCATCAAGGCTTTCCCTTATATAACTATCCTATGGAGGATTGGAATCGTATTCTTAATGATAACCTAATCTGTCATTTCCTAGCCATTAAAACCTTGATACCTTTACTAAATCCTCAACATAGTTTTTACTTTCATATCAACGGATTTAGTGCCGAGCAACCCTACCCAACAGCAGGACCAGTTGCTCTCACAGCTGCTGCACAAAAATCCATGATACTTACATTGGCAGAAGAAGTCAATAGGACAGGAATTAAAGTCTATGAACTTATCTTAGGTCCTATGAAAACTCGTGATAGATTAAAATATGGACATGGGCAGGATGATTGGTATTTTCCTGAAGAAATAGGCAACTATATACTTGATCTTGTGGACAAGGACCAGACAAACGTAGTGCAGCACTTACTCAAAAAAATATAATATTTCATGATTGACCATAATACTCTCACGAAATACTTCTTTAAATAGCAACATTTTAAAACAATATAAAAATGAGAATAAATTATATTCAAACGGTTCAAATATCAGATGAAGCCTTAAATTGGCTAAAAGAAAAATACCTTGCAGTTGATTCCATGGATGCAGAAAAGTACAGAAGTTTTCTAGCTTCCGACTGCCAATTACAGTTTGGAAACAACCCAATTGTACAATGCAACAATGAGATTATTGGTGGAATCAAGCATTTTTGGGAAACCATCAATGGTTTAGACCATTCATTTTTGAATGTTTTGGGTAACGACTTACATTTCGCTGCCGAAGCAATGATTGATTACACCAGAAAAGACAACAAAATAGTTCAAATTCCTTGTGTAACTATTATCAAACGAAATGATGAAGGTTTGGCAACATCTATTCAAATTTTTATTGATACCACACCAATATACAAGTGATTGAAAATGGCGAACAATCTGTTAGAAAAGGATATTGTAGCCACCATTGGCGAACAAAAGTATTATGTGGAAGTAGTTTGGCGTAATGGTACACTCATAATGGATGAGCCTGAAAGCATTGAAGGTAAGGACTTAGGACCAGACCCCTATACAACATTGTTAGCGTCTTTGGCTGGTTGCACACTTTCAACATTGCGAATGTATATTAGCAGAAAAAGTTGGTATATTCCTGAAATAAGAGTAATTTTGAATATGCGGCAAGAGCAAAACCCCTTGCATACCATTATCAAAAGGGAAATTTTCTTTCCAAACTTGAATGATGCAATGATAAAAGAGCGTTTGCTAATTATTGCCAAGAAGTGCCCTGTTTCAAAAATTTTAGAAAACCAAATCACGATTAACACTACAGTTTAATATGGAAGTTTTGCAAGAAGACAATGGTAAAAAAGGAAAATTCTATATTCTCGAAAATGACAATCAAGAAGCCGAAATGACTTATACTTGGGCTGGTACTGAGCGTATCATCATGGACCACACGGAAGTAAATGAGGTTTTGAAAGGTAAAAATGCAGGCAAACAAATGGTGATGAAAGCCGTTGATTTTGCAAGGGCAAGAGGCATTAAAATCATTCCCCTTTGCCCTTTTGTCAATAGTGTTTTCCAAAAAATACCAGAAATTCAAGATGTACTTTAACCTAAATCATTTTAATTATGGACAAAAATAACATCACAAAAGAATACACTAACGGTGAAATTACCATTGTGTGGCAATCGGGGAAGTGCATTCATTCGGGTGTGTGTGTGCAAAACAACCCTGATGTTTTTCAACCCAAAGAAAAGCCTTGGATTAAACCCGAAGCAAGTACTACCGAAAAAATTAAGGATACTATAGACAAATGCCCGTCTGGTGCATTGAGTTACTATTTCAAAAACAAGCAAACAATGGAAAACTACGAAACACTAACTGAAGCCATAGAAGGCTTAAGAAAACAAGGTTACACTGAAGATTTTAATTTGAAACAAAACTGCATTGAATGTAGGAATGGAGCATATAAAATTTTTCATAATGAATTTCAAATTGACAAATTCTTCCGCTTTGAAGGAAATACTGACCCAGCTGACGAAAGTATTTTATATGCTATATCTTCTGAAAAATATAAAATGAAAGGTGTTTTGGTAAATGGTTACGGTATTAGTTCTGAGCCTTTGACCAATGAAATGCTTGATAAACTTCGTATGCAATCATGATACAGAAAATAGACCTTATGCAAAAATATGGCAATAGCCATATTTCAATCCTTTATCCAGGACATGCTCTTGGTCTCAACGATAGTGGAATAGGTAGCATTGGAAGAATAGACCAAGCTGACATACATAGCGGTACAACTATCAAAATGCACCCACATATAAATGATGAAATATTGTCATATTTCAGAGTAGGTAAAGCAATACATACAGACTCAGCAGGTATCACAGAAACGATTAGCCGTAAAAAACTAATGCTAATGAAAGCAGGGAAGGTTTTTTACCATGAAGAGAAAATAGTGGACAGATTAGAAGGCTTACAGATTTTTATTAGACCTATGACAGCAGATTATGTGCCACAAGTCTTGTTCTATGATTTGGAAAATGAAGATAGTATCAACACTTGGAGACTATTAGCATCAAATCAAGATAATGATAAACTGAATTTTACAAGCGAAACAGAAATATTTGACATCACAATAAACAATAATCAAATATACAATCTCCCTGAGACACAAATAAAGAATGCAGTATTTATTCTTTATACTTTTCAGGGTAGTTTAAAAGTGAATGATACTATAAACTTAGGAAAAGGTGAATGTGTAATTTTTGATGAAACAAAAATACATTTCACATCAGAAACAGGTGCAGAAGTAGTTTTGTTTGTTTCGAATAAAGACCAAAATTGTTTTAAACAGGGTATGTTTAGTGGAAATCAAGTGTAAATCAAGTACAAGAACCTCCGACATTGCATTCGTGGCAAAATAGGATGGTGAGCAAACCCGCAGTTG
>JANRJY010000081.1:0-66691 GCA_033763735.1 Bacteroidota bacterium | reverse complement strand
TTCTGGTTTTATCGAAACTCAATAAAAATTCATCAAAAAAAGTAACCTCGTCCAATGTGGTATCGTGCAATCCTCCAACAAAATCTGTTTCATCAGGAATGTCTATTCCTTTAATTTTAAGACCTGCTCTTACTCTTTTATTATTCAAAATATGTGCCATTACGCGGGCGTTGACTGAACCTGGTTTGCTACTGCAAGCTCCACAATCATATGCAGCAAAATGAGGGTTATTAACGGTGCTCGATCCATGACCCATGATATACACAATAGGTGCAAAATTGTTTACCAAACCAATGCTTTTCAATAACTTATCGGCTCGTTCAATCATTTCATCAAGGGTGTATCCTATTTGCAAATGATTTTCCTTGTGATCTATATTGGTATTTTCAATTGTCAGATTTGATGACTTATCCATGTGCCTTAATGAGGTAGCAACAGCCTGACTCATAGAGGGTCTAAAAATATTTAAAAACAATTTTAATGCTGACCAAAAACCAATCGTATTTGACATCAAAAAACCACCCAATAAAGTGTGAGTATGTTTATTAAAATGAGGGTCATTTCTTTTGCGCTTTATGGTCCCTTGCTCTTTAATTAAATGCTTGGGAGTTACCGGTGCCGGACATAGTTTTGCATAAGCCTTACCATGATCGGGTTTGAAATAGAATTCTACTCCAAAAAAACCGGGTGTTCCATAGGTTTCACAATAGGGTTCTGCCCTTTCCAAATGCCTCCTGAATGCACATTCTCTATCGTCAATACAGAACAATCCTTGAAATCTTCTGCTGATTTTGATTTCAGTATCAATTTTTTGTGCCTTTAATCCAGAAAGAACTTGGTCATAATAAGTCCATTCAAATGCACTATGCCAAATGGAATACACTTCATGCAATTCAGTACTTTCAACTGGCTTAAACAAATCATCCGGTTTGTCTTTAATAAATGAATTTAATGGCTTCCAATCAGTACCAAATTGTTGGTCCAATGCATCAATTTCAAGCAATAATTCCAAATAAATAATATCCTTAACTGATATTTTGCGAGTATCTATTAATGTGTTGGGAAAGTTCTCTACCATTGACACCAAACCTGACCACCCTTGGTGTGAAAATTGTTGATCAAATAAATATTGCTCATATAATGTAGAATCACCTACCAATATTTTTAATAAATCAGTACAATTGGTTGAATTACTAAACAATAAGGCTTTGGTTCGAGTAGATTTAAAGATACTTAAAAAACTATTTCTTTCTATATCCTTAATTGCTGCATATAATCCCTTGTGCCCGGTTGGAAAACTCCAAATAGAAACTCCTTGATCCAAATATCCTGCGAGTATTCTGAATAGGGTGGGTTGAACCATGGAGTCAAGGTCAAACTTATATTGTTTTTTCCATAAATTCCGTATGGTGCCTATTCTGGGTTTAATCTCCTCATTATAAGTACCGTGCAACAATTTATTCAGCCATTCTTTTTCTTTTTCTTTTCCTTTTGATTCAGCTATTTTCAGATGAAGAATTTCGCTACTAATTGCCTTTGTATGATATAGTTCCCTGTACTTTGAAAGAGGATAAAAAACCTTGTAACCAAATACTTTTGAAGCCAATAGCAAAGCTTCATTGAATTGTAGATTCTGGAAAGAATACAAAATATTATATTGAACAAAGTCCTTTAAAGGAGCCTGTGCAGGCAAGTAGTTTTTGATTTTAGCAAAAACCTTTTCTTCGTCAAACAAATCTTCTTTGGTGAGCATTTTACAAACAATTGTAAATAATGCATAAAGATGAACAGAAACATTTGATAAAGATTTCGCAACCCTATTAAAAGTCAATTAAAAAATAATGGCTGCAATAAATTGCAGCCTTTTTCAATTTGTTAAATTTATCTTTTCACAGATACCAAGTCGCGTACCAATTGCTTGTAACGCAATGTGTACACCGATCTGTATTTGCCAATTCCTTTGCTTAATTCAAAAAGTTGGTTAAGTACCTTTTCATCAAGAAATGCCCAAAGAGGTTGCTCAACGGTTTTTAGTTTTTTGATAGATTGTTGAATTTGATCATCCCATTTTGGATATAAATTGTCGAAGTCATCCGGTTGAACTATTTTTCGACAGTTTTTGCTTCCACATTCACACATCATTTCAAATTCAAGATTGAATATTCCATATTCATCTGTGACTTGTTCGCCTTCGAATATATCCCGTATGGCTATTTCAAAACCATATCCGGTGCTTATTGTATTTGGCGTACAACAATGATTAACGTACTTTCCCATGTCCCAGCTCAAAACCATATTGCCTTTTTCATCCCTATAGGAATATTTTTCAATATTATCTCTGATTTCGGGTTTGTACTTCGAAAGTTGTGAAGTAGGAATTTCTATTTCTAATGCATCTTTAACATAAGTAATAGTGCCTTCTGGTATAAATTCTGTGGCAAACAGTCCGTATCCTACCAAGTCATTGATATATACGAGCTTCGTCTTCGGGTGAATCATCGGTTATGATTTCAATCAAAAATTTTCTTTCTTTTTTAAGTTAAACAATTAAAGGTTAATAAACAAATTAACATAAATTTAACATTAGATACTCATTTTTTTTTAAAAAGTTTTATACAATGCCACTGCCAACAATATCCAACCTGTTATGAAACAAATGCCACCAATGGGAGTAATAGCACCAAGCCATCGTAACCCACTGATTGATAGGGCATAAAGGCTACCAGAAAATATAATAATTCCACATAAAAATAGCCATGATGAAATCGAAAATAAATTATGTTTTTTTAAGTCCAAAAGAATACCACAAACCAAAATAGCTATAGCATGATACATATGATACCTGGCAGCCGTTTCAAATGTGTCGATTCGATTATTAATTGTAAGCATATTTTTCAATGAATGTGCTCCAAAAGCACCTATCATTACAGATAAGGCTCCTAAGGATGCCCCAACGATTGCCCAAATTTTTGACATTTTATATAAATTTAGCTTTTGTAAGATTTTCTTCAATACAGAAATGTTGAATTAAAGTAGTATGTCCACAACGCAGCTCTACAAAGTTGCAACTATTCAGCCTATTACAAAACTTTATCATTTCTTCAGTTCTAATCACTTTATCAAAGACACCTGTAATCATTGATAATTGAATTTTATAAACATTGATTATGTCAACACATTTTGAAATATTTGGTTTTAATTTTTTATACACTATCCACGAATAATAAACCCTTTTGCGTTTTTCTGAAGTGTTCATCTCATTCAAAGCGAATTTTAAAATGCCTTTGTCCATTAAATTAATCATTCGCATCATTTTAATTATTAGTTCGAAAATATAAGGATTATGAACAATGGCTTTGAATAGGGAAGAAAAAATCAAAGGATAAGTAGCCAAATTATACCAAATACTGGTTTTAATTCCGTCAGGTGCTATTAAAAAAACATTCTTTACTTTTTTTGGAAATAATTCTATTAGCTTTAAAACCGTTTTTCCACCCATACTAAATCCCAAGAGTGAAAAGCAGTCAATTTTTTCCGATTTCAAAAATGCGCCAATGATTTCTTGTAATTTTATTTCTGTTAGAGAGTTTTTTTCATTTTCCCATTTGCTTTCGCCATGATAAAGTAAATCAAATGAATAAAAAGTATATCGGTTGTTGGCATAATTTTGCAATGGAATAAATATTTCTTTGCTTAGTCCATAGCCATGAAAACACAATAATATTTCATTTCCGCTACCAAACTTAATGTAGGAGAAGCTTTCTTTGCTATTTGATGTAAACTTTGCTTTAATTTTTTTGGATGTTAATAATTCATTTTACATTTTGCAAGGCAGAGGAATCCGACTAAATTTGTCTGCAAATTAATTAATACAATCATTCATGAGCCTACCAATTGATTATTTACCTATATTTTTACAATTCCTTTTTGCACTTGGATTTGTTGCTACTACAATGGTAGGAACCCATTTTTTAGGACCAAAACGCAAAACTGCCAACAAATTGGATGCTTTTGAATGTGGAATTGAGTCAGTGGGTAATGCAAGAAGCCCATTTTCTGTTAAATACTTTCTAACTGCTATTTTATTTGTATTGTTCGATGTAGAGGTTATTTTCATGTATCCATGGGCTGTTAACTTCCGAGAATTAGGATTGACAGGATTTATTGAAATGTTAATTTTCATGGTTTTTCTACTCTTTGGGTTCTATTATGTTATTCGTAGAAAAGCATTAGACTGGGATTAATTAAACAACATCAAATAATTATTTGTTATTGATATATTAATAAAATTAAGATGAGCAACGTAACTACCAAAATTAATACAATGCCTACACCTGCGGGTGTGGAGGGGCCGGGTTTTTTTGCCACTTCACTGGATAGTGTAATAGGTGCAGCCAGAGCAAATTCCTTATGGCCGTTACCTTTTGCAACATCTTGTTGTGGAATTGAATTTATGGCTACAATGGCATCTCATTACGATTTTGCCAGGTTTGGATCCGAACGCGTTAGTTTTTCGCCTCGTCAAGCAGATGTATTAATGGTAATGGGTACCATAGCAAAAAAAATGGCACCAGTGGTGCGTCAAGTGTATGAACAAATGGCTGAACCACGTTGGGTAATGGCAGTAGGTGCTTGTGCCTCATCGGGTGGTATATTTGATACATACAGTGTGTTACAAGGAATAGATGAGATTATTCCGGTAGATGTATATGTGCCTGGTTGCCCACCACGACCAGAGCAAATTATAGATGGATTTATGCGCATTCAAGACTTAGCAACTAATGAAAAATTAAGCTATAGAAATTCTGATGAGTATAAGAAATTGCTTGAAAAGTATAAATTTAACGAGAACAAACCCGCTTTAACTGTGTAATTATGGCTATTGAACACAACATAATTATTGAAAAACTGCAATCTAAGTTTGGAGAACAAATATTATCTAACGAGTCTCCATACGGGTTGCTTACAATTACCGCTGTTAAAGAAATTAATATTGATATACTTCAGTTTTTGTATTATGATGATGAATTGAATTTTCAATTTTTAACTGATATCACTGCCGTGCATTACCCTGATGCTATGCTTCAGTTATGTGTAGTTTACCACTTACATAGCCTAACAACTAATACACGGTTAAGATTGAAATTTTATTTACCCATCGAAAATCCAGTTATAAAAACCGCAACCACTGTGTATGCAGGAGCCAATTGGATGGAAAGAGAAACTTTTGATTTTTATGGAGTAATATTTGAAGGTCATCCAAACTTGAAAAGAATATTAAATGTAGATGAAATGGAGGTGTTCCCAATGAGAAAAGAATACCCACTTGAAGATCCAAACAGAGTAGATAAAAAAGATTATTTCTTTGGCAGATAAAATGGTGAAGTATATGAAGAAATATTTGGAAGAAAATATTAAATTTAATTCATTGAAATTCACTTCCGGATTTTATGCTACCCTCTTATTACTAGGCGGAATATTTGGAATGATAATTAACTTTAATGTACTTCAATTTAAAAAAATAACGCTTCTGATATTTGGAGGCGGTGTTTTAGCGATAGGGGCAATTATATATTTGATATTGTTACAAAATAGAATTAAAGAAGATATTAACAAATTTAAAAAATATGAATAACGATAATAATGATACAATAGGGATGGTTATGATTGTAATTCTTTTTCTAATTATATTAGGATATTTAATATACAACATTTTCGATTTGATCAAAGACCGAAAAAACAATCAATCATTAGCAATAAAATGAGCGAAAAACAACATATACAACTGGTAAATGAGCTTGAAAAAGAGACAGTTACCATTAATTTAGGTCCTACGCACCCAGCTACACACGGTGTGTTTCAAAATATACTTGAAGTAGATGGCGAAAAAATTGTTGCATGCGAATCTACTATAGGATATATACACCGAGCTTTTGAGAAACTTGCCGAACGCAGACCGTTTTATCAAATTACACCTATAACCGATCGGTTGAATTATTGCTCTTCTCCTATTAATAATATGGGATGGCATATGACAGCTGAAAAACTTTTGGGAATACAGTTGCCAAAAAGAGTGGAATACATGCGCGTAATTATTATGGAACTTGCTCGTATTGCTGACCATTTGATTTGTAATAGTATTTTGGGTGTAGATTCTGGTGCTTTAACGGGCTTTTTGTATGTAATGCAAGAACGTGAAAAAATATATGACATTTATGAGGAAATCTGTGGTGCCAGGTTGACTACAAATATTGGTAGGATTGGAGGGTTTGAGCGTGATTTCAATGAAAATGTATTTTTGAAATTGGATGCTTTTTTAAAGGATTTTCAGAAAAATTATGATGAGTTTGAGTCCATGCTTATCAGAAACAGAATATTCATGGACCGTATGATTGGCTGCGGACCTATTAGTGCTGAAAGGGCATTAAATTACAGTTTTACAGGCCCTAATTTAAGAGCTGCAGGTGTGGACTATGACGTTCGTGTAATGGAGCCATACAGTTCTTATGAAGATTTTGAATTTGATGTTCCAGTTGGTCAAAATGGCGATTCTTACGATCGTTTTTGTGTGAATAGTGAAGAAATACGTCAAAGTGTTAGAATCATTCAACAAGCTTTGGAAAAAATTAAAAAAGAGCCTAAGGGAGTATATCATGCAGAAGCCCCAGGTATTTACTTGCCCAAAAAACAGGATGTTTACACCAAAATGGAAGCCCTAATCTATCATTTCAAAGTAGTAATGGGCGAAATTGATGCACCTGTAGGCGAAGTATATCATTCAGTAGAAGGAGCCAATGGTGAGCTGGGATATTATCTGATAAGTGATGGCGGACGTACTCCTTACCGATTACATTTTCGCAGACCTTGCTTTATATATTATCAATCATATCCCGAATTGATCAAAGGTTCGGTAATATCGGATGCTATCATTACAATGAGCTCATTGAATGTGATTGCAGGAGAATTAGATGCTTAATTAAATGAGTGCACTTCCTAACGTATATATTACTGAACAAGACTATTTAGAAATGGAAAGAATATCTCCATTTAAAAATGAATACTATAGAGGTCAGGTATATGCCATGGCTGGAGCTACTTACAGACACAGTAAGATAATTTCAAACTTAGTAGGTCAAATTTATCCTAAAATAAAAAACACAGGTTGTAATGCTTTTTTCAGTGATTTAAGAATTCATGTGCCAAATCCACCTTTTTATGCATATCCCGATATAGTTATATTATGCAACAAACCTCAATTTAGTGATGATGCAGCTGACACTATCGAAAATCCAACAGTAATTATTGAAGTGCTTTCTAAATCAACTGAAAATTATGACAAATCAGTAAAATTTGGGCTATATAGGTTTAATAGGTCATTTAAAGAATACATATTAATTCATCAAGATTCACCCAAAATCGAAATTTTTAAAAAAATTGACGATTTCAATTGGGCTCAAGGTGAGAGTTCAGATATTAATCGAACTATTACAATAGATACTTTAAATATTGAAATTGGATTAAGAGACATTTACGAGGAAATAGAATTTGAAAATTAAACCATCATGAGCGGATACCATCACGATACACATACCCACAGTAATGTAGAAGTAAAGTTTTCTCCTGAAGCAATGAAAGTTGTAGAAAAACATCTTTCAAAGTATCCGGAAGGTAGACAAAAGTCTGCTATTTTACCTTTATTACATTTGGCTCAGGCAGAACTTGGCGGTTGGTTGAGTGTAGAAGTACAGGATTATATAGCATCTATTCTCAAAATTGAACCTATTGAAGTATATGAAGTAGCCACTTTTTATTCGCAATATTATACTTCACCGGTAGGAAAATATGTTTTTGAAGTTTGTCGTACCAGTCCATGTTGGCTGAGAGGTTCGGAAGAAATTGTAGAATATCTTGAAAACAAATTAGGAATTAAAGATGGTCAAACTACGCCTGATGGAATGTTCACTATCAAAACGGTGGAATGCCTTGCAGCTTGTGGCAGCGCACCCGTAATGCAATGTGGATTGAAATATCATGAGAATTTGACTCCGGAAAAAATTGATCAGATTGTTGATGAAAGCATCAAAGAGAACAAAATAAGCAGAGCTTGGTTCTAGTTTGTATTATTTCAATTTGGAAATTAATTAAGATAAAAAATTATAATTGAATGGCAAAGAAAATATTACTTGAACACATCAATGTACCTGGAATAGAGACATTTGATGTATACAAAAAACAAGGTGGTTACAAAGCAGTAGAAAAGGCTTTGAAACAAATGACCCCTGATGCAGTAGTAGAAGAGGTCAAAAAGTCGGGTTTGAGAGGTAGAGGAGGTGCCGGGTTTCCTACAGGCATGAAATGGAGTTTTATTGCCAAACCCGATGGTGTTCCTCGTCATTTGGTTTGCAATGCTGATGAAAGCGAACCAGGTACCTTCAAAGACCGTTTTTTAATGGCAAAAACTCCTCATACACTTATTGAAGGAATGATTGTTTCCAGTTTTGCCCTGGGAGCTAATTCATCTTATATATATGTGCGTGGTGAGTTGATGTATGTCGTTCGTATCTTGGAAAATGCCATCAATGAAGCATATGCTAAAGGGTACTTAGGCAAAAACATACTCGGCTCCGGTTATGATTTGGATTTGTATGTTCATTGTGGTGCAGGGGCATATATATGCGGAGAAGAAACCGCATTGATTGAATCATTGGAAGGTAAAAGAGGTAATCCTCGCATGAAACCGCCTTTCCCAGCTGTAAAAGGTTTGTACCAACGACCAACAGTTGTGAATAACGTAGAATCAATTGCTGCTGTGTCATGGATTGTAAATAATGGCGGAGATGAATATGCCAAAATTGGTGTTGGTAAATCTACCGGAACGAAATTGATTTCGGCCGGGGGAAGTATCAACAAACCGGGCGTTTATGAAATAGAACTTGGACTTCCGGTCGAAGAATTTTTATATTCTGACGAGTATTGTGGTGGCATTTGGAAAGACCGAAAGCTCAAAGCTTGTGTTCCGGGTGGATCTTCAGTACCGGTGCTTCCCGCAAATTTGTTACTAAAAACTGCCAATGGAGAAGCTCGATTAATGAGCTATGAATCGCTTTCAGATGGTGGATTTGCAACGGGTTCTATGCTTGGTTCCGGAGGATTTATTGCATACGATGAAGAATCATGTATGGTTAAAAACTTATGGAATTTCTCTCGTTTTTACCATCACGAATCATGCGGACAATGCTCACCTTGCAGAGAAGGTACCGGATGGATGGAAAAAGTACTTCATAGGATTGAACATGGACATGGACATGCGCAAGACATTGATTTGCTTGTAGATATAGCAAAAAAAATCGAAGGAAATACAATTTGTCCACTTGGTGATGCTGCGGCATGGCCGGTTGCAAGTCATATCAGGCATTTTAGGGATGAATTTGAATGGCACATTAATCACCCCGTAGAAGCTGCAAAAAAAGGAGCTGTTTACAGGCCGGTTGCTGCTTATGCGTAATCATTTAATCGATTTATTTCTTGGCTTAATTATTTTTTGCGTGTCCGGTTACGTGTGTGGTCAGGATATTACCAATGAAAACATAAATCGATTGCTGACTGTAAAAAAGTACGCTGACGACCATAGCCATATCGATACAACCATAAACAGTAAAAGCAAAGACTATTATTTGTTTTACAGGTTTTATAAATCTGCTTTTTCAGCACAAGATGTTCCAAATACGTGTGGTTTTTATCCTTCTTGTTCAACATATGGATTGTTGGCAATCAAAAAATGGGGGCTTTTTCGTGGCACCTTAGCTACTTTTGATCGTTTATTACGATGCAATAATTTTCATTATTCGGGGCAATATATTTTTGACGAAAAACGAAGCAAGTATCTCGATTTGGTTGATAATGAATAGATTATACTTAGTTTTAGCATTTCAAATATTTTTTATTTTTCATAACCAATGTCAATCATTATTTGATTTTGAAAATAGCATTAGATATGGCAATTATTTACTTCAAAATAATGCGCATAAAGCCGCTATTGTGGAATATGAAAGGGCTTCCTTTTTAGGAAAATTACCCGATACCACTCAGTACAAACTAATTATTTGCTATTTCAAAACCAATGGCAAATCAAGTGCTTTCAAAAAGGCTTTGGAAGTATCGAATGATACCTCTTTTTACATCAAAAAAGCCAAATATTTATTTGATATCTCTGGTGCCTATAATATGAAAAAGTTACTGTCTGATTCAATTTTAAATCCAAAACAAAAAAGTATAATTACCGCGGATTATTATTTGTTTAATGGCAATTGGGATGCTAGTATCAATACCATGCAAGGCAATGAACTGTTAGATGGCAAATTTAAAGCCCCTCGCTATCCTTTGGCTATTGAAGGATTTCAAATGAAGAAAAAAAGTCCATTTTTAGCTGCTACTTTTTCTACCATCATTCCTGGTACAGGAAAAATATATACAGGTGAATGGCGTGATGGATTGTTTTCGGTTTTACTCATTGCAGGTTCAGTTTTGGGAACTTGGAGGGCAGGTGAAATTTGGGGGTACACCCACCTTGGACTATTGCTTTAGCTTCAGTAGGTACAGGTTTTTATCTGGGAAATATTTATGGTTCTTATCATTCGGCTATTAAAATCAATAAATTGAAAAAGAAAAAACTGCAAAACCGTGTGGAAGATACTATTTTTAGTTTGTATTAGTTTTTGTCAGCAAATATTCTCTCAAACTTTAGAGCAATCCAAAGTTTTGGCGGATAGCCTTTTTAATAAGGGTCTTACAACGGAATCAATTGAACTATATGATAGAATTATATTTTTTTCACCTGACACACTAAAGCCTTCTTTATATATTAAAAAATCACAATTATTAAGTTTTGTTGGCGATAACAAACAAGCAATCAATAATTTGACTTACGCATATTATTTGGCTAATGGCAATGATTCATTGCAGAAAAAAATTATCACAAGCTTAGCTATTTGCACCATGTTGAATGAAGATTATATTTCAGCAATTAATCTTTTGGAAGAAAATTATAAACCGGAATGGTACGCAGTTAAAGAAAAATCTTTGCTTTTGGGGATTTCTTACGCATTTATAAACTTTAAAAAAGAGGCAAAAATCAATTTTGAATTGGCAGGATACCCCGAATTGGGAGAAAAAATTAGTAAGCAAATAGGATCTTTGAAACGAAAATCTTTCTTGATTAATGCCTCAAGTGTAGTAATGCCGGGCTCAGGACAAATTATATTGGGCGAAACCAATAGTGGGTTGAAATCACTGGCTTTAAATGGTGCGTTTGGTGCAGGTTTTTATTATTTCACAGCTTTTTACAACCCTTTAGATGCCTTAATATTAGTAGGTGCCTTTTGGAGTAGATATTATTTGGGAAACATTGCAAAAACAGTGGCAATAAACCAAACTTATGTGTCAAACAAAAAGAAAATAATTATCAAAGATTTGTTAAAGTAAAATTTACATATTTTATTTGGTTTAATATATATATCAAATCATATGAAATACATATTATTAATAATCATATCAATATGCACAACTGTCTCAGCTCAAGATATTATTACTAAAACCAATGGTGAAGATATTAAGGCTAAGGTAATTGAGGTTGGAACAAATGAAATAAGATATAAAAAATTTGACGATACTAATGGGCCAACTTTTATAATTTCAAAATCAGAAATTTTGATTATCAAATATGAAAATGGAACTAAAGATGTTTTTCAAAATTCAAATCCCAACAATCAAATAACCCAAAATGAAGATAACAACTCAAATTCATTTGAACTGTATAATAAGGGAATTTCCGATGCTCAAAAGTATTATGTAAAATATAAAGAACCCGCAACTTGGGCTTTTGTTTCAGGTTGTGCGGGGGGCTTAATCATTCCTCCTGTGATAATGATGATTTCAGAACCTGAACAAAGTAACTTAGGTTATCCGGATAAGCAATTATTTTCAAAGGATAATTATAGAAGAGGTTATATAGATCAAGCAAAAAAAATCAAGACACGAAAAGTTTGGACTAATTGGGGGATTGGTACAGGAATTTGTTTTGGAGCAGGATGTGTAGGATATGTATCTTATGTTGCTCTTGTGCTATCATTAGCTAGTAGATGAAATACCTTCAAAATATTAATTAATATTTAATTGTTTTATATTTTTCAAAAATGAATAATTTAATCTTACTTTTTTTAATTGGTTCATCAAGCTTTATTTTTTCCCAAGATATTATTATTAAAAACAATGGAGAAGATCTTAAAGTGAAAGTTATAGAAATATCTGAAAATGAAGTTCGATATAAAAGTTATCAAGACAAAAAAGATACACTGCATATTGTTTTAAAATCAGAAATATTAATGATTAAATATGAAAACGGGAAAGTTGAAGTAAATGATAATGGTAAAGAGTCATTATCCAATTTTATTAACTCAAATCACCTAATTAATCTGAAAGAACTTGGAATTCGGGATGCAAAAAGAAATTATATTAAATATAAATCAGCAGCCACAGGTTCTTTTTTCGCTGGACTTGTTTGTTTGTTCCCAATAGTTCCAATTGTAGCAGGATTCGTTGAACCAGAAACTTCTAACTTAGGAATAACTAAGATGTATTTATACAATGTTCCTGAATATAGATTAGGTTATAATCAATATGCATTAAAAGTAAAAAAACGAAAAATGTACATGAACCATTGGTTTGGAGTTACAGTTCATCTATCAATTATTGCACTTCTATTATTTGGTTAATTATAATATAGAAATGAAACTTATATCTATTCTAATAATTTTAATTTTTAATTCTATTCTTTTTTCTCAAGACATAATCACAAAAAACAACGGAGAGGATATCAAATCCAAGGTTACGGAAATATCTTCAACAGAGATTCGATATAAAAAATTTGATGACCCAAACGGTCCCACATTTGTAATATTGAAATCTGATGTTCTGATGATAAGGTATGAAAATGGCACTAAAGATATTTTTTCAAACCCAAATACACAAAACGGCAATACCGTTGTGCCACCTCAAAATATTCCCCAAACCAACAATGGCAATAATTATTCGTATGACATGTATGAAAAAGGTCAAGAAGATGCAAAAAAATATTATAACAAATACAAAGCTGCAGGAACTTGGTCGTTAATATCCGGATGTGGGATTTGGGTTTCATCAGGATTGTCTGTAATTGCACCTGTGGTTATGGCGGTTACCGAACCGGAAGATCAAAATTTAAGTTATCCAAATAGAGAGCTTTTTAAAAATTTCGAATACAGACGGGGTTACATTGATTTTGCTCGTAAAACCAAAAACAAAAAAATATGGATGAATTTTGGAATTGGTGCAGGAGTCGGTTGTGTCAGTATTGCTGCTTTTTATATTGCTTTTATTGCTATAGCAATAGCCAGATAATATTTTGGTTTTCGTCTTCAATATTTATATCTACTTTTGGAATGTTTTAACATAATATGAAAGACATTCTCAATCAACTTTACGAAGGCAAAAAACTCACCAAAACACAAGCCAAAGATACGCTAATTGGTATTGCCTCCGGTAATTATAACAATAGCCAAGTGGCATCTTTTATTACTTCTTTTCTGATGCGCAATATTGCGGTTGAAGAATTGGAAGGTTTTAGAGAAGCACTTTTGGAATTGTGTATACACACCGACCTTTCTGCTTATGACCCTATGGACCTATGTGGTACCGGTGGGGATGGCAAAAATGCATTTAATATTTCTACAATTTCTTCTTTTGTAGTAGCTGCTTCAGGTGTACATGTGGCAAAACACGGCAATTATGGAGTTTCTTCTATGTGTGGTTCATCAAATGTGCTTGAGTATTTGGGTGTTAAATTCACAAACGATAAATCTGTACTTGAAAAGCAAATAGAAAAAACAGGTATCACATTCTTGCACGCACCTTTATTTCATCCGGCACTTAAAAACTTGGCACCTATTCGCAAAGAACTAGGCGTAAAAACATTTTTCAATGTGCTCGGGCCAATGGTGAATCCCTCTAAACCAAAAAATCAAATTGTGGGCGTGTATAGCCTTGAATTACTTCGTTTGTACACCTACATTTATCAAAAAACAGACAAAAACTTCTTGATTATTCATTCACTGGATGGCTTTGATGAAGTGTCACTTACTTCCGATTTCAAAATTTCGGGCAATAAAGGAGAGCACATATTAAGGCCAAATGATTTGGGATATAATTATTTAAAAATCAGTGATTTGTCAGGAGGTGTTTCAATTGAAGATTCCGCTAAAATATTGGTTGATATTATTTCAAACAAAGGTACTAAAGCTCAAAACGAAGTAATCATTGCTAATGCCGGACTTAGTATATATTGTGCAAATCCTAACAAATCAATGACCGATTCTATAGCGCTTGCCAAAGAATCACTTGAATCAGGTAAGGCATATCAAGTGTATAAAAACTTTATGGCTTTAATGAATTAAGCCAATTTTTGTTTCAAAAATGTCCTTCTTGCTAATTCAAACGAACCAAAAAGTATGGTTACATAAAACAAGTCTCCACCGAGCGTATTACCAAAAAAAGGAATTGCAGCAACATAGCAAGCTATAAATCCCGTATAGTCCATAGTGTACATTCCGGATGCTACCCATACTCCAAAATTGGTAATTATAAAAAATGTAATTGAAGCTAATAAGGATGAAGTTAAAGTGCTGATAATTGATAGATTATCTTTCAACCAAATTCCAATTAGGCAAATCAAAGCAAATGCACCGTATACCCATATCATGGAACTATGAAATCCAATAAGAAAGTCACTTATTAACATAACACAAAAAGTTAAAATGGCCCCTGTAAACTTGTTGTTGAAATAAACCGTTCCAAATAAGGCCAATGCGCCAATAGGTGTGAAATTAAATGGATGAGGGATGAGTCGACTTAAAATTGCCAAACCCACCATTATTACCAAGATTATATTTTTGAACTCAATTTTCATTGAAATATTTTTTAAATAACAAGCAAAAGATCAAATGCAAATGTATAAATTTTATTTCAAAGATATTGTTGATAATTCCTCTTTAAATTATTTTCCGCGAATCAATTTGATATGTAAATTGAAACTTTCTGCAAATCCATATGGATCTTAAAATATTCTTTGATGTAATTGATGAAACGGTTTATGAAACCGTAACCGATGTGCAATCATTTGTACATGCCATTCGAATACATGATACCAAATTTCCCGATTGGAAAAATGCAGATATTGCTATTATTGGAGTTGTTGAATCGAGAGGAAATATTTACACCCAAGGTGTTGAGAATGCAGCCAATATCATTCGAAAAAAATTATACAAGCTAAAGAAAGGCGCAGCAAGTATAAGGATAATGGACTTGGGTAACTTACGCAATGGTGTGAAATTGGAAGATACCTACTTAAGGCTACGAGAAGTATGTGAAATATTAATGCAATACAACGTAATTCCTTTGATTATAGGAGGTACACATGATATGGATTATGGTCAATTTTTGGCCTATGAAAAATTCGAAAAATTAATTTCCATTGTAAATATCGATGCCATTATTGATGTAGAGGCACATGCTGCCAATGGTGCTAACCGCAATCACACCCACCAAATATTAATGCATGAACCTAATTACTTATTCAATTTTGCAAATATCGCTTATCAATCTTTTTTGAATGACCCTGAGACACTTGAAATTCTTGAAAAACTGAATTTTGAGAATTTTAGAATAGGTCAAGTTAAAGAACACATTGAAGAAATGGAACCCGTTGTACGTCAGGCAGATATGGTTTCTTTTGATATAACATCCGTCCGCATAAGTGATGCACCCGGCAACCCTAATGCCACACCCTTTGGGCTTACCGGAGAAGAAGCATGCAGATTGGCTTGGTACGCGGGGATAAGCAATAAGCTTTCGTCATTTGGAATCTATGAATATGACCCTACAGAAGATATCAAAGGACAAACGGCTTCGGTGATTGCTACCATGGTATGGTATTTTGTTGAAGGATATTATAACCGTAAATCAGATTTGAATTTTCAAGGTGATAATTTCACTAGATTCATTGTTACCATGAAGAATAATCCGCACAAACTGATTTTTTACAAAAATAAGCTCACTGAAATGTGGTGGATGGAAGTGCCGTTTCCTACAGATAAGGAAAAGTTCTCAAGAGTTTCTATTGTGCCTTGTAGCTACAACGATTATGAAATCGCCACCAAAGGCGAACTACCCAACCGCTGGATTAGTACGCATGCGAAGTTGATTTAAAATAATTAAGAATTGAATTCATGATGTTTTTAGTTATAGTCTCGAATATACTAATTGGAATAGAAATATATTAACTTATTAAATATTATATTTGGTTATTTGTAATAAGCATAATGTGTATTAAATATTGGATTATAAACAGATTGAAATTACAATAAAAGTAATTTAAAGAATCTACTAATATCAAATTTTTTTAATGTTACCTTATTAATTATTTTTGTTTTCCTTTTTATTAAATATTTATTCTAAAATACATGCGTTTATTCATTTATATCCTGATTGTGTTAGTACAATTCAGTGAGTTATCGGCACAACGAAAACCAAATATCATATTTATTTTGGCCGATGATTTGGGATATGGCGACATTGAACCTTATGGACAATCCATCATCAAAACACCCCGCTTGGCAACTCTGGCTCAACAAGGGATGAAATTTAACAGAGCTTATTGTGGCAACACGGTTTGCGCTCCTTCCCGTTGTGCATTAATGACAGGGAAACACATGGGACATGCCTATATTCGCTCCAACGACCCTTCTGACAAACTACCTCCGGGCCAAGGAATTGCCTTGAGAGATAAAGACACTACTCTTGCTGAAGTTTTAAAAACAGCCGGATACAAAACAGGAATGTTCGGCAAATGGGGATTGGGTGTAGAAGGAACATCCGGTTCACCCGAAAAACAAGGATGGGATTCGTTTTATGGATATCTTAATCAAGTGCATGCACATCATCATTTTACGGATTCTTTATGGAGAGTGAAAGATGGTACGCTATTTCCTGAGCGAATTTCCGCAGCTGCATTCACCGAAGATTTGATAGTGTTTGAATCCAAAAAATTTATTCGCGAAAATAAACAACGTCCATTCTTTCTGTATTTGTCAACAGGATTACCTCATGCTGAATTGCTTATTCCAAAAAAATACATGAATCAATATACTGACAAAAGTGGTCAAAGTATTTTCTTAGAAACCGAATTTGATCCAAAAGGCAATGGAAGCTATCATGCGCAACCCATGCCCAAAGCTGCATATGCAAGCATGGTATCCAAACTCGATGCGGATGTAGGCTCAATTGTGGATTTGTTGGTTGATTTAAGAATTGACAGCAACACCATTATCATGTTTGCTAGCGACAATGGTGTGCATGTGGAAGGAGGCAATGATCCCCAGTTCTTCAATTCAACTGCCGGACTTAGGGGTGTTAAAAGAGATTTGTACGAAGGAGGAATTCGTTCTCCTTTTATTGTATGGGGACCGGGAAGAGTAAAGCCAAATTCAATTTCAAATGTGCCTATTTCATTTTGGGATGTAATGCCAACCTTAGCCACATTGAGCGGTACTATTGTATTGCCCAAAAATGATGGAACGTCATTTCATCAAATACTTAAAAATGATCAGGCAAGGCTTCCCGAAAGAGCATTTTATTGGGAAAATTATATTGTTTGGTCCAAGCTATTTAATCAAGCGGTAATGGTAGGTAACTGGAAACTTGTGAGAACCAAATTGCCGGGCAAACCTGCTCTAATCGAATTATTTGATATTGAAAATGATGTTTCAGAAAGTACCAATCTTGCCGAGAAAAATACTGAAAAAGTGGAGCAACTAAAAAATATTATGGAACAAATGTCTGAAAAACCAGAATGTCCTGACTTTGTATACTGGAAGGAAATTGTAAATAATTAAAGCAATGAAATATTTTGCATATTTTAATTTTACACAAATTCATCAGTGGAGTGAAAAAGGAAGAATTATATAATGAAGGAATAATAATCAAAAAGGTGTTACTGAGAATTAAGTACAATACCTTATTATTAAGGATTAGCCTAAAGAATTGAATATAAATTAAAATTTAAAGTATTCTTCGTTCTTTAAATTCAAATCAAAACTTTTAAATATTTGTATTTCAACAAGTTATATAAAAATTATTTGGGATTTTGCAGATAATTATCATACTTTGTTTTAATTAAATACCAATTAATACACTTGTATATGAGATATTTATTCCTTAGTTGTTTTATGGGTTTTGGTTTTCTCACACTGATTTATGCTCAGGAATTAAATGTGCCCGTAGCCAAATATATGCCCGAAAAGTGGAATTGTGCATGGATTACCCATCCTGATATTTCACTGAATGATTATAACGTTGTTTTATTCAGAAAAATATTGGAGTTAGATAAAAAGCCTGTTCAATATATCATTAATATCACAGCAGATAATCGTTATAGACTTTATGTCAATGGCAAACAAGTTTGTTACGGGCCTCAACTTTCAGACATTCGACATTGGAGGTTTGAGACAGTGGATATTGCTCGTTATCTGAATGTAGGCAAAAACAGTATTTGTGTAGATGTAGTCAATTGGGGTCCCGATCGGTTTTTTGGTATTATATCAGCAAAGACTGGTTTATTAATCAATGGATTTACTGAAAACGAAAGAATCATAAACACGGAGGACAAGACTTGGAAAGTTTCGGTTAATAAAGGGTATTCACCAAAGCACCCTAATTGGATGTATGGAGTGGATATTGTAGGTGGTTTTTATGCGTCCAATCCTGGAGATAGCCTTAATGCCAATTATTTTCCATGGGACTGGAAAAATATTGATTATGATGATAGTCAGTGGAAAAAAGCCAAATGGCTCGCTGGTCCTGCCGCATGGGGTGGGTCTTTTAATTGGATATTAAAACCTAGAACTACGCCTTTGCAAAAGGATACCATTGAGCGATTCACAAAAATTGTGCGTGCCCAAAATGTAGTTGTTGACCCATTGTTTTTAAAAGGTCAAAAAGGAATTACAATTCCTGCAAATTCCTCAGCTTCTTTCTTGATTGATCAAACTTATTTGACTTTGGGATTTCCCGAAATGAAAATAACTGGAGGAAAAGATGCCGTTTTTAAAATTACTTATGCTGAGAATTTATACAACAAAGACAAAACCCGAAGAAATAGAAATGATATTGAAGGTCAGGTCGTAATTGGGTTATACGACAAATATGTACTTGATGGAGGTGCTAACCGTGTATTTAAACCAACTTGGTTCAAAGCTTTCCGATTTATTCAAGTAGAAATCCAAACCAAAAGCGAGGCAGTTACCATCAATGATTATTTCAATGTGTATACAGGAGCTCCAATAACAAAAAAAGCATCTTTTAAATCAGACAATCCCAGTTATGACAAAATCATGGATATCTGTTGGCGTACTGCTCGCATCTGCACGCAAGACAATCTTGTAAGTGATGCCTATTACGAACAAATGCAATATGTGGGAGATAGCAGGGTACATGCAATGACCAATCTATATTTGACTGGAGAATCTATTTGGATGCGCAATGCAATCGAACAATTTAATTATTCTCGTATGCCTGATGGAATGATCACCAGTTGTTATCCACTCAGGGCTACGTTCGTTCACCCTACCTTTACCTTGATTTGGATAGATATGGTATATGATTACATGATGCATGTGGATGATAAATCTTTTGTAAATAATCAATTATCAAATATTCAACAAAGCTTGTATTGGTTTGAAAATCACGTCAATGAGAATGGGCTGTTAGGGAAAAGCGAATGGCCTTATTTTGTGGATTGGTACAGAAAAGTAAAAGGTGAAGGGAATGGTGGTACAGCCAAAGTGTCCAAAGAAGGGAATTCTGCAGTAATCACTCTTCATTATATTTATTCCTTACAAAATGCTTCGCGAATATTTGCCTATTGTGGCAAAACTTACGAAGCGAATCAGTTTGCAGAAAAAGCCAAAAAGCTTCAAGAAAACGTGAATAAATCCTGTTTTGATGAAAAATCAGGTACTTATTTTGAAGACCCTGCCAAAACATTCAAATGCCAACGACCCAATCTAATGGCTGTGATGACCAACACCATTCCTGTGGAAAAACAAAAAGCGCTACTCGAAAAAATAATTCCAGATACATCTATGGACCAAGCAGGTTTGTATTATAGGTTCAATATGTTCAATGCCATGACCAAAGCAAAAGCAGGCAATATGTTCAATGAAGCTCTAAAACCATGGTACAAACTGTTAGACAACGGGCTAACAACCACAACTGAAGTGCCATTGGATCCAAATCTAGGACAACGTTCGGATGCTCATCCTTGGAGTACGAGCCCTGCAATGGCTTTTTTCAGTGTAGTGTGTGGCATTCAGTCAGCTGAAATTGGTTTTAAATCAGTAAAAATAGAGCCCCAAATGGGCGATTTGAGTTTTATCAAATCGACCTTTCCACATTACAAAGGAGAAATTAGTATGGATTTGAAGAAAACGGGAGCATCGGGCATTTCTGGAAAAATTACTTTGCCGGAAGGACTAAAAGGAACCTTTGTGTGGAACAATAAGGAAACTATTTTAAATTCTGGTGCAAATTCAATCAATCAATAGTGGATTTTCTTAGTCGAAGCCTTTGTTTACTTTCTCCTTTGCTTCTTTTGTTCTTTTCATGTGAACATAAGAAAGAGGAAATAGGCATGGTATATTTCGAAGGAGGAAAGGCCACTTTTGGTTGTGTAGGAAACAATTGCAAAATCAACGAAATCCCTCAACATCAAGTACATGTTAAATCATTTTATTTACAAAAATCACCTGTTACAGTTGCAGAATTTAGAGCGTTTGTTAAGGTAACAGATTACAAAACAGATGCAGAAAGGTTTGGTAATTCAGGCGTATTTGATTTGAAATCCAAAGATTGGATAATGGTGGATGGTGCTAATTGGGAATATCCTTTTGGTAAAAATAAAGACAAATCAATTGACAATCACCCGGTTACACAAGTGTCGTGGAATGATGCTTGTGCCTATTGTGCATGGAAAAAAATGCGATTGCCCACGGAAGAGGAATGGGAATTTGCAGCTCGATTTAATGAAAACGAAAAATATAGCTGGGGTGTAAATGCAACCACCAATGGCAAGTGGAATGCCAATGCTTGGCAAGGTGTTTTCCCGGATACAAACACAATTGAAGACGGTTTTTTGTATACTTCACCAGTGGGGTATTTTGGCGAAAATAATTCAGGTCTTACTGATATGGGTGGAAATGTATGGCAATGGTGTTCGAATACATACACCATGTACCCAAATAATCCAGAACCTATTGAAATGGTAAATACAGACAAAGTAATTAGAGGTGGCTCATTTCTATGTGATAGTAATGTTTGTCATGGATATCAGGTGTTTGCGCGCAATTTTTGTTCGAGCGAAACTTCATTAATACATTTGGGATTTAGATGTGCAAAAGATGAAAAACCTTAGTTTTGTGTTAATATTTTGTTACACTTTATTATTTGGTCAGAATAAACCAAATGTCATTTTTATTCTTTCTGATGACTTGGGTTATGGCGATTTGGGTTGCTATGGGAATAAATACATCAAAACACCCAATATTGATTCACTTGCTGCCATGGGATGCAAATATTCAAGAGCCTATGCCCCAGCCCCTGTTTGTTCGCCATCCAGAGCATCTATTCTTTCAGGTTTGAATCCTGCTCGGTTGCAGTTAACTAATTATCTTGAAGGTAGAAAAGGAGATACAAACTCAACATTAATACCTGCCAATTTTGTCAATGAAATACCAAGTACCATAACCTCAATTGCCGCTATATTTAAGTCCAAAGGATATACTACAGGCATGGTAGGCAAATGGCATTTGGGCAAAACAGATGAATCCCAACCATGCAAATATGGCTTTGATTGGGAAGCTCAGGCTGATAATGCCATTTTTTATTACGATTTCAAACTAAAAAGCTGTAATAAAGTCACTTACGAATCCAAAACCAATGAACATCTTACGGATGTTATTGCTGATCAAGCAAATTCATTTATTCAAAATAACAAGAATCAACCTTTTTTTCTGTATTTAGCACATTTTGCCCCTCATTTGGTTTTGCAAAACGAACCACGAAGAGTTACACCTTATTATTTTACATACAACAAATTTTCCGATGGTAAGTACGACCCTCAGTACGCTGCCACTGTTTCTCACTTGGACGAAGCCATTGGCAAACTAATAAAGCAATTAAGAGAATTGAAATTGTTAGAAAATACCATTATTGTTTTTACTTCCGACAATGGTGGCGTTTCGGTTCGAGAATTGGGGGTGAAACCTACAGATAATTCACCTTTGAAAAATGGCAAAGGACACTTGAACGAAGGAGGCATTAGGGTGCCATTTATTATATATGACCCCACTTCAACATTGTCTCGAAGAGGCGAAGAAAAATATCCAATAACCACATCTGATGTTTACCCGACTTTTGCAGAATTGATAACCAAAAGTGATTTTAAGTCAAGCTCTGATTATTTATCCCTCAAAAAGAGACAGTTGCAAAAGAACTTCATGAATATATGGCACTACCCACATTTTAGTAATCAAGGAGGCAGACCTGCTTCCGCCATTGTCAAAGACAATATGAAACTAATATATTTTTATGAAGACAAACATGTTGAACTTTATGACATTGTAAATGACATATCGGAATCAAACAATTTGGCAAAAAATCAATCTGAAATGGCAGAAAAAATGAAAACAGAGCTTTTTGCTCAGCTCAAAGCAATGAATGCCGAAATGCCCACGTACAAAAATTCGAAATAAATGAAATTGGTAAAATCAATATTATTAGCCTTAGTCATAACCATAACATTTAGTTTCAAATCAGCAGAAACTAAACGCTACAACGTTCTTTGGTTAGATCTGGAAGATTTGAGCCCTCATTTTGACTTTTATGGAGACTATACCATTGAAACACCCAACATCAGCCGTTTGGCTAAAGAAGGCATCGTATTCGATAAAGCTTATGCATGCACAGGGGTGTGTGCACCCAGTAGGGCTTCCATTATCACAGGTATGTTTCCTTCTGCGATTGGCGCTCATAATATGCGTATTGAAAGCAAACCCAATTTTCCGAACATTCCGGTATATGAAGTAGTTCCGCCTACACAAGTTCGTTGTTTCCCTGATATACTGCGCGAAAATGGCATATATACCATATGCTCCAACAAAACAGATTATCAATTCAAACCCTCTCCATTCACATGGGATGAATATAGCAAAAATGATGAAATTGACCGATATGAGTTGCCCAAACAACGTCCTTTTTTCAAGCAAATAAACTTTTGGGAGACGCACGAATCTCAAATTTGGAGTTGGTGCCGAACCAATGTGCCTTTACTTATTGATAGTTCTAAAGTAAAAGTACCACCCTATTTACCGCAAACTGCCAAAACCCGTGGCGACTGGATTGCTCAATACAATAATTTGAAATTTGTTGACCACAAAATAGGCAAAATCTTAAAAATGCTTGAAGACAATAAAGAGCTTGAAAACACAATTATTATTCTTACCGGTGATCATGGAGATGGATTGCCTCGTTCCAAAAGAACTGTATATGAAACCGGATTAAGAGTGCCATTAATCATAAGAATGCCCAATAAAAAACTAGCAGGGAAAAGAAATGATAATTTGGTTTATTTAATGGATTTAGGTCCTACAATATTAAATTTTTATGGAATCAAAACACCTGAATATATGCATGGTAAAGACCTATTGGGAAATGAAAAAAGAAAATATGGCTTTTACAATGCCGATCGATTTGATGAAAAGTATGATTGTATTAGAGCCGTTAATGATGGGCGATTCAAATACATTAAGAATTTCTACCCCGAAAAAGAGCAATTTATTAATATCAAATTCCGCAAAAATCAAGAAGGGGTAAAAGAATTGTATCTATTGGATAGTCTTAATAAACTTTCTCCAATTCAAAAAACGGTAATGCGCAAAAACAAACCTGCAGAAGAACTATTTGATCTAAAAAATGACCCTTGGGAATTGAATAACCTGGCAACTCAAAAAGAATATAAAGACAAATTACTCGAACTCAGAACCGCTTTAAACAATTGGATGGTTGAAATAAATGATAAAGGATTAATTCCCGAAACAGAAATAGCCAATCAATTTTGGCCTAATAAAGTTCAACCTATTACACCTAATCCCAATTATATAATCGAAGGGAGCACTATCAAATTCATAAGTACCGTTCCTGGTGTTACCGTATCTTACAAAACTAAATTGGCTGACAGTTGGAAAATTTATACAGAACCATTTCAAAAACCCAATACAGATAGCTTATATTTTGTGGCACATCGTTTGGGATGGAAAACAAGTGATATACTCAACTTGAAATTAAACTAAACTTCATGAAGAAATTATTGATTCTTTTAATAATTACAAATTGGACACTAGCCAATGATGCATATTGGATAGGCAACAAAAACAGTCTTAATAACGAATATCAAACGCAACTTTTCAGAAAAAAAATTGATTTCAAAAAAGCACCTACAAACTTTGAAATCTTTATTTCGGCTGACCAAAGATTCAAACTCAATATAAATGGACAATATATTTGCTATGGACCTTCAAAAGGAGACCATTACAATTGGTATGGTCATACTATTGATATAGCACAATATTTAAAGTCAGGTAGTAATATCATTGCAGTAGAGGTAGTAAATAGAGGACCAAATCGCTCCTTAAGCGAAATAAGCAACATGTGTGGACTTTTTATCAAAGGCAAAAACGTCGAATCTGAAATAATTAATTCAGATGAAAGTTGGAAAACAATGGAATGTACCTCCACCACACCCATACTTGAGGACCATATCTATGTTGGGTCAAGAGAACAATTTATGTCCTCATATTACCCTTGGGGTTGGAAAGAAATAAACTTTGATGATACCGATTGGAAATCAGCAACAAAAATCAATACCGTAATAAATGCAAAAGAATCACCTATTCCATTGCTATCATTAAAAATTCAGCCTAATGGCGTTATTCGATCTGTCAAAAACTATAATTTCGAAATTAACCCGCAACCATTTCAGCAACTATTTTCAAATAACCAACCTACAAGAATCGGACATTGGTCCAAGATAAGCATACTATATGACCATCAACAGCTAACCAACGCATTTCCTGTGATTACATTTTCAGGCGCAGCAAACGCACGAATTTCAATTAGGTATGCCGAGTCCTTATATGAAACACAAAATCAAAATGACGAAATCAAAGGTCATAGGGACTCAATAAACAACAAATTTTTTCTTGGTTATTATGATGAAATTATCCCAGATGGAAAATTAAATAGGACATTCTCTCCCTCGTACTTCCGTACATTCAGGTATATGCTAATAACCATTAATACATATGATTTCCCTTTAACTATCAATGGCATGAGTATTGTGTCAACCGGTTACCCGTTTGAAGAAAAAGGTGTATTCCAATCATCCGATCCTGAACTTACCAAAATCTGGAATGTAGGCATTCGAACGGCCAAATTATGTGCCGCTGATACATATATGGATTGTCCTTATTTTGAACAATTGCAGTACATAGGTGATACCCGCATTCAAGGACTCATTTCGCTTTATGCTTTTGAAGATGATCGTTTAATCAGAAAAGCATTGACAGAGTTCAAAAACTCAATCGGAAAAGATAGTCTTACCAGAAGCAGATATCCCGATCAATTTGGACAACAAATTATCCCTCCATTCTCCCTGTTTTATATTGTAATGTTGCATGATTTGGTCATGCACCGACCTGCATTGGATTTTGCAAAAGAGCATAAACAATCCATTCAAAAAATACTCTCTTGGCATAAGTCGCGATTAACAAAGGAAAATCTGTTGGGTCGATTACCTTACTGGAACTTTGTCGATTGGACCGCTCAATGGAAATGGGTAGGTACGGATACAGCCAGTGGTTTGCCTCCGGGTGCAGAAAAAACCGGAAAAAGTTGCGTTCATCTACTTCAATATATTTTGGCACTTCAAAAATCAAGCAACTTGATGGAATTAATTGGTGACAAAGAATTATCTCAGCAGTACAAAACTGAAAGTCAAGTACTTATTGAAAGTGTAAGAAAATATTATTGGGATGATAAACTTCAACTTTTCACAGATTTTCCGAACAATGTGAACTCCATCAGCCAACATGCACAAGCAATGGCAATATTGACCGGAGCATGCAAATTGGAAAACGAAAAAAAACTTATTCAAAACATGTTTGAAAATAAAAGTCTTATTCAAGCCTCATATTATTATCAATTCTATTTGCTGCAAGCGATGAAAAAAGCAAAAATGTCCGATCTTTATCTAACCAAACTTGATCCTTGGAAAAAAATGCTTCAATTAGGTTTAACCACATTTGCCGAAAGAGACGAACCCACTCGAAGTGATTGCCATGCCTGGAGCGCTAGTCCCGTTTATGATATGCTAGCAACTGTTCTGGGTGTTGAGCCGGGCTCTGAAGGTTTCAACACCGTAAAAATTCTGCCAAATTTGGGTTATTTAGATAATGCCAGGGGCTCTATACCGACTCCCAAAGGTGTAATAACTGTTTCATACATAAAAAACAAATCCAATACTATTTCCGCATCTATATATCTTCCTGATAATCTTTCCGGCACTTTGTCATGGAAAAATGACATCATCAAACTCAAATCTGGCAAACAAGTAATAACATTGAAATAGATTCCCTATTTTTACTATCAATTATTAGTTGATGATTCGATTTTGTTTTTTGTTTTCTTTTGGGTGTTTATTATCAATGCAATCGTTTGCACACAAAAATTTCCTATTAGAAAAAAACGAAGATTTAATAATAAAGGTAAAAAATATTGATGTTTTTTTAGATAAAGAAGGGTTATTAACTTACGAAGATATTATAAGCCTTGAACCTAATGCCTTTGTACCAGCTGAAGACATCGAATCACAAAATTTTTCAAAAGTATATTGGATCAAGTTTGATATAGAAAATTTTGAACAAAATGATTATATAATCATAACTCCAAACAACATTAATGAAATAGATATATATTTTTTTGACCCCATTAAAAACAAACTAATTGAAACATCAAAAAGTAAAAAAACGAGTTTAAATTTTTCTAAATATCTCGATCAAGTTGGAATTATTTCAATCAGCAAACTGCCGGTTACTTATTACGTTCGAATTGAAAGCATTTATAGAAAAGGTGATGAAATGCTTATTATAACGCCAATACTCAAACATTTTAATAATGAGTTTCCTAATTTTATTCAGCGAGGTGTAGTAATTGGACTCTACATTTTCTTGATTTTTGTTTGCGTTTTAATGATTTATATTACTAAAGAAACGTCCTTTATCCAGCTTAATGTTTGGTTAATATTTGTTTTTTCATTTTTTACTTATCATGTTTATTATAAGACCACTTATCTGTTTTTATCCTACTTTTTTTCGAGTGCTGATATTGTTCATTATCTCATTTTTCATTTGTTGTACTTTGGTTCTGTTGTATTTTTTATTCTTTATGTTAAATCTGTTTTAATGGAAAAAAATTTATTGTCAAAAAATGGCATACTATTTATCCATCTAATTATTTATGCAAGAATCATTTACTTGGTTGCGACTTTAATATTTCAAAATAAATTATTGATGAATAGTTTTGTGGAGCAATTTTTTATTGCTCCTGTTGTTGTTTTCGCGTTTTTAGTTTTATATCAGCATCGAAAATACCGAATTGAGTTAATAGCGATATCATTAGTTTGGTTAGGATATATTTTCAAAATAGGCATGGATAATGGCTTATATACATTCATTCCTTCCAATTTCAATCAACCTTCCTTGGCACAATACATATTTTTTATTCCTGTTTTGCTCATATTCTTTCATTCATGGCAAAAAATTAGAGTTATATCAATTGAAAAACAAGATGCTTTAAATAATTATTTGGAACAACTTGAAGTAAATCAACAACTTAAGGACGAATTAAATAAAGATTTGGGTAGGCAGATAAGCCAACGTTCATTTCAACTCGAGGAGAAAAACAAACAATTAGATTCATTCGTGTTTGCCATTTCACATTATATCAGAGGCCCGGTTGCTACTATTAAAGGACTGGTTTCGATTGGAAAAACTGACAAATCCGAACAAGTAAGGGAGTATTTCAGAATGATAGAAAATGCTTCTCAGAGTCTTGAAAATATATTTACAGATGTTAACAAAATACTTACAATAGATAAATGGCCTGTAAAATATGAAATTAATAATCTGGAAGAACAAATCAACAAAGTAATTATGTATCATAGCTCACCAATTGAAAAGATGAATATTGAAATAAGTATTCCCAAGGGTGTTTACATTTTTACCGATCGATACATAATTAATGAGATTATGAATATTATTATTCAAAATGCTTTTGATTTTTCTGATTCTACAAAAGAGCATTCATTTTTGCATATATATTTTGAGGAAACTCATAATCAAAATATAATTTATTTTGCCGATAATGGTATTGGAATGAATGAAAACATAAAAGAAAATATATTTAATATTTATTATCGCGGATCTGTTCAAAGCAAAGGAACAGGTGTTGGGTTATATATTTGCAAAATAGCTTGCGAAAAAATAAATGCAAAAATCACATTTGAAAGTGAAGAGCACAAAGGAAGCATATTCAAAATAGAAATACCAAAAGGTTAACTCATCAAGTCCTTTCCAATATCTTTCCGGAAATATTTATCTCTCCACTGAATTGTATTTGCTGCAGCAATTGATTTTTTCAGTGCTTCCTCAATTGTGGATCCTATGCCTGTGAGAGCCATTACCCTTCCTCCGTTTGTAACCACTTTATTTTCTGCATTTTCAGAAGTTCCGGCATGAAAAAGAATGGCATCTTTTACTTTATCTATTCCACTGATTACATCTCCTTTTTTGTACTCATCAGGATATCCTCCTGCCACACACATTACCGTTGTTGCAACATGCTTTTCAACTTCAAGTCTACAATTATTCAATAACTGATTTTTAACCTTTGACAAAATTTCAAGTAAGTCTGACTTTATTCTTGGCAGAACTACTTCTGTCTCCGGGTCACCCATACGGCAATTGTATTCAATTACTTTGGGATTGCCCTTTACATTCATTAAACCAATAAAAATGAATCCTTTGTAATTGATATTTTCTTTTTTTAATCCTTCAATTGTCGGTTTAATTATTTCATTTTCAACTTTTTGCATGAATTTTTCGTCTGCAAAATATACAGGTGACACGGCACCCATTCCACCCGTATTAGGTCCGGTATCCCCTTCACCAATACGTTTATAGTCCTTTGCTTCAGGTAAAATCAGATAATTTTTGCCATCGGTCAATACAAAAACAGATACCTCAATTCCATTCAAATATTCCTCTATAACAACTTTTGCACTGGCTTCTCCAAAAGATTTGTTTACAATCATTTGATTTAAAACAGATTGGGCCTCTTCCAATTTTTCGGTAATAATAACTCCTTTTCCTGCAGCCAATCCATCAGCTTTTAGGACATATGGTGGTTTCAATTTGGTCAAATATTCAATGCCTTCTTTTAAGTTATCTTCTGTAAAAGTTTCATAAGAAGCAGTAGGAATACCATACTTAATCATAAATGCTTTCGAAAAATCTTTGGAACCTTCTAATTGTGCTCCCAATTTGGAGGGACCAATTACACTTATTTGCCTTAGAGAAGAATTGTTTTCAAAATAATCATAAATCCCCTCAACAAGTGGTAATTCCGGCCCTACAACTACAATTTCAATAAAATTTTGAATACAAAACTTACCCAACGCTTCAAAATCAGTAATCGAAATGGGTACATTAGTGCCATATGCTTTAGTTCCGGGATTCCCGGGAGCAATGAATAATTGGCTTAATAACTTACTTTGTGAAATTTTCCATCCAAAAGCACTTTCTCTGCCTCCGGAACCAATAATTAAAACATTCATAAATTAAATAGGGTGAGTAAATCACTAAAAAATATATTAGCTGATTATTAATTTCATACCAGCTTTAAGCTCATTAGATTTTAGTTTATTTAGTTTTTTAAGCTTCGATACCGGCACATCCATTTTTTGACAAATGCTCCATAGGGTGTCACCTGGCTGTACTTTATACACATTTTTTTTGCCTGGTTTAAAAGCAATTTGAGTATCAACTTTGTCCGTATTTTGCTGAACCCCATCTCTCCATACTGTCAGTTTCTGACCATATTTTAATGTTTTGGATTTCAAATTGTTCCACGCCATTATTTCAGTGCTTGTAACTTTGTATTTACGCGCAATTGCGCCTAATACTTCTCCCTTTTTCACAATGTGTGTTACCGAATTTCGATATTTCGAACGCTCTGAAAATGGATTTATACTTTCTATTAGTTCCTCGCTTCCCATTTTAGAACATGAATCCATAATTGCACAATAGTTGCTCATCAAAATGTGAACTTTTTCAGCAGGAATTTTTACAGGAAAGTTCACCGCATAAGCGGGCACTCTGTTTCTGATCAAGGTCGGATTAAGTTTTTGCAAATCTTCAGGACATATATCCAATTGCTTAGCTAATTGATCCAAGTTGATATATTGATCTGCATAAATAGTGTGTGTATTATGTATGCTTTCATAATAATCAGCAAATAAATTATGCTCATTGCTATAATTCATCAAATAGCTAATGGCAATAAACTGAGGTACATAGCTTCTGGTTTCGCGAGGGAGATTATAATAAATTTCCCAAAAATCTCTTTTGTTTCTAGAGGCTTTAATTGCTTTACGTACATTTCCGGGACCACAATTGTATGCAGCTAAGGCTAATTCCCAATTGCCAAACATATCATGCAAATAACGCAAATATTCACAAGCAGCTTTAGTTGATTTCTCCGGATCTGATCTTTCATCAAAATACCAATCAATGTTAAGTTTATAATATTTTCCGGTATTTGATACAAACTGCCACAAACCTACAGCCCCAGCTCTTGATTTTGCACGCGGATTTAAGCCTGACTCAACAATTGATAAATACTTAAGTTCATCGGGCATATTATTTTCCTTTAGTATCTTTTCAAAAATAGGAAAATAGGCATCCTTTCTACGAAGTACCATTCTTGAATATTCTCTATTTCTTACTGTGAAATAATGAATAAAAGAATAAATAGTTTGATTGAAAGACAGAGGAATAGTTTTTTCAATTTTCTTTAACCTGGCTTGTACGGAATCCTTGTGAGGCGCTTCAACATTATCTTCAATAAATAGAGGGGCCGGTTCGGGAATTTTATCAACAGGAATCATCTGCATTGGACTATCGTCCGATTCAAAATCTTGTGCAAATGAAGGGTTAAACCAACAAAAAATGACAATAAATATCACTAAAGCAATATTGATTTTCATTTTAGTAATAGAATATAATAATACATATACAATATACGTAAATTATTCAGAAAGTTGATAAGAAAATTTAAGTAATTCTTCTTCTTTGAAATCAGGTGCCATAATTTGTAGTCCAATTGGCAAACCTTCTGAATCTTTTCCAATAGGTATGGAAATACCCGGAGCACCGATGATATTTGCTGAAACCGTAAATATATCAGCCAAATACATGGCCATCGGGTCGTTCGTTAATTCACCAATTTTAAATGCTGTTATCGGACTTGTAGGCATTACCAACAAATCATGATTTTTGAAAATTTCATCAAATTCATTTTTGATTAATCTTCTTATTTTTTGTGCTTTGGTGTAATAAGCATCATAATAACTGGCACTTAGTACAAATGAACCCAGCATAATTCGTTTTTTTACCTCTTTGCCAAATCCTTCAGCCCTAGTTTTTTTGTACATCGACATTAAATCTGTTGTTGCAGCACTTCTCATCCCAAACTTAACTCCATCATAACGCGACAAATTGGAACTTGCTTCTGCAGTTGTAAGGATATAATATGATGGCACTGAATATTTTAGCAATGGTAAGTGCACCGGATGTATGCTGTGTCCAAGGCTTTTTATTTTTTCTAATTCTGCTTTGACAGCATTTCTGGTGTCTAACTGTACACTTTCATTGGTTATCCCTTCTTCTAAGTAAGCAATTTTATACTTTTTATTTTCTTTAAGATTGGAAACATAGTTAGGCACAGGTTTTTGACTTACCGTACTATCTTTTTCATCCGCTCCTGCTATCACTTCAAGTACCAGTGCAACATCTTCTACACTATGTCCAAATATACCAATACAATCAAAAGATGAGGCATATGCAATAAGTCCCCAACGAGATATTCTGGAATAGGTTGGCTTTAAACCAATTATGCCACAGAATGAAGCTGGTTGACGAACCGAACCTCCCGTATCAGAGCCTAAGGACACCAAACACATGTCTGCTTGTACAGCCACTGCGGAACCTCCGGAAGATCCTCCGGGAACTCTGTTTTCGCCAATTTCGTTTTTTACTGGCCCAAACGCTGATTTTTCGTTTGATGAACCCATTGCAAATTCATCACAGTTTTGTCGACCAATAATAATCGCATCTGCATCAATCAATCTTTGTACTGCGGTAGCATTATATTGAGCCACAAATTTGTCCAAAATTTTGGAAGCAGCTTGCAAACCGTGATTTTGATAAGATAATACATCTTTAATCCCTACAACCATTCCGGCAAGCTTGCCTGCAGTTCCCGACTTTATTTTTTGATCTATTTCTTTTGCTCTTGCTAAAGCCTCATCACCATACACGTCCAAAAACACATTTAGGGAGGTGTTTTTAGCTTGGATGGTTTTTAAATATTGACTTACAAGAATTTCGCACGATAACTTACCGGCACTAATTTCAGTGCTGATTTGCGCGAGTGAGCGATACTTTGTCACGCTTGTTTTGCTGGTTGATTGCTTGTTTGGTTAGTATCAGAAGTTTTAATTCCTTCTTCAATATTATCTTTAATCTCTTTTGTGGCATCTTTAAATTCACGGATACCTTTGCCTAACCCACGAGCAAGTTCAGGTATTTTTTTAGCTCCGAATAAAAATACAATGGCACAGAATATCAAAATAGCTTCAGTGGCTCCAATTCCGCCCAAAAACAACAAAGTTAGTACAGTCATAATATATTAAATTAAAGCGCAAAGGTAGTATTTTTTTGGGTTACCCCAAAGCACTTTTGATAATTTGAATACTAATCTGATTTTATGTTAAGTTTTTGAAAATAATATTTTTATGAAAACGTTCTGAATAAAGGATTTAAAAAAATAGAATTCTTTTCATAGAATGTCGATATTTGCATAAAATGTATGAACTCGATTGAGAATGGCACTTTTAATTAACTATAGTTGTTATAATTCAAAATAAATATTTCTAATGAAACACGCTCTTATTATTGGCTTATTGTGCATGTATTTAAATTCAATGTCACAAAATGTAGCATTAAAAGGCAAATTTACAAATGCTCCTGCGACTGCTAAAGTGTATATTTATGAATACTTTGGTAGTCAGTATTACCTGAAAGATTCTACAATTGCTAAAAATGGATTGTTTTCGTATGCACCTGCAAGCCCAATAGCTGAAGGTTTTTATCAGGTTGGAACCGACAAAACTAACTCCTTTATTATAATACTTTCCAAAGAACAACCTTTTGTCGAAGGTAATTGGAAAAATATGAAAGAAGTAACTATTTCTAATTCACTTGAAAATAAAATGTTCCGATCGATGTTAGCAACAAATGCAGCTCTAACAGCAATTGACGGTGAATACAGAACTTTACAAGCAGCTGAACCTCAAAATGCCGAAGGATTAAACAAAATAAAGCTAAAGTTTGATTCAGTAAATATGGCAGGTACCCAAATGAGAAATGAAGCAATTAATAAAAATGCAGGCTTGTTTTTTGGTAAAATCATGATGATGTTTGCCATTGACCCAAGTATTATGAAAGACGATTTTTTCACTGAAGCTGAACTTTCAAGTGCAGAATATACAAGAGGGGATATGCTCAACAATAAAATTGCCATGTATTTTCAAAAATATGCTGAGCAAAATCCGGAGCTATGGAAATTGGAAGCCGATTATGTAATTAAAAACTTTAGAGAAAAAACCAGAAACAGAGAACTTGCTTATTTGAATATCACTTCTCTTTTATTACAAAATGGCATTGAACCATCAAAAAATTTTCTTACTAACTATAAAAAAGAGTTTGGAAATAGTGTTCGTTCAAAAGAATTTTTGGCTTCACTTCCTAAGGGAGAACCCAAAGAAGGTGATGAAGCACCTGACATAATACTTGCTGGAGCCGATGGAAAAAAGCTCCCACTTTCATCTTTGAAAGGAAAATATGTGTTGATAGATTTTTGGGCTTCGTGGTGTGGACCTTGCCGAATGGAAAACCCCAATGTCGTAAGGGTGTATAATCAATATAAAGATAAAGGATTTACTATATATAGCGTGTCATTGGATAATACAAAAGAAAAATGGCTTGCTGCAATACAAAGTGATGGTTTGACATGGCCTAATCATGTTTCGGACCTGAAAGGTTGGCAATCTGAAGGTGCTGCGTTGTATGCAGTGAGAGGAATTCCTGCCACATTTTTAATTGATAAAAATGGAATTATTATTGCTAAAAACCTTCGCGGACCAAGTTTGGAAAGAAAATTGGCTGAATTAATGCCATAAATATCAAAAAAACACCTTGTTCTACTTTTAAGGGTTGCAAATTTGACATTCTTTAGTCTAAATTGTGCAATTGTTGGTTCATTAATCCCTCAAAACAAATTAATTTTTGTTTTTTCTGTACGTAAGTAAGTTGAGAAAGGTGAGCGATGACGGACATTAAATTTGCATTATGAAAAACAAAGACGCCTTCAAAATTCTAATAGTAGATGACGAAGAAGATATACTTGAACTTTTAGAATATAATCTCGAAAAAGAAGGATATGAAGTCAAAACTGCCTCCAACGGTAAAGAGGCACTCGAAGAAGCCAAGTACTTTTTACCAAATTTAATTATTCTTGATATCATGATGCCGGTAATGGATGGTATCCAAACTTGCAAGAAAATTAAAGAAATGCCTGAGTTGTTCAATACTTATGTTTTGTTCTTGACTGCCCGTAATGAAGAATACTCAGAAGTAGCCGCCTTTGATGCCGGTGCCGATGATTTTATTCCTAAGCCTATCAAACCTAAAGCATTACTTAGCCGAATTGCAAATATTCTTAAAAGAGAGAAAAAAAAGAAAGAAGAAAAAGTAACAACAATTTTTGTAGGTGATTTAAAAATAGATAGAAATACTTATTTGGTAAGCAGAGGTACACAACAAATTACTTTGCCTCGCAAGGAATTCGAACTACTTTATTTTCTGGCATCACATCAAGGAAAGGTTTTTAACCGAGATGAATTACTCCAAAAAGTATGGGGTACCGATGTATATGTGCTTTCACGTACGGTGGATGTGCACATCCGCAAGGTAAGAGAACGTGTCGGTGAAGTATACATCAAAACCATTAAAGGCGTAGGATATAAGTTTGAGTTGGATTAGAATCTGCGTTTTCATTTGAATTCCAAAATTATTTCTATTTAGTTAAAAAAAGAAGGTCTTAATTAGTCTACTTTTTAATTGAAATAAGACCAAAATGGTTAAATATGAAAGAATATGAAAGCAGTATTGAAGTATATTCAAAGTCCTGATGTCTTAGATTTGGTTTATTTTAAACCTAAAGAACATGATAATTTTGGAATATTATTGCAATTATTTATATCCCCTAAAATTCTGTAGGAGAAGAAAGTTTTGATTTTTTACTTTGTACGCCTAAATGGTTATCTGAAACTTACAAAAAAAACGACTTGATTTTTGGTAGACATTTGTTGATAACTTTTGAGTATGATTATCCTCGGATTATTGAAAAAATAAACACTTATGTTAGTAATTTAGAAGCCCAAAATTGGGATGAATTAACAATTGCATTAGGACGAATAGGAAAATGGGAGTTTGAAGATTATACAGACAAATAAATCTACCTCAACTCAATAAGCATTAGCTAAGAGGCACTTGTGTCGTTTGGTTATTAAATATGGAAATGGTTTTGGTATATTGCGAAAGGCTTCTTTTCCTCCCCCTACCCCCTCAAAAGGGGGATATGGTTTCTTACTCGTTGTCTTCATTAATTTTATTAAAGTACTTAATGTTTTTTTGAAATGTTATTCTTTGGTACTTTGTCCCCCGCTGGCGGGGGCAGGGGGTGGATTTTTTTTGATAATTTCCTAACCTATATCAAAACCATTAAAGGCGTAAGATATAAGTTTGAGTTGGATTAAAAGTTGCTTTTTTTTCTTTTAATTTATTCCAGTCAAATTTCCAAGGGTCGGTTTTTCGAACAGCTGCTATGTCACTATGACCTAGAGTATACTTTATATTCCATCTGCTATCTATATCCTTAAGTAAATAAGCTAAAGACAAATATTGCGCAACTGTATAATCGCTATTTTTTGTATTGATTAGCTCTATCCCTATTGATCGCGTATTGGTTCTGTTGTCATTATCAGGCAAGGTGCCTTTGCCTGCATGGTGAGCTATAAGGCATTCATCAATAAGTTCAAATATAATGCCTTCACGATCAATAATATAATGTGCTCCCACATCGTATTTTTTATATAAATCAAGAATACACTGAAGGTTAAAACTATCTTTTTGCTCTGAACAATAGCTTGAATGAATTATTACCACATCCGGATTGCGTTCTTGCTCCGGATATATGTAACCAAATGGGAGCAAATGTTGTGTAACAATGATGGTGTCGACTTGTGCAATTAACAGATTGCCAATTAAAAATGACAATGCAAACGCAACAAATTTCATTTATTTTTTACCATACTTTTTCTCAACTTCAGAGATTGATTTTTCTACCATATCGCTCATTCCTTGACGGAACATTTTGAGTTTTTTGGCTACGTTTGGATGCGATATAGCTAATATTTGGGCAGCAAGAATTCCTGCGTTTTTTGCTCCATCCAATGCAACAGTGGCTACCGGAATCCCACCCGGCATTTGTAATATGGAAAGAATAGAATCCCAACCTTCGAGGGAATTTGAAGATTTTATTGGTACGCCAATTACAGGAAGCAAACAAATAGCTGCAACCATTCCCGGTAAATGAGCGGCCCCTCCTGCCCCTGCAATAATAATTTTTAATCCTCTCGATTCGGCAGTTTGGGCATATTCAAACATGCGCTGAGGTGTACGATGTGCAGATACTATTGTTAACTCATACGTAATATCCAACTTATCAAGCACTTCTGCAGCTTCTTTCATCACTCCAAGGTCTGATGAGCTACCCATTATTATACCAACTAATACTTCTTTAGACTTCATAACCATTTATCCAAATAAAAATAAATATGTAACCTTACAACAAAAGTACTAGTTTATTGTTTTTTATCTAATTAATTTAAAATTTTGTAAATTTACAGTTTAGTTTTTGCGAATGCTTGTAGAACCTGGTCCATTATTATCTCAAATTTCCAATCCGGAAGATTTGAAAAAATTAACCAAAGACGAATTAAATCAAATTTGCTTCGAGCTTCGACAATATATCATTGACAATGTTTCCGTATATGGAGGTCATTTTGGCGCAAGTTTGGGCGTAGTAGAACTAACCGTAGCGCTACATTATGTGTTTGATACGCCCAATGATTTGTTGGTTTGGGATGTGGGTCATCAAGCCTATGGACACAAAATATTAACCGGACGAAAAAATAATTTTCATACAAATAGAAAATACAAAGGAATATCCGGATTCCCTAAACGTAGTGAAAGTCCATTTGATGCATTTGGAGTAGGACATTCGTCTACATCAATTTCAGCTGCATTGGGAATGGCAGTGGCCTCCAACTATCAAAATGATAAAAACAAACAACATATAGCTGTAATTGGTGATGGTGCTATGACTGCCGGTATGGCTTTTGAAGCGATGAATCATGCGGGAGTTACCAATTCCAACTTGCTCATTATTCTTAATGACAATTGCATGGCCATTGACCCTAATGTGGGTGCTTTGAAAGACTACTTAACAGATATTACAACCTCACGCACTTACAATCAATTAAGAGATGAGGTTTGGAAGTGGTTGGGCAAAATAAGCAAATTTGGAACTTCAGCTCAATCAATTGCCTCCACTATTGAAGGGAGCATCAAGGCGGCATTTATGAAGCATAGCAATCTTTTCGAATCGCTTCATTTGCGTTATTTTGGACCTATTGATGGGCATGATGTTCACCATTTGGTTGATATATTGAATGATTTAAAAAATATACCAGGACCAAAATTATTGCATTGTGTAACTACTAAAGGTAAAGGTTATAAATTTGCTGAGGAAGGAAACCCTACTTTTTGGCATTCGCCGGGGATGAAATTTGATAAGATTACAGGAGAGTTTCAAAAAAAATTATTTCAAGGTCCACAACCACCTAAATATCAAGATGTATTTGGCCTTTCAATAGTTGAATTGGCAAAATCTAATGATAAAATTATGGGCATAACACCTGCAATGCCTACAGGTTCATCGCTTAATATTATGATGGCTGAAATGCCTGATAGAGCATTTGATGTAGGTATAGCAGAACAGCATGCGGTTACCTTTTCTGCAGGCTTGGCAACCCAAGGATTAATTCCTTTTTGCAACATTTATTCATCATTTATGCAACGTGCTTTTGACCAGGTAGTGCATGATGTGTGTTTGCAAGATTTGCATGTTATATTTTGTTTGGATAGAGCCGGACTTGCCGGAGCTGATGGACCAACACACCATGGTGCCTATGACTTAGCATATATGAGATGCCTTCCTAATATGATTGTGGCTGCACCTATGAATGAAATAGAGTTGCGCAATTTAATGTACACAGCTACTTTTACACCTCATCCTTTTACTATTCGATACCCAAGAGGACAAGGTGTGATTCCTGATTGGCAAAAGCCATTTGAACAAATAGCAGTTGGTAAAGGACAGATTATTAAAGAAGGCAAAGAAATAGCAATATTATCCATAGGACACATTGGTAATGAGGTAGTTAAAGCATGCAATATGCTTGATTTGGAAGGCCTGGATGTGGCTCATTATGATATGAGATTTGTAAAACCGATTGATGAAGATATGTTGCATCATGTATTTAAAAATTTCGATAAAATTATTACCGTTGAAGACGGATGCCTTCAAGGTGGATTTGGAAGTGCAGTATTGGAGTTTATGGCAGATAATGAATATACTTGTCAGGTTAAACGATTAGGTATTCCGGATAAAATTGTGGAGCATGGTGAACAAAATGAATTATATGTGGAATGTGGATATGATTCATTGGCTATATTTGAATCGGCTAAATTGATGTTACAAGATATTGTAAAATTTTAGCTTATTTTTGCATTAAATTAATATTAAGTATGCCTTCGCTGGGAGATTTGTACACAAGAAGCGTAAAGGTGCCTGTTTTGAAAAGACTGCTTGGAAAATCAAGGTTATCTAATTACGAACAACAAAAAAGAGAATTACAAAAAATGTTAAAAACTGCCAAACATACACAGTTTGGTCAGAAATATAAGTTTGAAGTAATTCTTAACAGTTACCACTATTCGCACACACCAAGTTATTATTACGATATATTTAAAGAAAATGTACCGGTACACAGTTATAACAAAATTTTTAGTGAATGGTGGCATCGTGCACTTCAAGGTGAAGAAGATGTAGCGTGGCCGGGGAAAGTTAATATTTATGCATTAAGTTCAGGCACTTCAGAATCTGCAAGTAAGCACATTCCAATTACCAATGATATGCTCAAAGCTATCAAAAAAACAGGAGTACGACAATTACTGTCACTCAGAAACTATGAACTCCCTACTGATATTTTTACCAGAGGTGTGCTTATGTTGGGTGGAAGTACTTCACTTCAAGTTAAAGAAGGTAGTTATCATGGTGACTTGAGTGGAATTATGACTAGCAGATTGCCAAGATGGTTTAATATATTTTATAAACCCGGCAAAAAAATTGCAAAAACTAAAGATTGGTCACAGAAACTGGATTTGATTACCAAAAAAGCCAAAAGCTGGGATATTGGATATGTAGCAGGTGTGCCCTCGTGGATGCAATTATTGTTCGAAAAAATAATTGCTTATTATAAAGTAAAAACCATTCATGATATATGGCCCAATCTTACGGTATTTGCCTATGGTGGAGTCGCTTTTGAACCTTATAAAACCGGTTTCGAGAAATTATTAGGTAAACCATTGATTTATATTGAAACATACTTGGCTTCAGAAGGATTTTTGGCTTTGCAAATGGAGCCTGAAAAACCTCTTAGATTAATATTGAATAATGGCATATTTTTTGAATTTGTTCCTTTTAATTCTGACAATTTCAATGATGAAGGCGAGCTGTTGCCCAATTGCGAAACCCTTTTAATCAACAATGTCAAAGAAGGTATTGACTATGCTATCTTAATTACAACTGTAGCAGGTACTTGGAGGTACTTAATTGGTGATACGATTCGATTTATCAATAAGAAAAATGCTGAAATTGCAATCACCGGACGCACCAAGCATTTTATTAGTCTTTGTGGGGAACATCTTTCGGTTGATAACATGAACAAAGCTATTCAAATGGTATCTGAAGATTTGAACATCACGGTAAAAGAATTTGCTGTTGCCGGTATACCTTTTGATACCATGTTTGCACACAAATGGTATATTGGGGTTGATACACAGGTAGATGAAGAATTATTGAAGATAAAGCTTGACAACTATTTGATGGAACTCAATGATGATTATCGCACAGAAAGGTTATCCGCATTGAAGGATGTTTTTATTAATGTATTACCATCCGATTTGTTTTATAAATGGATGAAATCCAAAGGTAAAGAAGGTGGGGCTAACAAATTTCCAAGGGTATTAAAAAAAGATACTTTAAAGGATTGGGAACATTTTATCAAGAAAGAATCCTACAAAACCTTACCTGAGATTTCTCTTTCTAATTAGTAAATGTTGCCTATTATATTTAAAGGAGTTGGCTTAGGTTTTGCACTTGCATTATTAATTGGTCCTGTATTTTTTTTATTAATCCAAACATCTATCAAAAGAGGTTTTCTTCCAGCATTTTATACAGCTATTGGTGTGTCACTTAGTGATGCAATGTATGTTACCATAACATATTTAGGATTGGCGCAATATTCTGACAATGAATGGGTTATTAAAATAATGGGCATAGGTGGAGGTGCTTTACTTATAGCATTTGGTGCTTATAGTATATTCAAAAAAACAGCTCATGCCGAAAATTCTGAAATAGAATTTTCGAAAAAGGACAGGCTCAAATATTTTCTAAAAGGATTTACCCTAAATTTTATAAACCCCGGAGTGTTTTTCTTTTGGATAGGGGCAGTAGGCGTTGCATCTTTGGATTTGGAATATTACAATAATAAGGTAGCATTATTTTTTAGTTGCACAGTACTTACTGTTTTTTTAACAGATTTGCTCAAAATATACCTTGCACAGCGCTTAAGCGACCTTTTGCACGATAATGTGCTCAAATGGCTCAATCGCATTTCCGGAATTGCTCTGATTGTATTTGGATTAAAGTTGTTGTTGGAGAAGTTATAATCAAAAGAATATTGAAAATGCTTTACTTGGCTAGTTTTATGCTTGAAACATTCATATATATGCAAGTCAGGTTTTATTAATAACGTATTTATTGAACTCAGAAATTCAAAAGTTTGCAAAAAATATTGTTATATATAAATTATTCCTATATTTGCAGCCCAAAATTTAACGCAGACGGGTTCTGCAAATAAATTAACTTATATGTCAGTAAAAATCAGATTATCCAGAAAAGGTCGCAAAAAATTAGCATTGTTTGATGTAGTAATTGCTGACTCAAGATACCCACGTGATGGGAAATTCATTGAAAAAATAGGAATTTACAATCCCAATACAAATCCTGCTACTATAGAATTACAGGAAGATAAAGCTTTCGAATGGTTGATGAAAGGTGCCACACCTACTGACACTGTTAAGGCAATGCTTTCTTATAAAGGTTTGTTGTACAAAAAACATCTTCAAGTAGGTGTAAATAAAGGCGCTATTACTCAGGAAGATGCCGACAAAAAACTGCAAGCTTGGATAGACAACAAAATTGGAAAAATTGAATCTAAGAAGAATAAACTTGCGGATCAAAAATCCAAATCGGCTAAAGCTCGTTTGGAAGCTGAAATTCAAGTGAATGCTGCTCGAGAAGAAGCTATAAAAAATAAAAATAAAGTTGTCGAAACTGTAGAACCTACTGCTGAAGCAGTAACTGAGACAGCTACTGTTGCTGAAGTTGCAATTGATTCAGTTCCTGTTGTAGAAAATGTAGTTGAAACAGCACCTGTTGTAGAAAATGTAGTTGAAACAGCACCTGTTGTGGAAGTTGTTGCTGAAGCAGCATCGGAATCAACTCCTGATGCAGTAGCTCCTGAAGAAGAAGCACCAAAAGCATAATTGCACATATGGATGATTATTACCTTTTGGGTAAAATCAGCAAAGCCCATGGATTTAAGGGACAATTTTCAGCAATAATTTTCTCCTCAAACCCTAAATTTTATTCCAAAATGGAATCGGTTTTCATTACGATTAATGAAATTCCGGTTCCATTTTTCGTTAAAGAGCTATCAATTAACAGCAACAAAGCCATAATAAAGCTGGAAGACATTGATACGGATGTTGCTGTAAGAAAACTCATTGGAAATTCATTATTGATACCATCCAATAAAGCCAATCCGGAAGATCTTGACAATATTTCATATGAAGCTCTTATTAATTATAAGGTCATAGATAAATCTATTGGATTCATTGGCAATGTTAGTGCATACTTTGATAACCCAGGAAATGAGTTGCTGGCTGTAACAAAAGATAAAAATGAGCTATTTATTCCCATCAGAAGTAATTTCATTACAAAAGTTCTCAATCGAAAAAGAGAAATTCAGGTTGAGCTTCCCGAAGGATTTATAGATTTGTATTACGGAGATACTTAGGATAGTTATGGCATTGATTCTTTCATTGGAAACTTCCACCGAAAACTGTTCGGTTGCATTGCATGACGATGGCAAATTAGTTGCTTTGAGTGAATCCCTAAAAGAGAAATCCCACGCTGAAAAAATTATCCTTCTAATAAAAAATTGTTTTGAAATAGCCGGAAAATCCTTGCATCAAACAGATGCTATTGCGGTTAGTAAAGGCCCTGGATCATATACTGGATTGCGAATAGCTTCTTCCACTGCCAAAGGATTGTGTTTTGCATTGGACAAACCACTTATTGGAGTAAACACATTACAAGCTTTGGCTTATCAATATCGAATTAATGGTTTTTTGATTTGCCCAACAATTGATGCCCGCAGAATGGAAATTTATTATGGGTTATATGATGAAAATAACAAAAATGTAAAACCTGATGCTGCAGAAATTATTGACAAGCAATTTTTACATAATTATTTAAAGGAAAATAAAGTACTTTTTATTGGAAATGGTGCTAATAAATGTTCAGAAGTGATTAGCCATCCAAACGCCTATTTTCATATAGATAGTAAGGCTTCAGCCGCTAGTGTTGGTACAATTGCAGAATTATTCTTTAAGGAAGAATGGTTCGAAAATTTAGAGCTTTTTGAGCCAAATTACTTAAAAGAATTTTACACTACATTCGTCAAATCAAACACTCAAAACTAATTACTTCCTATTTCCGTTTCATATACAATTTCTTAAACTATTATATGTTAAAAAATTTTTCACTTTTTATTTGTTCTATTGTCATTTCACAGGTAATCTATGGCTCGTCTGATACCTTGATTCTTGACAAAAACAAAGAAATAATTCAAGTAAATCAATATATGTATTTTTATGCCGACTCCATTGGAAAAATATCCTTAAATGACGTTTTGAAAGGTGAAATAAAATTCGATAAAAAACTTTTAGGAGAAGAGTATTGGAAAAATTATCCTGAAAGTAAAATGTATTTTTTTTGGTATGCGATTCAAATTCATAATCCTGATTCGGTAGATTATGCTAACTTTTATTTTGAAAATTATAATTATGGAAACAAAAAACTATGGCAATATTACCCCAATTTCAGAAATGAATATATGGTTGATTCGATGGGTACTGAATACCGTTTTCATTCACGCCCCATTGAACACAAAAATCCGTTATTTGTAATTACCCTAGCTCCTAAAGAAACAAAGACATATTATTTAAGGATTTATGGCTCAGGCAGATCTTATTCATATATCATAGTAAGAAATTATGTGAAATTTTTGAATTATACCCTTAGAGAAAATTATGAAAAAGGACTTTTCATGGGATTTTTTGTTTTTGCTCTTACACTTAGTTTTTTCTTTTTTGTATCACTTCGGGAGGTGTCATATATATACTATGTTTTTTTTATTGCTTTTGAATTAATCATGGTATTGACAGATGGATTTGGTTTTATGTATTATTGGCCAAACCATCCTGAGTTTAACTTTATAGCATTAGATTTGAGTAGATATGGCCTCATTATTTCTATTGTACTTTTTGTAAGTTATTTTTTGGAATTAAAATCAAAACAGAAATCGGTTTATTATTTATCATTGGTATTTATACTTTTTAGAACCGTTTTATATTTGTTAATTTTTCTTTCCGGTGATGCCAGATATTTTAGAATCATTTGCCAACCCATAGATGCATATATTCTTCTCTCACTTACAATTTTAATATTTTTCCGATTTTACATTGAAAAGAAAAGATTCATCCTTTATTTTTTCTTTGGACACTTAGTGTTGTTTTTAGGATTATATAGTCAATATAGTTACGGAAGCTTTCCAGATTCACTGATTCCTGGAATTCCAATTTATGGTCAGTTCATAGATTATATTACTTCAGGATGGTTGGTAGGATTTTATTATTACATCACGGCTTCTATCCACATGATTTTTATATCCGTTGCACTTGCCGATAAAATCAAACATCTGAAATCTGACAATGAACAAAATCAAGCAAAACTTATTGAACAATTGGAAATCAACAGAAGAATTCAAGAAAATATAAATAAAGAACTTGAACTAAAAGTAAGAGAACGTACGGAAGAAATCAACCAGCAAAAAGAAGAAATATTAACTCAAAACGAAGAATTGCAAAAGCAAAGCAATGAGCTTGAAAGGCAATCATATAAAATAAGCGAACTTTACACTGAGGTTACAGATAGTATAGTCACTTCAAAATTCATACAAGATTCCATCCTTCCTCCTCTCGATTTAATCAATGATTATTTCAAATCTTTCTTCGTGTTTTATAAACCTAAAGATATAGTGAGTGGCGACTTTTATTGGTTTTATCACCGAAACGGTATTACTTATATAGCTGCTGTGGATTGTACCGGGCATGGAGTGGCAGGTGCTTTTATGTCGTTGATTGGATATAATTTGCTCAATCAAATTGTGGACAAAGGGCTAACTATAACTCCAGGTGAAATATTAACCCAATTAAGCGAAAACTTGGTTACAACTTTACATCAAGATAAAGAAGGAGCCATGTCGAAAGATGGGATGGACATTTCGCTTTGCATGATTGATAAAAGGAATAACAAAATACATTTTGCAGGGGCAAATAATCCACTTTACATATTGCGCAATGGTGATATAATCCAAATTAAAGGAGATAAATTCGGTATTGGATTGCAAAGAGGAGGGAGAAATGCGACTTTTGTTAATAATGAAATTGATATTCAAAAAGATGATCAATTTTATATTTTTTCAGACGGATTTGCAGGCCAATTTGGAGGTGAAGGAGGAGCCAATAAGTTCTTATACAATCACTTCCGTGAATTACTTGTAAAAGTTAGTACAATGCCTGAAGACAAACGACTCATGGCTATTGAAACCACTTTTAATCAATGGAAAGGAAACACCGAACAAACAGACGATATAATGGTGATTGGGTTTGAGGTTTAAATTGCAACTATTCGATTACAAACTTAATTCTTTGATTATCAGTAATTAAAAAGTAAATACCTTGAATAAATGGAATATCAATTTTTGATATTCCTGATTCAATTTTAGTTTGTAATACCAAACTACCATAAACATCCAATACAGAAATGTCTTTTACCGTACCATTGTTTGAAATATTCAATACATTTTTAGCAGGATTTGGCCAAATTTTTAGATCAATGTTCAAAGCATTTTGAATATTTGTGCCTATCATCGTTGGGGTTGATTGACCTGAAATAGTCATGACAAAAGTTTGTTGAATTTGAGAATTAGTTATAACGGTTGCAGTAATTGTAATTACGCCATTTTTAAGAGCTGTTACGAGCCCATCTTGATTCACTTTTGCTAGGGTAGAGTCGCTAATTGACCAAACAATTGTAGGCAACAATGCACTTGAAGGAATAGCCATTGCGTTTAATTGAACGGTCCCTGCGTTGTAATCAATGGAATTCGTGCCAATGATGCTAATTCCGGTTAAAACAGGAATAATAACAGGCGATGTAACTGAAACGGTTTTAGTGAATACATTGCTTGTGCCACAGCTATTTTGATTACTAACTGAAATAGAATAAGAACCCGGATTTGACCAACTTATTTTTGTGGAATCACTTCCTTGGATGCCCACATTTGTACCTGTTGCAGTCCAATAAGTAATTGAATTGACTGATTGATTAATTCTGAATCCTGACAAAACGGAAGTATTTACGAAATCTGGTCCTATGATAGTTTGAACACTGGAGGGTGCAGGTTTTAGATATAAACTAAATAAAACTTTATTTGAACAATTATTCGCATCTGTACCAGTTAATGTTAATACTGTATTTCCCGCGATACTAGTAATGAAACTATTTCCGATAAAATTACCAGGTTGCCAAACATATTGTGAGGCTCCAATAGCAGAATAAGTAGATAAAGTGTTCCCACAAATTGAATTTGTGCCTGAAATACTGACTGATGGCAAATTATCGACAATCAACATTTGACTAGTTGAATTCGAACAATTATTTATAGTTCCTATAACAGTATAAACGCTTGTAATTGAAGGGTTTAAAGAAACCTGATTTCCAGAAATGCTTGTTGGAAACCATAAATAATTATTAGCCCCTGAAACAGTTAAAATTGCGGTATTTCCTTTACAAATTCTGGATGGTCCTAAAATAGTCAATAAGGGTAAAGATTGCACAGCAATAGCAAAAGTTTGATTAGAAGAACAAGTACCGGATGTTCCAGTCACAGTAATGGATGTGTTAGTAGATGGACTAAAATTTTGAATATTACCTGTTAAGTTTCCCGGCAACCAAGTATAATTAGTTGCTCCAGTTGCAGTTAAAGTTGTGCTAGATCCTGCACATATATTATTATTTCCTGAAATTGAAATTGATAATTGCGGTGCCACGTTAACTGCATAAGTCGTGTAATTAAAACAGCCACTGGAAGTTGTACCGGTAATAGTATATACAATTGGTGATGAAAGCGTTGTATTATTAATAGTTCCATACACATTTCCAGGCATCCAATTAAAAAGATTAGCTCCGGAAGCGCTAAGAGAAGTGCTTGAATTGGTACAAATAAAATTAGGACCGGAAACTTGAATATTTGGTAAGCTATTTACTGTGACTGTAAATATTTTTGAGGAAACGCAATTATTCGAATTTGTCCCAATAACCGTATAATTTGTTGTATTTGAAGGTGTTAAATTGTTGATACTTCCTGCTAAGTTACCGGGTATCCAATTATATGTGTTCGCACCGGAAGCCGAAATAGAAGTAGAACTTCCGGAACAAATTTCAAAATTTCCTGATGTAGAAATGGTTGGTAATCCATTAACGGTGATTGTAAAATTGCCATAACCTATACATCCTTTGTTTGAAGTACCTGTAATTGTATAATTGGTTGTTGAACTAGGAGTCATTAAATTATTGGTTCCAATGTAACCACTAGGTTGCCAAGCGTAGAAAATTGCACCAGCTACGCTAATATTTGTTCCTGTGTTACTACATATCGTATAATTGCCCGAAATACTCAAAACAGGTAATGGATCTACGGTAAACGTACCAGTGGATGTATTTATACAACCATTTGCATCAGTGCCCGAAACAGTGTATACGCCACTTATAGTGGGAGAAATGGTAAGGCCGCTACCAACAATGGAACCAGGAAACCACACATAACTGTTTGCACCCGAAGCAATTAAGCTTGATGAAAAGCCATAGCATGCAGAAGTGCCTGTTACTGAAACCGAAGGAAGGTTGTTTACGGTAATAGTTACATTTTTTATTGAACTACAACCATTGGAATTGGTACCTGTTATGCTGTATATAATTGTATTAGATGGAGATAAAGATTGGTTTGAGCCTATTAAACCACCCGGTTGCCAAGTATAATTATTTGCCCCGGAGGCAATAATATTAGTGGTTTTAAATTTACAAATCGTGCTATTACCGGTTAAAGTTAATAAAGGCAGGGAACTTACGGTAATTGTAAAATTAGTACTTGAGCTACAGCCTTGAGCATTGGTTCCCACTAGTGTGTAATTGGTGGTATTTAAAGGAGAAAAAACGGCAGAATTTCCCGTAATTGACCCTGGAAACCATAAATAACTTACTCCCCCAATTGCATTAATAGTGGTGGAAATAGCCGAGCATGTAGTAAACACACCTGAAGTTGATATTCCAGGTAAAGAGTTAACAGTTACAGTTACTACCTTAGCATTCTGACATAATCCCCCGTTAGAACCAATTACGGTAAACAAACCAGTCACGGTTGGACTGATATTTAAAATGGCTCCGGTTATAGAACCGGGTAGCCACATAAAGTTAGAAGTTCCACTGGCAGTGAGTGAGGCTATTTGCCCATTGCAAATGGTGTTATTCCCATTAACATTTACAAATGGCACTCCACTTACTGAAACCGTAAATAGTATTTTGCTACTACAACCTGAACTAAATGAGCCGGTCAATGTATAGTTAGTTGTAAACAAAGGAGTTAAGTTTTGAATTGAACCGGTTAAACTGCCCGGCAACCAATTGTAAAATGTAGCGCCACTGGCGGTTAAAGCAGTGCCAGTACCTGAACAAATGCTCGTTGCTCCCGAAAGTCCTAAAACAGGAGTACTGCTTACCGAAATTGTAAAAATACTGTTCTTTATACATCCTAAAGAATTTCCAACAAGGGTATAAGTAGTTGTCGTGCTTGGAGATAAGTTTTGGTTACCACCTGATAATGATCCGGGAAACCATGTATAGGTATTTGCGCCTGTTGCAGAAGCGGTAATTGTCATTCCACTACAAATAGAATTTGGAGCAAATACCGAAGTGTTGGGCATCGAATTGACCGTAACCGTAACTGGTTTAATATCTGACAAACCGCCAACAGTACCAACCTTTTTAATAAAATATACGCCAGAAATCGAAACCGAAAAAGGTGAGGTAACTGTTAATGTTGCACCGGAATCTCTCCAATAACTTACAATACCTGAAACGGAATTTACATCATTATATGTAGAAGATAAATCAATTACACTGGGAGCACATACTGCCTGTGGTTGGGTTACTTGCAAATTGGGTTGGCAGGTAACTATTTGAACCACAACAGGTTTGATATCACTTCTTCCGGCTACAAAAGCTTGTTTTTTAATATAGTAAGTGCCTGAGACCGTTATAAAGTTTGGCGATGTAACACTTATAGTTGCTGCAGCATCTTGCCAATAGGTCACAATACCAGCAAGGCTATTTGCATCCCGAAATGTATTTGCCAGATTTACTGCATTTCCTAAGCACAGTACACCAGGACTGGTAACTAATAGTAAAGGGGATAGAATCGTAAAGTTGTCTAAAACTCTACCATAATAAGGTTGATAAATTTTGATTTCTTTAATTGGAACATTTTTACTTCCTGTAGCAGTAAGTACCAGTGTGTGATTAGTGTTTGAAATGCCTTGTGCCAAAGTAACTACACTATCAATTACTGAACTTGTGGTTGTAATTGGAGGTTTAAAACTATTTGAAAAAAATGGCATGGCTTGCCACTTGATAGTATAACCGGTCGTTAAAAAAGTATTAGAATATGGACCGGTATTTAACCAAAACTTGCTTCTGTCAATCACAACAATTTTAGAAGTACTTGTAAATACGGCATTTCCGGAATAGGAGCCATTTCCATCAGCACCCGTTTTGCTACCGGCAACAGAATAAGAAAAATTAGTTGTGTTGGTATAAGAGGTAAAAGTCAATGTCCAGTTCTCAACTTTTTTTGGAAATCCGGGATTGAATTTCATTATAGCAGCTTTTTGCCATGGCCAATCATATTGAGAAAAATGCTTAAATACAGTGTCATAGGGTTCATTGGGGCGATTGAACATAATGACACCGGGCAATGTAGAAGGTTTTTGGTTATCAATCATCACGATTGCAGAATCCGTTCCGGTTTGTGGTGTTGAAGTCACAATAGTTACTTTATTTCCATTAAATGGCAGTGTAAGTACGCCATTCACCCAAAATATATCCGTTCCAACTTTGTACGTTTTTACTAAATTAAAAGTATCAGAAGCAAATTGTGGTTTGTATTGCAAGTATGGCATCCAAAGTCGAGCCATTAAGAAATTGCCTTGATCATTCAAATGAGATCCGTCAGAGGTAAGTTGTGTTGCTTTTTTGTTATTGTCTCTTAAATATTTAAACCAAGGAGTACGTACATCAATTATTTCTACTCCATATTTATCTCTTAATCTAATAAAGTCAGATGGATCGTTTCCACCAGCAGAATCACCCGGAGTTACATGGTGTGTTTGCATTCCTACTTCGGCAGTAGTATTGGTACGAAAATAACTGATAATATTTTCATATTCAGGACCTTGATTACCTCCTGAACCACTCCAACCATATACGTCAAACAATATCAAATCAGGATAAAAAGGTGACACATCATAAGCAACCGGATCTTGCAAACAGCCTGCCCAACATCCACCTATTGATCTATTTATCATGATGATATTAGCATAAGGAAATCTGATTTTCAAGTATTTCCTTACGGTGTCGGACCATTCTTGCTTGGCGATGGATTGGCCATAAACAAGAATTTTAACTGTATTCCTTTTAGTAGGAGTACTTGTTGCTAAAAGTTTCATGGTTCTTTGGAGATATCTGCCAAATTGTGTTGTATCCTGTGGGGCAGGCAGGGGATAGGGTAGTTGTGAAAAAGTACGGTTTGATACCAGCGTTGTTAGGACAAATAGCAGAAGGAATATTCTCATAATTTATACTTTATGCCAATATAAGTAAAAAATATAAAGCATATAGAACTATTCCAATAATTTATTGATTTATTCCAATATTCTTTTAATTGTTAAAGAAATGACCTAATAAAGCTAATTTTTTATCCATAATTTCAAAAAAACCAAATTATAAAGAAAATCTTAATTTGAACGGATTGATAACTTTCTACTAAACAATAATTTCAAGGCCGTCATAACTCAATTCAACTCCTTCAGGAAGTTCTTTTTGAACAATTCTATGCAATCCTAATTTGTGGCTAATATGAGTAAGATAGGCACGTTTTGGTGCAATTTTATTAAGCATTTCAATGGATTGTTGTAGTGTAAAATGTGAAATATGCGCTTCCTTCTGAAGTCCGTTTAATACTACAATTTCGGATCCTTTTATTTTTTCTATTTCAATATCTGATATAAAGCTTGCGTCTGTTATATAAGTGAAATTTTTAATTCGAAAACCAAAGACAGGCAGTCTGTAATGTAATACTTCGATAGGAATAAATTCAGTATTTTTAATTTTGAAAGGTGCATTTTTTATTTCATTTACTTCTAATTCCGGAGCACCGGGATATTTAAATTCACCAAAAGCATAGTAAAATTCTCTTTCTTTAATATGATTTAATACCCTTTGATGTGCATATACTTGCATAGGTCTATTTTGAGAATAATTAAATCCCCTGACATCGTCTAATCCAGCAACATGATCTTTATGTTCATGTGTAAACAAAACCGCATCCAATGTTTTGATTCGAGCTCTTAAAATTTGTTGTCTGAAGTCTGGCCCTGAGTCAATAACAATGCTATCATTCTCGTTTTGTATATGAATGGACGAACGCAACCGTTGATCGCGATAGTCAACCGATTGGCACACATTACAAGTGCATCCTATCATAGGAATACCTTGAGAGGTACCGGTTCCTAAAAAAGTTATTTTCAAAAGGAAAGCTGAGTTTGGGTGATTTCCAGATAAAAATCGCGCGTTTTGTCTTTAAATTTGGCCATTTCCATGGGCAAACCTCTCAATATATCAATCAAGCAATTGATTTTACCTTCAAGGGTATAATATTTATTTACAATAATTATTCTTTGTTCTTTTAGTATACAATACCCCGATTTGAAGTTTCCTTTTTCATATCTCAGTATAAATTCAGATTCTGCAAAAATATCTTCAAGTTTATTGAGGAACTGATTGGTATACTTGACCATTGTATTTTAAGTTGTGTATTTTTTTACAAGGTCGACTAATAAGTCAAAGTTCAATGGTTTTTGCAAATATTCATTGAAACCTACCGATTTGAAATAATCAACCGTAAAATTCAATGCATTACCAGTAATAGCAATTAAAGGGACATTTGCTTTTTCAGGGTCTTTCATGGTACGGATTGATTTAGCACATTCAATTCCGTTCACCATTGGCATATTGATGTCAAGTAGAATTACATCAAATTTCTCTTGATCTACTATGGCCAATAGTTCTTTACCGTTTTTAACAGATGTAATTTCAAAGTCCTGCTGTTGCAAAATCTTTTTGGTTAAGTTCTGAATTACAGAACTATCTTCGGCAATAAGGACTTTTTTAAGCGTTGACATTCGTATTTATATTTAAAAGTTTCTTATATGATTTTTTGAATTCATCGAAAGCAGAGTTCAAATTAACAAAATCAGAACCAAAATTAGAAGTATTTTTTTTCTTTATATCAGCTTCCATTTTTTTTGCCCACTTTGCTACCCTATCAATCCCCAAAGTACCTGCATTGCCTTTAATTGTGTGTAAATTACTTCTTATGATTTCCAAATTCATTGATTCACAAGCCTTTATAAGCTGTTCGGTTTCTGATTCAAATTCCATATATACATCCGAAACCATCTCATCGTCCAAATGCATTTTTAGCTGTGAAACCACTTCCGGATTTATGACAAACGATGACAATTGCTTGTCTGACAGTTCATTGATTTTTTCCTCATCTTCATTTAAAACCCATTTACGGATGATTTTTACAATATTTTCAGATTTTATTGGCTTGGGTAAATAGTCGTCCATTCCGGCCTTTAAGAATTTTTCTTTATCCTCTTCCATTGAATAAGCAGTCATTGCAATGATTGGTGCCAGTTTTTTAATTCGTAATTCTCTTATTTTTTTTGTGGCTGTAATGCCGTCCATTTCAGGCATTTGGATGTCCATAAATATTAAATCATATGGATTTTCGATTACTTTAAAAATGGCTTCCATTCCATTGGTAGCGACATCTACGACACACCCTGCTTTTTTAAGAATTTCTGAAGCAACTTTCTGATTGATTTGATTGTCGTCAACGAGAAGTATTTTTGGAACTACTGCACCAAAGCCACCAAAAACATTGATTTCAGTTTCACTGACGGTTTTAGCAAGTTCAATTTTATCAACGGGCTGTGCTTCAATAGTAAACCAAAAAGTGCTTCCCATGTTAATTTCTGATTTTACACCAATAGTTCCACCCATAAGTTTGCAGAGTTCCTTGGAAATAGACAATCCCAAACCTGTGCCTTGATAAGCTTTAGTTGTGGTGTTATCAAGCTGGCTAAATGAGCTGAACAAAAGCTTCACATTTTCTTTGGTGATGCCAATTCCGGTGTCCTGAACCACAAATTTAATGCGTTTTTTTCCTGCACGTTTTACGATTACGGATATCTCTCCTTTTTCAGTAAATTTTATTGCATTTGAAGTTAAGTTAGCCAAAATCTGCAAAAAACGTGTTTCATCCGCATTGATGAACATAGGCACATCCGGTGAAATTGAATATTGTAGTTTAATGTTTTTTTGCTGTGCCAGATTATTAAATAAAGCAAATAACTTTTCAATAGTGCCTTCAATGGAAACTGGCGAAGGCTTTAATTGCATTTTGCCGGCTTCAAGTTTTGATAGGTCAAGAATATCGTTGAGGATGTTTAAGAGTGTTTCTGATGATTTTTTTATGGTATCTATATATTCTTTTTGTTCTGCATTTAATTGAGAGTTTGAAAGGAGGTCAATCATTCCTATTACACCGTTCATGGGTGTACGGATTTCATGGCTCATATTTGCCAAAAACAATTGTTTTGATTTTAATGATTTTTCAGCCAATTCTTTTGCATGCCGCAGTTCTTCTGAAGCGATTTTGAGTGAAGTAATGTCACGAGCAACTCCTTCTATAGCAATGGGTTCGTTGCGTTTATTGTACATCAGGCGCAAGTTTGTAATCGTTTGGATAGAAGTACCAAACTTGGTTTTCATGTTTACTTCGTAATTTTTTACAGTTCCTGTGGTAAGAAGTTCATTTTCAAGCGAGTCATTTACTTCGGGGTTTTCATAAAATAATTCAATTTTTTGCCCTATTATTTCCTCTGGCTTAAATCCCAATAGTTCTTGAGCAGAAGGACTAATCATCATTATATCGCCATCCAGAGTGGTTCTGTAGTAAATATCCTGAAATGACTCAAAAATATCTCTGAATTTTTCTTCACTTTCAAGTAAAGCCATTTCAGCTAGCTTTTTTTGAGTGATATCGTGCGCAATGCCCGAAACTTCTTCCACGTTACCATCTGATTGTGAAATGGGATTCAAATAAATTTCCCACCAAATTTCTCTGCCATTGGGCAAAGTATTGCTCGTTTCAAAGTGCTGTGGTTTGCCTTCAAAAGCCAATTGATATTTGGATAATACAAAATTGAGATACTCCGCTTTAGATAGCATTTTATTCAGTGACTCCGGTGCTGCTCCCAAAACCGGCATGGTTTTATGGAACAACATTATTGCATCGGCATAATTATGATTGTATGAGGATAACGCTAGTTTTCTGTTTACTGACCACATTAAATGAGAGCTACTCTCAAAAATGGCTTTTATTCGTGCATTCTGAAAATTAAGTTTTTCTTCATTTCGTTTACGTTCAATTGCAATGGCAATTTGACCCGAAATAAAGTCAAGCATTTCCAAATGCTTTATATTGTATTTGTTCCTATGGTTGTAACTTTTAATTCCAATCAATCCTATTATTTTCTCCTCCAGTTTCAAGGGTACACCCATCCATATTTTGGGAATTCTACCGGTAAGGGACACCTTTTTCTCATTTATTAAACCAACTATTTCTTCTTCATAAAGAAATAAAGGCACCCCCTTGAAAAGATTATATTCTGTCAATCCATGAGAAATTTTTCTTTTCATAGTTTGAACCACGCCTTCAAAATGTTCGTCTACATAATAAGGGAAATGAATGTATTCATTTTTGTTATCATAAAGTGCAATAATAAAGTTATTCACATCAATTACTTTCTTAAGTAAAGTGTGAATATCATAAAAGAGTTGTTCAAGATTAATACTTTTAACTGCCAGATTAGCAATGTTATAGTACAGATTTTGAGAGCTTTCAGATATTAATTCATTATTGCCCTTACTAAGTATATGTAATTGGTTATAGCACTTATCCAGTGCTTCTCTCATCCTGCTTATTTCTTCTAAAAGTTCCGCTTTTGTTTTCTTACTATCGGGCATCCAATTCTTATTTTTATTCAATTTAAAGCTATAATTTTATTTTATCAAGGTTGTTATTGAATGTTTTTTCACTTTTTTTTATGTAATGCATTAAATTGCACCCAAATACTATAATGAACACTGCTCATACAGCAACAGAAAATACTGAAAACTGGACACTAACCATAAAACCTAAAGCAGGTTTATTGGAGTTAAATTTGAGTGAATTATGGCGCTATAGAGATTTAATACTCCTATTTGTCAGACGTGATTTTGTAGCTGTGTACAAGCAAACAATTCTTGGTCCACTTTGGTTTATAATCCAACCTTTGTTAACCACAATTACTTTTACCATAATATTTGGCAACATTGCCAAAATCCCAACTGACGGATTGCCCCCTATTTTGTTCTACATGAGTGGATTAATTCTTTGGAATTATTTTTCGACTTGTTTAACCAAAAGCTCAAACACATTCATTACCAATAGTGGTGTTTTTGGAAAGGTATATTTTCCTCGACTGGTAGTACCCATTGCCGATTCCATAAGTAATTTGATAAGTTTTGGAATTCAATTCGTTACCTTTATTGGACTATTCGTATTTTACTACCTTAAAGGAGGGAATATACATCCAAATATGTTCATTTTATTGTTGCCCTTTTTATTGTTTTTAATGGCTGGAATTGGACTTGGATTGGGAATTATTGTGTCGTCATTAACAACAAAATATCGCGACTTAACTTTTCTGGTATCCTTTGGAGTTCAGTTATTTATGTATGCCACACCTGTAATATTTCCATCCTCTTCTGTACCTGAAAGTATAAAAAAATATTTATGGTTCAACCCGATTACACCTATAATTGAAACTTTCAGATATGGAATTTTAGGTTCAGGAATGATTGATTGGATGCAATTGGGATATAGTTGTGTATTTATGATTATAGTGCTTTTGTTGGGTATCGTTATGTTCAATAAAGTAGAGAAAAATTTTATGGATGTTATATAATCAAATGACTAAAATAATTATTTACAGTTTTTTAATATTTTTTATTATCACTTCATGTGTTCCTTTAAGAAAACAGATAATATTTCAAGATTTACATAAAAAAAACGTAAGAGCATTGTATAGTACTGATACCATTCTAACAATGCCCAGATTTAAGTATTTATTGAAACCCGGTGACATACTTGAAGTTAAAATAACCAGTATTTCAAAAAGTGAAATTAATTTGGATCGTTTAAATGAACTTGGAGAGGGAAATAGCTCCGGTCCAAACATAGCCACATCAGGGATGATGCCAATGCGAAATGAAAGAAGTGGTTATGTCATTGATTCATTAGGGTTTGTGAAAATTCCTGTTTTGGGTAAAATAGAAGTTGCAAATAAAACCATAGAAGAAGCACGAACTATAGTACAAAATGCAGTTAATAAATATTTAGATAATGTAATTGTAAACGTAGTAATGCTAAACTATTTCATTTACACTTATGGAGAGCTTAATATTCAAGGCAAAATACAAAGTCCTAAAGAGGAACTAACTTTAATTGAGGCAATAATTTTAGCAGGTGGATTTAAAGAATATGCAAATCGTGAAAAAATAAAATTGATAAGAAAACTACCTAACAATAAAATTCATATCCGATATATAAGCATGTTGGATCAGGACATCATTACAAGTAATGATATATATCTTTTGCCAAATGATATTATAGTTGTCGATCCAATGAGAGCCCGGAATATTCGGACATATGTGTTGCCAAATGCTGCTATAGCAGTTTCGTCATTTTCATTACTTATTACATTATTAGTCGCTTTTAATACATTTAGAAACATCAGGTAATTTTGGTAAACGCTCAAACAAGTAATTCGACTTTTAGAAAAATTGATACCTTAATTTATGAAAGGTGGTTTCATAGAATATTTAGTCATTGGCATTTGTTTGTTATTTCAATCGGAATTGCCTGGTTAGGTTCTTATTTTTATTTGAAATATTCAACTACTGTATATACAGTATCCGGTTCTATTCTTGTGAAAGACGCAAGTCAAAATATTAATCCGTTCGAATCAAAAGGATTTGATTATTCTGCCTACGCAAGAAATATAAATTTACAAAATGAAATGAAGATTTTTTCTTCCAAAAAACTGATAGAAGAAACCGTAAAAAAACTTGATTGGAAGGTAAGTTACTATATTGAAGGTACTATAAAGGCGTCCCAATTGTATAAATTCAATGAATTCAAATTAAATTTTAGCGATTCAAATAATGCTATTCCGTACAATAAAATTTTTTATATTAAAGTGCTTGATAATGAAAAATTTGAATTAAAGTTTAAGAAAGATGAGAACAGAAATAGTTTGTTAAAAAACCCATTTTATTTCAATAAAGAATACGAAATTGATGGTTTTAAATTTTCGATCGACCGTGCATCTGATTTTAATACCATAAATAAAAACGCACTTTATTATTTCAAAATAAATGAATTTGGGTCAGTAGTCAACGAATACATTTCTAAAATAAGGGTTTCTCAATTAGATAAAAGCTCAAGTATTTTAACAGTTCAAACTAATGGAACTTCTGCCGATAAAGAAATAGATTTTATAAATCAACACTCAGTTACTTTTATAAAACTGAATTTGCTTGAGAAAAACATTACAAATGAACGCGCTATTTTGTTTATTGATACACAATTAGATATGATATCCGATACTTTGTCAAAACTTGAAAATAGTCTTGCCTTTTATCGAAAAAAATACAATAGCAACAATGTAGATCTAACTGTTGAAAAGCGTTTTGGAAGGCTTGAATTATTTGAAGAAGAAAAATCAAAATATAATCTAAACCTCAAATATTTTAATTATTTAAAAGAATATCTCAAAACACATGACAATTATGAAGATTTGGTTGTGCCCATTTCATTAGGCATCGAAGCACCTATGCTAACAACACTTCTCAATCAATTATTCGAAGAGAAAACAAAACAAAAATTGTATTTTAAACCCGAACCCGGTAGCCCATTCAGGACTGAAAATGAAAATAAAATTACGGCAATAAAACAAAGCATTTATGAATTGATAAGTAATATTGAAAAAACCAATGAAATTTATCTTGACGATTTGAATTCTAAAATTAAATCAGTTCAAGATATTACCATTTCCGTTTTAGAAAACGAACGAAATTTTGTGGAATTAAAACGAAAATACAGAATCAATGAAGAATTATATAATTTGTTGTTAAAGAAAAAGTCAGAAATGTCAATTATTCGTGCAGGAAATGTGTCTGACACTAAAATTGTAGATAATGCTTCCATTACCGGAGCGCCATTTCCTAATATCTCAAAGGTTTACTCCACAAATTTACTGATATCAATACTTATACCCCTATTATATGTTTTGTTTAAGTACTTGACTAATTATAGAATAATGGAAAGAGATGATGTTACTAATATTTGTAACATTCCATTTTTAGGCACAATTGGTCATATTCCGGACAATGATAATTTAGTAATTATAAATAAACCCAAATCAAGCCTTGCTGAATCATTTAGATCGATTCGGGCCAATTTGAGTTTTTTTATGCCTGAAGAAAACCAAAAAGTAATTTTAATAACTTCGTCACTGAGTGGTGATGGCAAAACATTTACCTCTTTGAACATCGCATCTATCATAGCTATATCAAATAAAAAGATTGTTTTAATAGGAGCCGACATGCGAAAACCTAAAGTATATTTGGATATTGATACCCGAAACACCGATGGATTAAGTAATTATTTGGCAGGCAAGGCAACAGTAGAAGATATTGTAAGAGAAACAAAAATTAGTAATTTAAGCTTCATCAGTTCTGGACCTGTTCCACCAAACCCTGCAGAGTTATTGATGAGTAGCAAATTGGAAGAACTAATTTTCCAATTAAAACTGCGCTTTGATTATGTGATAATCGATACACCACCAATTGGTTTGGTTTCGGATGCGCTTACAATTATGAAATATTCTGATGTTAATATTTTTGTAGTTCGTCATGATTATACCCAAAGTAGGTATTTGAAAGAACTAAATGAACATATTGAAGCAGATAGAATCAAAAATATCACATATATATTGAACGATTTCGATGTCCGGAAAAATTATGGATATGGATACAGATATTATGGTTATTACAGTAGTGAATATGGAGGAGGTTATGGGTATGGATATGGTGCAAGTAATAAACATGGATATTATGATGATGAAATTGTAAAGAAAAAATCATTTTTATACAACATTAGCAAACGGCTAAACAAGATTTTTAATTCTCAATCCTGAAATGATTAACTATTTCGTTTGAAACTTTGACTTTAACTAAAAATGAACAAACGAAAAATATTTAATGACCCCATTTACGGTTTTATTACCATACCTACACCATTAATATTTGACTTAATCGAACATCCTTATTTTCAAAGATTAAGACGGATCAAACAACTAGGTATTACCGACTTAGTATATATGGGAGCTAACCACACGCGCTTTCATCATGCATTAGGGGCAATGCACTTAATGCAAACGGCACTTGAATCGCTTCGACATAAGGGTTACGAAATATCAGATAAGGAATACGAGTCTGCATTAATAGCTATACTGCTCCACGATATTGGTCATGGCCCATTCTCCCACGTTTTGGAAAGCTCCATTTTCAACAAAGTACATCACGAATCTATTTCGCTCATGTTCATGCAACAATTGAATACAGAATTCAATGGAGAACTAAGTTTGGCTATTGAAATGTTCAAAGGTACTTATGAACGTCATTTTTTTAGTCAATTGGTATCCAGTCAGTTGGATGTTGACCGAATGGATTATTTGAATCGTGATGCATATTTTTCCGGTGTAATTGAAGGCACAATTGGTTCGGAACGCATACTCAATATGCTGGAAATCAGAAATGATGAAATTGTAATTCAAGAGAAAGGAATATATAGTATTGAAAATTTTCTGAACTCACGCAGATTAATGTACTGGCAAGTGTATTTGCACAAAACCACCATAGCAGCAGAAGAAATGTTGATACAAATTATCAAAAGAGCCAAACTATTGGCTCAAAAAGATGTTCCACTTGAAAGCACCAAAAATTTCAGAATGTTTTTTGAAAATGATTTTACAATAGATGATTTTAAAACTAATCCTGATATTTTGAGAGCATTTGGATCCATTGATGATTTGGATCTATGGTCGTCCATTAAAAATTGGCAATTCCATTCCGATTGGGTACTTTCCTTCTTATGTACCAGATTGTTAAATCGAAAATTATTCAAAATTATTATGAGCAAGGACGATTTTTCTATTGAATATTTAAGTAATGTGGATAATAAAATTTGTAACAGTTTTTCAATTTCAACTGATTTTTTGCCATATTTGAGGATTAGAGGCGAGTTAAGCAACTATGGTTATATTGCTTCTGATAAAAAAATAAACATACTTAAAAAAACAGGTGAGCTTGTTGATATTGCTTACGCTTCCGACTTGCCAAATATTAAGGCAATAAGCGAAATCGTAAAAAAATATTATATTTGTTCTCCTCCTGAGGCTTTTGAAGGGCTGTTTAATAACAAAATAAGGTAATGGAATGGAATTTACTGTAAAACAAATAGCTGCATTAATTGGAGGGACTGTTGAAGGAAATCCAGATGTTAAAATTAATTCACTTGCCAAAATTCAAGAAGCAAACCCCAGTAGCATATCTTTTTTATCAAATTTAAAGTACGAAAATTATATATACACAGTAACCGCCGGTGCCGTAATCGTTGACAACTCATTTGTCCCTCGTGAGAAGATAAACGCTACTTTGATACGTGTGGAAAATTCTTATTCTGCCTTCACCACTTTACTTGAAGAGTATCACAAAATAACTTCTTTCAGTAAAATTGGTATTGAAGAACCTTCATTTATCGGCAATAACAGCAAACATGGTGATAATGTGTATAGAGGTGCATTCTCTTACATTGGAAGCAATTGCTCCTTAGGAAAAAATGTAAAGATATATCCAAATGTAACCATTGGAGATAATGTAGTAATTGGCGATAACACTATTATTTACTCTGGCGTTCGTATATATGCGGACACAAAAATTGGTAGTTTTTGTACTATTCAATCCGGAGCAGTGATAGGAAGTGATGGTTTTGGGTTTGCTCCCCAAAAAGACGGTTCATACAAAGCCATTCCTCAAATCGGAAATGTAGTAATTGAAGATCACGTAGATATAGGAGCTAATACAGTTATTGATTGTGCAACAATGGGTTCTACAACTATTAGAAAAGGGGTAAAACTCGATAACTTGATTCAAATAGCACATAATGTTGAAGTAGGGACAAATACCGTAATTGCTGCTCAAACCGGTATATCAGGATCATCAAAAATCGGTGACAACTGTGTCATTGGAGGTCAAGTTGGTATTGTTGGTCATATAACCATTGCTAACAAAACTTCTATAGGAGCTCAGTCAGGTTTGCTTAAAACTATTGAAGAAGAAGGTACAAGCATGATTGGCTCACCTCCATTACCGGTAAAAAATTACTTTAAGTCATATGCCATTTATCGTAAACTACCTGAATTAATGAAGCGGATTGAGGAACTTGAAGAAAAAATTATACATTTGCAGCCGCTTGAACAATAAAGAATGAATAGCAAACAACAGACCATTAAAAATAAGGTCACTGTTTCAGGAGTAGGATTACATACAGGGGAAATGTGCAACATGTCCTTTGTTCCACAAGATGTAAATTTCGGTATCAAATTTCAGAGGGTAGACCTTCCCGGACAACCCATCGTAGAAGCTGACGTAGATCACGTAGTTGACATTTCCAGAGGCACAACCATTGAAAAAAACGGTGCAAGAATCTACACAGTAGAACATACACTTGCGGCACTCACCGGGCTCGAAATCGATAATATACTAATTCAAATGGATGGTCCTGAACCACCTATAATGGATGGAAGCTCTTTGGCTTTTGTAAATACACTTACCGATACGGGTGTTGTTGAACAAAATGCGCTTCGCAATTATTTTATCATTCCTGAAAACATCAGATATGTTGATCCTGCAAGAAGCAATGTAGAATTAGCGGCTTTGCCATTGGACGATTATAGAGTAACGGTAATGGTTGACTATAATTCACCTGTATTGGGCAGTCAACATGCATCAATCACTGATATCAAACAGTTTGCAAAGGAAATTGCAGGTTGCCGTACATTTTGCTTTCTACACGAGCTAGAAATGCTTAAAGCTCAAAATCTAATCAAAGGTGGCGACTTGAATAATGCCATCGTAATTGTTGACAGAGTTGTTAAAGACGAAGAACTTGAAAGCCTCGCAAAGCTATTCAATCTGCAAAAAGTAGAAGTTAAAAAAGAAGGAATTCTCAACAACGTTACCCTTAGATATAACAATGAGCCTGCCCGACACAAGTTATTGGATGTAATCGGAGATCTTACGTTGGTAGGGCGACCATTGAAAGCCCAGATTCTTGCCGCTCGTCCGGGACATGCAGCTAATGTTGCATTCGCAAAAAAATTGAAAAAAGTAATGATGGATAGCAAAAACTCTGCTCCACATTACGACCCAACTGCACCCCCGGTATATGATGTAAAAAAAGTTTATAACATTCTGCCTCATAGCTACCCTTTTAAGCTAATTGATAAAATCATTCATATCGAAGAAACATTGGTTGTTGGTGTAAAAAACGTAACTATTAATGAACCGTTTTTCATGGGTCATTTCAATGATAATCCTGTTTTCCCTGGTGTGTACCAAATTGAAGGTATGGCACAGACCGGTGGCGTATTAGCCTTAGAAACCGTTGATGATCCACAAAACTATTGGGCTTATTTTTTGGCAGTTGAAAATTGTAGATTCCGCAGAATGATTGTTCCCGGTGACACCATAATATTCAGATGTGAGTTATTAGCTCCAATCAAAAGAGGAATAATCAAAATGCAAGGTCAGGCATTTGTAGCCGGTGAACTTGCATGTGAAGCAGTAATGACAGCAAGTATTGTAAGAAAACCAGGCGTATGATCCATAAATTAGCATATGTGCATCCCGATGCAAAAATAGGTGCAAACGTAACGATTGAACCATTTGCATTCGTAACAAAAGACGTTGAAATAGGCGAAGGAACTTGGATTGGTCCAAACGCTTCTATTTTTGAAGGTTCAAGAATCGGTAAAAATTGCAAAATATATCCGGGAGCATCTGTTTCTGCCCCTCCACAAGATTTGAAATATAAAGGTGAACCTACCCTTACTACCATTGGAGATAATACCGTTATTCGTGAGTGTGTTACACTTAATAAAGGCACTACTGCCAATAATGAAACCTCAATCGGAAGCAATTGTTTGTTAATGGCTTATGTACACGTAGCACACGATTGCAGCATTGGTAATAATTGTATCATTGTAAATAGTGTACAGCTTGCAGGTCACATCACCATAGGCGACTGGGCTATGATTGGTGGAACCTCCGCTATTCAACAATTTGTCCGAATAGGCGCACACTCATTCGTTACCGGTGGTGCTTTGGTTCGTAAAGATGTACCTCCATTTATCAAAGCTGCAAGAGAACCATTAAGTTATTGTGGTATCAATTCTATAGGATTACGCAGAAGAGGTTTTAATAACGATCAAATCAACGAAATAGCAGAGATATACAGAACCTTGTATATGAAAGGGTTAAACACCGCTCATGCATTGAAAAAAATTGAATTAGAACATAAACCTTCCAAAGAGCGTGACGATATCATCAACTTCATTCAACAATCCGAACGCGGCATCCTCAAAGGACCGGACGTAAGGGCTTCGTTTGAAGAAGATTGATAACGCTATCAAATGCGCATCGATATTATCACCGTTTTACCTGAACTTTTTAAGGGACCTCTGGACCAATCCATTCTAAAGCGTGCTCAGGAAAAAAAACTAGTTGAAATTCATATTCACAATCTTCGCGATTATTCCGAAATGCGTCATCGTCAGGTAGATGATTATGCTTTTGGTGGAGGTGCTGGCATGGTGCTTATGTGCGCCCCTATATTTGCTTGTATCGAAAAACTTAAGTCCGAACGTAACTATGACCAAGTCATCTACATGACGCCTGACGGCCACTTATTTGATCAAAAAACGGCAAATAGATTATCACTACTCCAAAATATCATCATTCTTTGTGGTCATTACAAAGGCGTTGACGAAAGGGTGCGTCAGTCTCTAATTACCATGGAAATAAGTATAGGTAGTTTTGTGTTATCCGGAGGTGAAATAGCGGCTGCCGTCGTTTCAGATGCAATTATTCGCCTTATACCCGGTGTACTTAATGACGAAACTTCTGCTTTAACCGACTCATTTCAAGACAATTTGCTCGCACCACCGGTGTATACCCGTCCCGAAACTTTCAGAGACTTGCAAGTACCTGAGGTGTTGTTATCAGGTCATGAAAAAAAAATCAACGAATGGCGAATGGAGCAATCCATTGAACGAACCAAAATTCGAAGACCTGATTTGCTGAAAGATTCGGGAATTTAAATGGTGTTCATTACCTTTGATTGTGATGAAAAAATCAATCCTTTTTATATTTTTTTATGCCATACTTATAGGATTGAGTTCGAGTTTGTATGCCCAAAATTTTGTGGAAATCAAAGGGATAATTTTAAGAGAAGATAGCCTTTCTCCTATTTATGGAGCAGTTATATATAACAAAACCAGTTTGTTAGGTACACTTTCCAATAAAATTGGGAACTTCAAAATGCGTGTAAAAAAAGGTGACACGCTAATTGTAAATCACATTGGTTTTGTAAGTCAAATGATTGTGTTTAATGAAACTGAAAACATAAATATTGACGAAAAAATAATATTTACACTAAAAATCAGGAGCTATGAACTTCCCGGAATTGATGTACGCAGGTTCAGAATACGTCAAAAGGAAAAGCCTTTCACCATGCGTAGAGAAGACAATATCACCTACTCAGCAGGGATAATCAAATTTGATGGGGGTTATTACTATAATTTGCCGTACAATTATTCCAACCAATATACGCCTAATTTAGTGCCATCATACGGAGTTCCAATAGGTGACTGGCAAGCAATGAAACGAGAAGAACAACTTCGTAAAGTTGCTGAAATGGAAGCGGCCGACCGAAAGAAAAAACAAGTTAATTTCAGATATAATAAGGCATTTGTTCAAAAACTCACAGGGCTGAGAGGCAACGAACTTGAAAACTTTATGAATTTCTGTAAACCCTCAGATGAAATGGTACTACGTGCCAACGAGTACGAGCTTACTTACTATGTGCTGGATTGTTATGATAAGTTTAGGGTGGAGAATGATTAGATATTCGAACCTAATTACTTTTCAATTTTTCATCTAGTAATTGAATAATTTTCTTTTCAGTTTCTTCAGAAACATTAGAAACACCTGTTAAATGCTTAAATACCATTCCATTTTTATCAATCAAATAAAAGGTAGGATATCCCCATAGTTTGTAATTGCTTTCGAGTTCGCTTGCAGTTTTCAAATCATTAATGTAATCCGCATATAAAAGATCATTTTTGATTTTGTTTTTGATCACAAATGTTTTTAAAGAATTTTTATCATCTGCTTTGCTACTGTAAACACTAACAACTGCTACTTGATTATTATTTATGAACTTGCTTTCCAGCCGTTTCATAACCTCCAAAGCCTTTCCGCAAGCAGCGCAATTGGTGGCAGTAAATTCAAGTAACATATATTTGCCTTTAAAATCAGACAGCTTTTTAGTGATATTTTTACCATATACCGGCAAATTCCA
>JANRJY010000075.1:0-7512 GCA_033763735.1 Bacteroidota bacterium | reverse complement strand
ATTTGGGCATTGATTCCGTAATTTCAATAGGAGATGACGAACTTCTGGAAAAATTGCGAAAATATTATTGTATCCATAGCAACAGAGAATACAACCCGATACTAAATACCGATGATGATTTCAGAGCAAAAAGAATAACATTATATCTGAATTTAATAAATGAGTTAGCTGAAGAAAAATTTTATAAATTTAAAGAAGAACTGGCCGTAAACTGCACTAGCAGAAATAACTATTTTAGACTTTTACCGGAAAGCTCTCAATTGCTGTCAAATTATCATACATTTCTTACTTCCAATCCTTCTGAAAAAGAAACAAAGCACTGGATTAATCAACATCTGCGTCAAGGAAGTATCGATGTTAATATCATGACGAAAGCTGACAGGGAGAATTATCGAAAATCAGAAAAACTTCCAGTTATTTTCAATGATGCACATGCTGGACTTAGAGGATATTGCCAAAGTAAGCTCGTTTCTTCAATAGTATTTTCAGCAGGGATGAATCCAAGGTTATTCACCTATGCAGAAGAATTTAATGACTTTTACCCTGACAACAACGGCTGCATACAAAAAAAAATTATATTAAAGGTGACGGATTTCAGATCGGCAAGAATTCAGGGAATGTTTCTAGCTAAAAAAGGGCTATGGGTTTCTGAATTCCGAATCGAATCAGGATTAAACTGTGGTGGCCATGCATTTGCCTCTGATGGCACCCTTATGGGTCCGATACTGGAAGAGTTTAAAAACAAAAGAAACGATTTATCAGAAGAACTTCAGCAGTTATTTGTTCAGGCATTAATTGGAAAAAACAAAACCATTCCCAAGTTAAACCCAGGTTTGAAAATAACTGCCCAAGGAGGAGTTGGCACAGCAGAAGAGCACCAATTTTTACTTAATTATTATAATTTGGATTCTATTGGATGGGGGACACCCTTTTTACTAGTACCGGAAGCTATAAATATTGATCCAACTACATTACAAAAATTAATAGCTGCAACTGAGCATGATTTATACCTAAGTGACGTATCTCCTTTAGGTGTACCATTTAATACCTTGAGAGGAAATAGTATGGAGGAAGAAAAATATAAACGAGTCAAATCGAACAAACCAGGAAGTCCCTGTATAAAAAAACACTTGATTACCAATACTGAATTCACCAAACTACCTATTTGTATTGCCTCTAGAAAATATCAGCATGAAAAAATCAAAGAACTTGACCAAATGATGTTGAGTGCTGATGAATATCAACACCGATTAGAAAACATTACCGAAAAAGAGTGTTTATGCACAGGACTTGGACAAACAGTTTTAATTAATAATAATATTCCAAGTGCAATAGCCAGGTATGCTGTATCCATTTGCCCTGGTCCCAATATGGCATATTTCACCAAAGCTATGTCATTACAAGAAATTATTGATCACATATACGGGCGTATAAATGTGATAACAAGAACTGACCGGCCAAACGTATTTATAAAAGAACTGGACTTAAATATAAATTTTTTAAAAGGAAAAATTAATAAACAGCAGCCTTCCCAAGGCGGTAAAGAACAAAAAGAGATTCAGACCTTTTTATTAAACCTCGAAAAAGGAATAAAATATTATTTTGAACTATTCACAGGCACCTCTATGTTTTTCAGCATAATTAACAGCCAAATCATAGAGCAACTCAAAGATTTGGAAAAAGAAACTATGTCAATTCGAGATCGTATTCAACAACCCTCTTTACCTGTTTATTAAGCATTGAAAACTCATTTTTTCCGCCTGCTCCAAAATATAAATATTCCTTACGTTGGAATCGGCGAATTTCTTCTCTTAACGACTCCAATAGTCAATATGCTTCTGTCAAATTTTTAACTCTCCAATTAGGATTGGTTCTTACTCTGCATAATTTGTTATTTGAATAAGAGTATGGTGGATCATTTACAATTTTTCACCCATCAAATTCCCTCTTTTAAAAAATCATTCGATCAAAGAATTAAATTTACAAAGATGATTTAAGAAGCACTTTGCAGAACAGCTGAACATATAGTTTCTAAAATTTTATCTCCGGCAATTTTTTATTGCATTGACTAGTCCTGAAAAAAGTTGACAGATTAGAAGATGTAAAGTTACGATAAATTCAAGCCTCGGGAGCAGTTGTATCCTGGGGCTTTTTCCATTTTTTCAATACAATGCTCTGCTGAAGATGTGCTATTTCTGGGGTTAGCATTCTACAACTTAAGTGAGGTCGTTGTTTATTGTAGATATTTATAGACTCGGTTATTCCTTTAACAGCTTGCAAATGATCCTTAAATCCATTGATCCAAAGGAACTCATACTTTAGTATTCCGTTAACTCGCTCTGCTATAGCATTTTCGTAAGGATCTCCGTTTTGAGTCATGCTTATGGCGATATTATTAGTTTTTAATCGCTCCACGTATTCAGATGAACAATACTGAAGCCCCCGATCAGAATGATGTATGAGTTTCTGGTTCTTATAGTTTCTGGCCTTGATGGCCATTTCTATCGCCCGTAAGGGTCCTTCGACAGACAGGTTGTTACATAAGGCATATCCCATGATTTTTTTGGAGTAAGCATCTGTTACCAGACTTAGGTAATAATGGCCATCATCGGTTTTAATGTATGTAATATCACTCACCCACACCTGTTCAGGTCTGGTAAGAGACATGTTCTCTATCAGATTGGGATACCGCTTCATCCAATGTTTGGAATTAGTGGTTTTGACATAGCTTCTCTTTGGTCTTATCAATAAATGTTCTGCCCGTAGAAAGTTAAAAAGAACGTCCCTCCCCATTTTGATATTCATACGCTTAAGATCATCACCAAGAAGGTAGAGGAGCTTACGAGTGCCAATACGTGGCATCTGACTACGAATACGCATGACCAAGTCTCTGACCTGAACTAGTTCATCCTTTCGCCTTGCTCTGTCAACTTGATGCTTATAATAGGCTTGTCGGCTGAACCCGAGTAGTTGGCAAACGCCCAAGACTCCTGATTTTAGGGATCCTTTCTTAGTTTTTTCAACGACTCGGGTAAATACTTTTTTCGGATATCCGTGTTGAGCATCTCATCAGCAATATCGATGGCCGTGTTCAGAATATAAACTTTCTCCTTCTCCTTGGCCAGTTGTGCCTCTAACTCTTTTATCCGTTGCTCAGGTGTTTTCTTCATATGTACAGTGGGTAATTGATCCCAGGACAAAGTACTGTATTTTTTCACCCATTTCGACACCGTGCAGTTTCCCTGAATTCCGTATTTCCGATCGGCCTGATCAAAATTCAATTCCCCTCTTTCAATCTCGCCTACAACCTGTAATTTAAAGGCTAGACTATAATCCCTTTGGGTACGTTTTTTTCTTTCATGTTTTTCCATTTATAGGTTGTTTTGTGTCAACCTATTTCAGGACGGGAGACATGGATAATAAAAGGCTTCTTCGATTTAAGTAACAACAGTCACAAAGAACTAATAAATATCATGCGAATATATAGTGGATATTTTTGTCCTGTATTATTATTGCGCCCTACCTTTGAGCCACCTAATCTAAAATAACCACTAATGAAAAAATTCAAAATCCGTCTTAGAAAAATCGCTATGATTTTAATAGGACTTGTTTACCTCACAAGTTGTAGTTCGCCCGAGAAAAACAAGTCAACTATTGCACCTATTGATATGAAAGTTACAGGGCAAAGCGTTGCTGAACTCACAGCCCCTCCATTTGTCCCGAAGCCGACAGGTAACAGGGAACCAACCAAACTCATCGTTAATATGGAAATTATCGAGAAAGAAAGTGAAATGGCCGATGGTGTGAAATATGTGTTTTGGACTTATGGAGGAACAGTGCCAGGAAGCTTCATCAGAACACGCGTAGGTGACGAAGTCGAATTTCATCTAAAGAACCATCCAGACAACAAGCTGCCACATAATATCGATTTACATGCAGTTACAGGGCCGGGAGGGGGAGCAAAATCATCATTTGTTGCACCTGGCCATGAAGTTGTATTCTCCTTTAAAGTTATCAATCAAGGCTTGTATGTTTACCATTGTGCAACTGCTCCGGTTGCTATGCACATTGCAAACGGAATGTATGGATTGATTTTAGTTGAACCGGAAGGTGGATTACCTCAAGTAGACAAGGAATATTATGTAATGCAAGGTGATTTTTATACTCAGGGTAAAAATGGCGATCAGGGATTACAGCCATTTGATATGCAAAAAGCAGTTGATGAACACCCAACCTATGTAGTATTTAATGGGAAAGTTGGCTCATTAACCGGGGACAAAGCAATCACAGCAAATGTTGGAGAAACTGTTCGCTTATTTATTGGAAATGGCGGACCAAATTTAATTTCTTCATTCCATGTCATTGGTGAAATATTTGACAAAGTTTACATCGAAGGTGGCGATCTGGTAAATACGAATGTTCAAACCACGTTGATTCCTGCCGGAGGCTCGGCCATTGTAGATTTCAAAGTTGAAGTTCCGGGAACCTTTATTATTGTTGACCATGCCTTAAGCCGTACCTTCAACAAGGGTTCTTTAGGAATGTTAACAGTAAAAGGAGATGAAAACAAAGTAGTGTATTCCGGAACTCAGACAGAGGGTGTCTATCATCCAGAAGGAGGTACTATTCAAACACTACCCGGTGGAGAAGCTAAAACTACAGAACCTAAGGCTACTTCAATAGAAGAGCGAATTACTATGGGTAAGACAGTTTACGGCAAAACCTGCTTCGCTTGCCATCAGGAAAGCGGTCAAGGTGTTGCAAATGCATTCCCTCCTTTGGCAAAATCTGATTACCTCAATTCCGATCCAAATAGAGCAATTGCAGCAATATTAAAAGGATTAACTGGAGAAGTTACTGTAAATGGACAAAAGTTTAATGGAATTATGCCTGCACAAACTTTGAGTAACGAAGAAATAGCTAACGTACTTACTTATGTTTACTCAAGTTGGGGTAATAAGAGTCAGGAAATAAAACCAGAAATGGTTGCCAAATTAAGAGGCAAATAAATGCCAACAAAAATCACGATATTCTTCCTGTTAGTGGTTGTATTTGTGGGTTGTAAACACAATGAAACAACAGAGCCATTAATTGATTCATCAATGGTCATAACTAATTCCTGGCTTACCATAGATACAACCACTCTGGAAGATACCGTTGCTCTAATTCCCATTAAAGGTGGATCCTTTCAGCCGTTATTTGGTGGAGGTGATTCCTCTATCAATCTTGAAGATTTTTTTCTGGATCAATATCCGGTCACAAAATCACAATATCTTCAATTCATAAAGCGAAATCCCCAATGGAGTAAGTCAAATGTTAAGAGATTATATGCTGATCAAAACTATCTGGCGTCGTGGATAAATGACACAACACCTGGGAATGAAAAAAACTCACACGCTCCGGTAACAGAAGTATCCTGGTTTGCTGCAACAGCATATTGCAAATGCCTAGGTAAAAAATTACCCACGGTGGCGCAATGGGAATATGCAGCAGTTGCCGGAAAATATAAAGCAGACGAACGGAATTCAAATGAGTATAATCAATTCATTCTGAACTGGTACAAGGACATTAATACCAAACAAAACCCCATAGGGTCAACCTACCAAAATTATATGGGTATTTGGGATATGCATGGATTAATATGGGAATGGACTTATGACTTCAACGAAGTGATGATCTCCGGAGAATCCCGAAGCGATGTCTCAACAGATGTTAACTTGTTTTGTGGGAGTGGATCTATAGGGGCCAATGACCTAATGAATTATGCGGCATTTATGCGCTATGCCTTCCGTGGTAGCCTAAAAGCAAATTACAATGTTAAAAACCTGGGATTCCGATGTGGAAAAAACAAAATACCTTAAAACTGTCATGCTTGATTCTAGGCGTTATACTATTTGGTAACTCCTGTACTTCAACAAGTTGTAATCAAAATGACAAAAATGCTTCTATTACTCATGACAATCAAGAAAAGTCATTTACAGATGAATCCATTTTTCATCTGGAGTCAAAATGGTTTACCGAAGAAGGAGAAAAAATAAAGCTCGATCAACTTAAGGGGAAAGTATTGGTAATAGTGATGATATATACCACATGCAAGGCAGCATGTCCGCGGCTTGTTGCGGATATCAAAGCCATTCATGATTTAATACCAGAAATCAATCGAAATAAAATACAATTTGTTCTTGTGAGTATTGATCCAGAACATGATACTCCCCAACGTCTCAAATCATTTGCAATTGCCAAAGAAATGGACGACCCAGAATGGACTTTTCTTCAAGGGAATACAGAAACTGTGCGAGAATTCGCGAATGTTCTATCAGTAAAATATAAAGAAATATCACCAATTGACTTTTCTCACTCAAATATAATCAGTGTATTCAATACTGATGGAGAGTTATTACATCAACAAGAAGGTCTTGGAGTCAACAACACCAAAACCATAGAAACAATTCTAAAAACAATCGAATAAAATGAAAAACGTCCTCACTATAATTCTAACTATATTACTAACTTATAGCCAAAGTGCCTTCTCGCAAACCCTGACAGCAAATGCAGATTTACGCGCCATATTTGAAGAAAGACATGGTTATGGAAGCCTGTTTTATGATTCACTAAAAGCCGGAAATTATATTTCCCAACGGACTAGAATCAATATTAATTATCAAAACAATAAATTAAAACTAAAACTGGCACCTCAAAATGTCCGCGTATGGGGAGATGTAACAACAACTTCAAAAAACGACTCTTCCACTTCAATGCACGAAGCCTGGGCTGAATATCAATTAAATTCAAGAATATATATTAAGGTAGGAAGACAAGAATTAAATTATGACGATGCCCGAATTCTTGGCAACGTAGATTGGACTATGGCAGCCCGAAGTCATGATTTAGCCCTCCTAAAAATAAGACCGGACACTACCAGTTTTTTGCATTTAGGATTAGCGATAAATGCGTCAAAAGAAATTTCCATTACTGAAAATTATCTTCAATTGGGGCAATATAAGTACGCCCATCTTTTATGGTACCATAAAGATTTAAAGAACTTAGGCATCAGTCTTCTTGTATTAAATCAAGGATTTCCATTTTTGGATTCAACAAATGTAAAGATAGCTTGGAATCAAACCTCCGGCGGTCGTTTTAACTGGAAAAAGAAATCACTGAATCTAGAGTTAAGCACCTATATCCAAACTGGTGAAATAGCAAAAAACACAGTGAGCGCATGGTATGCACAAGGAAATTGTTCTTACACCTTTAAAAACCACTATCAGGTACTGGTAGGAGCAGAACTACTTTCAGGTAAATCAATTAATGATAAAAGCACTAAAATAAAAAGTTTTAATCCATGGTATGGAACAAATCATAAATTCAATGGTTTTATGGACTATTTCTATGTAAATAATCATAAAAACTCAGTCGGTTTAATCGATCTGTTTTTAAGTTTAACTTACCAGAAAAATAAATTGAAAATAATACTTACACCCCATTATTTCATGAGTGCAGCAACACTTTATA
>JANRJY010000068.1:0-18744 GCA_033763735.1 Bacteroidota bacterium | reverse complement strand
AGAATATGAATAATAGGTGTATTTATCATCCTTTTTAGAGGCTAACACCGAATTAAGAAAATTTGAAAAAAAGTAAGGTGTGCTAAATGCATCCACAATTTCAACGAGGCTTGAATCGCCAGTAGTTACCGCATTGGTAATATTCCAAGTTTGAGAAACTCCCGGTGGCGATGACAATATTTTGGCAAGTCCTTGAGTGGTTAAGGTGGTTACAGAATACTTATCACCAGGCACTAATTGCATAGCACTACTCAAAATATCTGGAGGGGCTACCTGTCCTGAAATGGTAATAATATATTGAGCTTTAACTTTTTGCAAAGTAGTTGCAGTTACAGTAACTACACCATTATCAATTGCTGTTAAGATTATTTTATCTGTAGCATTATATGATTGATAATAATCAAGTACAGCCTCCCCTACACCGGTTACGGTCCAATCAAGGTCAAACTGATTGGCATCTTGCGGGTTGTACTCAAAACCCAAAACAATGGTATCGTTGAGCAAAGTTATTTCATTTCTAAACCCTGTAATTGATAAGCTTGTAATTTGACCCGCCACATTTGGAAAAATTTGCACAGATTGGCTTCCTGCATTGAGCACTGCAATATCGGGCTGGCCATCATTATTGTAATCTTCTACATCAATGTCAATTGGGTTGGATTGCGTGTTAAGTAAAATAGGATTGTAAATATGTGAAGGGGTTCCTGAGGAATCAGCAACTCTAAAAACACCTACTTGATTTGTAGAAGGCATAATTGCAGCAATATCGTTGTAATTATCTCCATCAAAATTGCCCGTTTCAAATTTGGTAATGGCAATATTGGTATTTTTGGTATTATAGTTATAACCCGAAGCGTAAGAAATAATATTTAGGCTCGATCCCGGATTTTGAATTGCAATTATACTATTGTCAGATGAACCATTTACATTCGCTACTTTAATATCGGTTGTTAAGTTCGTTCCTGGGAAAGTACCATCATAATTGAATGATATACTACCCACCGTTGAATTATTTTCTAAATTATAATAAGCATTAGGGTCGGATACATCCTGAAGCACAAGATCCATGTCATTATCATTATCTCGGTCAATTATTGTAATGTTTTGGGCAGATATCCCACTTGAAATGGTTGCAGTACTATAAAGAAATGGACTTGAGTTGAAAGACAGTCCACTAATGGAAGTGTTATTGAGCCAAAATTCAAGTGCTGATGATCCTTGTTGGGAAGCTAGTATGTCAATTTTGCCATCTTTATTAAAATCAAAAAATGTAGCATCATTCATATTATTCGTAGTGGTTATACTCACCGGAGTGGGATTGAATGATATTCCGGTAGCAGAATTGGATGTGTTTAAGAAAACGGATAGCTTATTGGTTGACTTACCCCAGGCAAATAAGTCTAACTTTCCATCACCATTAAAATCGACATACTTTATAGTACCATAATTATCAGACAATGCTAAAGTGGAGTTAGCAGAAATGAAAGGATTTTTCAGAAATGTAATGGAATTATTGGTGGCACTTAAAACTGCAATATCCATTTTATTGTCCCCATCAAAATCGGCAGATTCAAATGAAGTTACATCCGTTCCTATGTTAAGCACGTTGGGTACACCAAAACTTTGAGATGTGATAGTAGTATTTGAAGGAAAGTAGCTGGTAAAGAAATGCTGCGTGGAAGTAGATTGCAAACCTGATTGTGTATCAACTACCTGAATTTGACCTTTTGCAGAAATTCCGGTTGAAGGATATAACTCAAGCAAAGCTAATTGGGCATTATTAACGATTGATGCTTTACCTCCTAAATTTATCGCCAAACTATTTATGTCTGGAAAATTGGAGCCATATACCAATAATTGGTTAAAGGCGCTGATTCTACCAGGAGTAATCAAAGAAATATCAGGGGGCAACACCGAGCCAATAACAGGATATGTTTGAACAATACTTTTGGAAGCACCAGTAAAGGTAATAGTAACAGTATTTTGGGCGTAATTGCTAGGAAATGGAAAGGTAAAAGTATTTGTATCTAATATTGTTGTTGAAATTTTAGCTCTGCCTGGAATAAAAACTTCTATTGGTGCAAAAAATCTGGAACCGGTTATGGTAACTTCCCCTCCACGTACTAAAGGGTTTGGGTTTATAGATGTGATGGAAATAGGGGGAAGTATTCGTTCTCCAAACAATGAAATAGATTGGGAAGGTATTAACCCTGAAGTTGAAATGGAAAGATTATCTAATGCTATGGTATTAGCCCCAGGTTTCATTCGGACATAAATAGTACCTGAACCTACGCCTTGATTGATTTTAACTTGATCGCCAAAAATACCACCTGACGAAACCGAAACTTCAAAATCGCTTCCTGCACTCACATCAAAAAAGATATCACCTGCCAAATCGGTACCGGTAACGAAAATGCTTTGCTCTGCCGAATTAGTGTTAGGGTTTGCGGTAAATGTTTCGAATGATAATGGGAAATAAATAACTGTAGGAGTGGCACTTACAGGTGTTACAAATCCATCTACCGGTAATGTATTAGTCTGACTACCATCATCGAAATTAATAATTCCTGAATAGTTGTTTGCAATCAGACCGCTTTCAATAACGACATAAAGTGTAGATAAACCTGGGGGCAATGTTGTAGATGTGCTATATCCGCCTCCGGAAGTATTGGATACTGAAAATGGAAAACTTGAAGTAACAGTTATATCATTCGATCCAAATGAATTTACCGATACCGATTGTTCAGATGGTGCAGCTTGGCCCTCAACATAAGAAAAAGTTAACGTTGGAGGTATGGCACTTATTTGTGCTTTCGTTTGAAAAATAAATCCAATAATTATCAATAATAATAATAATTTTTTCATCTAGTCTTAGTGTTTTATATTCCAATCATAACAAAACTGCTCCAATACACCGGATATTTGTATTTCTGTTTGATATCACGTTTGGCATCAGCAAATGACTTACGTAAATCACCCGTCGAAAGCCAATTTTTGTAAAAGGTCATCATGAGTTCTTTGGTAACCAAGTCATCCACTTTAAATAAGGTCATTACCAATCTATTAGCTCCAGCCACCAAAAATGCTCTTTGCAATCCAAAAACCCCTTCACCTATTTGTACTTCTCCTAAACCGGTTTCACAAGCGCTAAGCACTACCAAGTCGGTGTTATCCAAAGTCATATCCATGGCTTCGTAGGCGGTTAATATGCCTTTTTCATTATTTATTGATAAACTACTTCCTGTACTTAATACATCACCGGCACCTTTTACCAACAAACCTGACTTAAGCAGTGGATTTTGAAGCAATTCGGTTTCGGATGCACCCAAGTCGCTGAATTCATTAGGGTCGTCATTGGGTTTGAAATATCCATGGGTAGCTATGTGAATGATATTCGGATTTTTGGCATATTTCAGTGAATCCTCATCCGCAGCGTGTTGAATCATTTTCTTAGTTTTCCAACCATTAGAAGTAAATAATTTTTCAATATCATTAACCTCAGCCTCGGTGCCTGGTAATTGACTTACCGTTGCCATTTTCTCACCTGTATTTACCATACGTGCTTTAAAAGCAGGTGCCGAGCGGTCGGTTGAGCTTGCACTTGCCAACCAGGCATTTACGGTTGTTACACCATAAAACACAGGATTGCCAATAAACAAAGCTTTTCCTGCTACTACTTTGCCCACGGTTTGCGTTTTCCGTTTCAATATATCTTTGGTATTACTCACTATTACCACATTGTTTTTGTCAATCACATACGAATTATCTGCACTTTGAAGTCCTTCCACATTAATCTCATTGTACACACCTTCATTTGACAGAAATATGGTAGCATTATCAGGGATGGCTTTTTTGAGTACTTTCCAATAGGCATCGTATGAGTAATCATCGCCTTCCAAACGGTTGATAACCACATTTTTGTAATATTTTATGTATTTGGTTTCTAATAATTTTCCATCAGGAATGAAAACTGCAGTGGGGGCTTTGTCTGAATTGTTCGAAAGAACCAAAGCAACATATACAATGGAATCCGTAAATGTTTTGTTAAAGTGGCGGAATCGAGTAATTTCAACGGCATACTCATTGGCTTTAAGGGCTTTACGTACATCTTTCCATGTAATTATTTTATTATCCAATCCGGAAGCAAATAATTCCGAGCTTTCACTGAGTTCTTTTTCCAGTTGATTAATTTCTTTTTCTAATTGAGAAGAATTAACGCCTGCTTCTACCTGTTGTTCTTTGCTCATCCCTGCGACCTGCAACAGAAATTGTTTTTTCTCCGACCATAAGTTAAACTTCGCAATCAGTTTGTCGTCTTTACTATTAAGTATGCGCTCTTTGACTTTAATAGAAGAACTTAACAAAAGCGCTTTGGTGGAAATAATATTGGTGTACATACCTGCTAGAACGGATGGGTTTTGACCTTGTAAGCGCATGGCTATGGAGTTATAAAGTTCAAAATCCTCCTTAATAGAAGCCCAATACTTTGATTTCTCGCTGAAACTTAGTGATGGGAAATATTTTTTGGTAAACTCCAGATAATTGGCTGTGGCTGAATTAAGCTCGTTTATGGATTTTTGAACTTCATTATTCATATAGTAAGCACGGGCCAATTTACTTGTTGCTTCCACATATCCGGGATGTTTGTTGCTGAAAACGGAGTTGTACATATTTTTGGCTTCCGAATATTTGGCTATTGCCTTTGGATATTCGGATTTACGATACAATACATTACCTTTAAGTAGTGCAATTTCAGCTGATTTGGCGTTGGTTTTGCCAAGTTTAGTAAGCCAAATATTATTAGCCACATTTAAACAGGAATCGGCTCTGTCAAATTTGGAAGTAAAAATGTAAAATAAAGCAATACTTTTCAGTTGATCTGCATATTGTGGATTTTGATCACCAAGGTTGAACTTTGTAATTCTGAGTGCTTCCAAGAGCATTTTTTCCGACTCTAATGGATTGTTTCCCGAGTATAATTTTATTAATGCCAATCGAGTAAGTGTATTTGCTACATCTATGTGGTTGTTGCCAAGTTGTTTGCGTTCAATGCGAAGTACTTGCTGGGCCGTTTCCTCCGCTTTTTTAAGGTCGCCTAATTCGCGATACAGGCGTTCAATCAATTGCAAACTTTCGGTGAATCGAACCGAAGAATCTCCATATATTTTTGTAGTAATGGCCATGGATCTGCGAATATTTTTTTCGGATTTGGCATAGTTACCTGTTATAAGGTATAATTCGCCAGACAAATTCAATGTTGTTATCAAGTCCTTAGAAACATTCCCGAATTTTTTCTCTTTTTCTTTTACTGCTGCCTCCAAAAACTTTTCAGCCTCATTGAAACGACCTTCTTTAATATATAATGCAGCAAGCTCATCCATAGATTTGGCGGCTTGTTGTGTACGGTAGTTTTTGGATTTTTTGGATAACTTTCCAGCTTTTTTCAGTGCAGCCTCCGCATCATCATATAATCCAAGTAAATTATATAATTTGGCAAGGGCCAAATAGGTATTGGCTTGTTCAGCAGCATTTTTGCGAGTAGAAGTTCTTTGGAAAATATCAACAGCTTGACGAATCAGTTGCTCCGCTTTTGCGTAATCACCTTTTTTGATTAAAACTTCCGCTGTTTTTTCCAAATCACTTGCATACATGGTGTTTTCAGTACCATAATATGCTTTTATATTATTGGAAGCTTCTTCCAGATACTTGATAGCCAGGTCGTATTTTTCAATAATATCGTAAGTATTGGCAACTTGTTGCATCAACTTCATTTTTTCCATGTTCTGGTTTGAAAGTTGTGGGGCAACCACTTTGTTGTAGCTATAATCCTGAATAGCAGCCGCTAATGAGAACTTGTTGGCATAGTTGGCATAAAAATCAGCAGCCAATAATTTGAGTTTGTGAAATTCCGGAGCATCTTCACCATATAATTTTGATTTGATAGCCAAGGATTTAATTAAGGTGTCTTCGGCTTCGTCATAAGCACCTTTTTTGATAGCTAAGTCAGCTTTTGTATTCAAAATTTTGACATGCAAATCATGATCAATAATAAATTTTTTATTGGTATTATATAATGCCAAAAGACGTTTTTCGGCTTTGCTATATTTGCCTTCTGATTGCAAAAGTTCCACTTCCTGAAAACGATATCGGGCATAATTAAAGCTGTTTTTACCAAAGGCTCTTTGCACTGCACGATCAAACTTGATTCTACCTTTGATTGATTCGTGTTTTTTGTTACGTGTATAATATAGTTTTATTAGTGATTCGGCTACATTAGCCCCCGTTTTTTCTAAGGGACGATATTTAGTATATTTATTAGCACTTTCATACATTTTGGTCGCGTACTTAAACTGTTCGTTTTTTTCGGCAAGTTTTCCTTTCAAGTACAAATTATCGCGAAAGGCTAAGTTTCTTTTCTTAAGATTTTTTTGAATCCATTCTGCATTTTGTTTTACTGCAGAGTCACAAGAATTGAAATTTCCCTTTGCAAATAATATTTCTGCTTTCAAATTAATGATAGAAGCATATTCATTTTTAACCAATGTTAAACTTGCCCTGCTTAAGGTTTTATCAAAAAGCTGGTCATTTTTTTGATTTTGTAAAACATTTACTAAAGTTAAGGCTTCATTATAAAAACCTGATTTATAATTATTTAATGCAATTTGAAAATTGATTTGTTGCTCAACGGATTTGTTGGGTTGGGATATTGCAGTTGCTTTTTTATAATACTGATTGGCTTTGGCATAATTACCATATTGATAATACGAATAGGCAAGTCCGGCAAATCCAAGAGCTTTTTGGGTGGTACTATCAGATGGAAGTGCATTAATAAGTGATTCCGTTTTCTTAACTAATGAATCCATTTCCGAAAACTTAGTTAAAGCTTCAGCATTTAAAGCTTGAAAATAATAAGCTTTGTACAATTGTGCTTCAGATGGCGCACCTGCCTTTTCTATTTTAGAAATTAGCCTCTTGGTGAATCGGTATGATGATTGATAATAACCATCAGTATATCTTTTTTGAGCGATTTTGTATTTTTTATTCCATTTCTGCGCAAAAATAGTGGTGTTACATGCCAAAAGCGCAATAAATGGAAGGTATTTCAAGAGTTGAAGTCCTTTCATTAGTTTGTTTGTACAAAGATGAAAATATGATGCAATATAACAGAAAAAAAATTAAATTTTAATACCAAAAGGTAACTACCTCAAAATGTACATTTTACCAAATCTTTGGTTGAAGGTATTGGATCTCCACGAGTCAGACGCATTCAGCGTCAGACGAATTAGACGCCAGCAATCCTCTGAATAGGCGCAAGCGGTCTGAAGCGAAAAGCGTCTGACCGCTTACCCGCAGCTTACCCATTCAGCGTCAGACAAATTAGAATTTGCTCCCCCTAAAAAAGTCAAACGCATTCAACGTCAGACGAATGAGAACTTAACTTCAATCTTTTTTAATTTGCTAATTCAAATATTTTCTAAAATATTGTCTTTTAAGTAATAATTATTCTAATGGCTTTCCTAAAAAACGAGTTCTATCATATTTATAATCAAGGAAATAATAAAGTAAAAATATTTTACACCAATGACAATTACCTTTATTTCCTTTCGAAAGTTCGAGAATTAATCAAGCCACATTGCGATATATTGGCTTATTGCCTCATGCCTAATCACTATCATTTTTTGGTAGTAACGAATGAAAAATCAGTAAAATTGAAAAAGGTAGGCAGTTTAGAGCTTACTGAGTTATCAAATGGTATACGAATATTAACAAGTAGTTATGCCCAAGCACTTAATAAAAAATTGGGCAACACAGGTGCTTTATTCAGGCCAAAAACGAAGCACAAAATCATTGAATATGAACAAAATGGTTATCTGCAAACGGCATTCGATTATATTCACAAAAATCCAATTGCATCTGGGCTGGTAGAAGAGCTAAAGCATTGGCCTTATAGTTCTTATTTGGATTTTGCTGGGTTTAGAAATGGTACACTTTGCAACATAGAATTGGCAAAGAAATATATTGAATTTTAGTTACTTATTTAGCGGTCTGAGGCGCAATGCGTTTGACTACTTGCCTAAAAATTAAATTTTAATACCTAAAGGTAACTACCTCAAAATGTACATTTTGCCAAATCCGTGACTGAAAGCGGCATCGGCTGCAGTGGTGCGGTGGTCTATGTCTTGTCCGTTTTTCTTTACAATAACTTTATACAAATACACCCCGTTGGCAAGTTTGTCGCCATATTCATCGGTGCCGTCCCAGGTAAAATCAGAAATGTTGTTGCCAATTCGTAATGGTCCAAGCTCATCTGCACTTATTTCCCTAACTATTTTCCCGGAAATGGTCATAATTCGAATCATAATTTGGTCGGGTACTTCTCTACCAGTGAGTGTGAAAATAAATTTACAACGGGTTGAAAAAGGATTGGGATACGGGAAGAAATTGGTCACAGATACTGCATTAACCACTTCAAAAGTGATTTCGTAAGGTTTTACGCCTGATATATTTCCTGTGGCATCCGTACCATTAACGCGTAAGGTATAATTACCATCGGCAAGGTTTTTGGGTTGATATTCCACCCGAAATGAATTGTTGTTCTGTTGTGTAGCGGGTGTGTATTTTACCTCTGAGCTATTCAATGGAATACGTTCAAAGGTGCAATTATCTGAGCCACAAGGACTTCGAAGTAACATTGAAAATCCGGAAGTGTCAGTTTTGTAGTTGAATTTACTTTCGTCTTTCAAGGCCACCGCAATAACTACATCTGGTGACACAATATCGCCATTGAGAATTCTTTGGCCGTCAAATGTAACATCCAGAATGGGGTTTTTATTGTCATTATTTACCTTAAAAGGTGCTAAATTGTACAGATTGTTGTTGTAACTAAGTTCTGGAATCAAACGAGGATTCACAAAAACCTGAATGAAATTATCGCCTGTAAATCCTTTTGTGTCAAATTCTTGGGTAAACACCACTACACTATCTGCTTTGAGTGGTTTTAATTTTTGTTTGAAGATTTTTTCTTTATTGGAGGTGCTGTTTCTTAAAGTAATTTGAGCTGTTAAAGAATCTTTAAAAGGTCTGGGTGATATATTTTTGAAGGCGAATTTTAAGGTAAATTTTTCACCATTTTCTTTTGGAGTAATGGAATAAGTAGTCGTGTCAACATATTTGCTATCGAAATATAAAGTTCCTTCAGGTACACCTTCGTAATTGACCTGCCATTTTTTTAATTGAGCGGGTGTTTTGTTAATGGAATCAACTAAAGATGCTTGTAGGCGCAAATATGGGTATGAGCTTGCATTTATAATCGATTTCAAATCCACTTGAGGAGGAGAGGTGTTGGAATAAAGAATGGATTCTGTGTTATCCAATGATCTTCCAAATACACTTATTTTCCATTTGTCAATTCCCTGACCATCAGGCATTACGAATTTGCGTTCCATATTTCCCCATTCTTCAGCCGGACCAATTGTTGTTGAATTTATGTCACCTTTGGTCCCATTATTTTTTAAAGTATTTATTAATTGAATGGATTGTTGATTGGAAGGCGTTGTAGAAGATGCATTTGGAATAATTTCATAGATTGCATTACCTCCTTTCTGTCCCAAGAAAATGAATGGGGCATCATTTGTCAAGCTTAATATTTGATTTGCTCCGAAGTTTTTAACGCCATTTATCCATGAACTTGGCCAATTTTGTATTAAAGAATTTTGAGAGCTAACCAAAAGCAAATAATCACCATCAGGCATATCATTTATTATTTGTAAAAATGCAGCTTCGTTAAAATTATTGGGATTGCCATACGAAGCCAAAATTGTGTGACCATTTCGGCATACCAAGCTGTTATTCGGATTTGAAATATTAAAATTGGTATAAGGTGCTAAGGTGTACTGACTTATAGGAATAGCAATAAACCCATCGCAACCAAATCTGAAGTTTTGGGCGCAAAAGTTTTGGTTATAAACTACATAGCTGTCAAATTGAACTGAAGTCAAACCGCACGTTCCCTGTACTAATGCACCAGAAGTGTTGACAGTTAGTTTTATATTTGTTTGAGGGAAATTCCATTTTCTGGATATGGTATCTCTTTCGACCCCATTTAATGTACTTTTGGAAAATTGGGGAAAAATGGCTTGTGACCAGCCTTCAGTACTATTTTTGATGTATATAAAAGAACTTTCGCCCCAAATATTCTCTTCGTTTGCTTTCAAATCTTTGTAACGAACACGCCAGAAAAATACGGTGCTATCAACAAGGGTAAAGTTTTTGAATACATTTTCAGAAAATGAGATTAAAGCGTTAGAACTGATTTCACCGGAGATTTTAACAGCACTATTAAACAAATACGAAGTGTCAATTTCATACAAGTAACTTCGACTGGGTTCTAAGAAATTAGTTGATTGTGCTATAAAGTTTACAAGAGTTTGATTCACTATACCATATTCAGGTGGAAACAAACAAACCACGCCATTTTGAGGCATTTGATATATGAGCGTTCCACAATTATTGTTGTAATTTGATTCCGGAGTGCTTTTGTCGTAATTCAAACAAAGGTCAAATCGGTTATATCCAATGGTTGAGGTATTGCTTTTTTTGACCTTAAAAAAGTAAAATGTATCACGGGCTACCGGAGGAAATGACTGAGGCGTATAATTGATTTGTGTTCCATCGGCTAATGTCCTTGTAACCTTTACTTTTAAACTGTCATTGGAATATTTTCCATAATTTAAAACCTGAAATTTGATTAAAAAAGAATCGGATTGCGCAGTAATTCTTTGTCCATTTGCTGATTGTAATGTAATCAAAGGGTCATATGTATAATAATCAGTGAGTTTTGGGTTAAATAATTTAATTGAAGGGTCTCCTTGTAGCACAAATTGTTGAGTTTGAGCTATGTACACTTCTGAATTGTAATTGGTTTGCATAAATCTGTTATTAGCTTCGCTTTGAATAGTTGCTATTGATTTACCCAAAAAAGCAGTATCCCCAAATGCTATTTGAAAAAAAGTATTGCTGTATTGATTCATTACCTGATCGGCACCAACATCCGTATGAGCCAAAAAGGCAATCGCTCCTTTGTTGGCCGCAGTGATCCAATCTTGTCCCAGACTATTACTAAAAAATATATTCCCTGAGCTACAGCCATTTACATATAAAAAAGGGTATTTTAGTTTATTTGAATAATTAAAAACCGGATCAGAAACAAATCCAATATTCACATCAAAATAAGTTTGGGAAGTGTGACCAATTGAGTAAATCATTGATAATCCTTCATTTACTTCTTTTGATACATCTACAAATTCAGTATTTCCGGGTGTAGATTTTGAAAGCAAGGTAGTTTTAGCACCCATAAAAGGACCTTGAGCATAATTTGCTAGTGCTTGGATATATTCTTTAAATTGAATTATCTGACCGGTAGTTCTTCCTCCACTCAAAAAGAGCATGTTTTTTCTCCAAAGCAAATCTGAGGGTACGCTTTCATATTCTTTTACTTTGTTCAAATAACTAATAATATCAGTTCCATTTCGGGCTGCATATCTGGCTATTGAGATAGGGTTGGCATATGTGGAATTACCTAAACCCTGTGCATAAAGAATGTCAGATGAAGGATATCCTAAAGTCGGTACATAATTATTAAATGGATTATTAGAATTGTTAAGAATGGCCGGATTGATCCTTGCCCATATATCAGCATATACATAATTAACTGAAATACCTTGACCTAGTAAAAATAAGTATTTTTGTTTGCTTAAATTACTGGATAGCAAGTATTTACAAAGCTTTCGGATGGCTAAATAATTCGTTTCTCCAAATGTAAAATGGTTATATAATTCATTTATGTCAATAACTAAAGTATCATGCGAACCTCCATTGATGGATGCCCTATATTGTGCATAATCCAAAACAGGATTGGTACTTCCGCTAACAGGAGCAAACAATTTTTTATGGGAAACAATTATAAAATCTGCATCTTTTCTGATGTTTCTAAAATACACTCTTGACAAAGCAAGAGGCGTAAGTGTATTTGCCTGATTATTTACAACTACCAATCCTTTATTAATAGCAATTTTAAGTTTGTTCGATACTTCTTCAGCTGAAACTATTTTTTGTGCCCAAACATCAGAAATGTCATACACGCTATAAGAAGAAGGATAATTTGTAATATTTGCATAATCACTTGAAGCATTTTTAGTGAAATCAAATATCTTAGAATTTAAGCCCAACATATCCAAACTTTGAGGATAAAACATAGTGACTGATGAAAGAGCTGAGACTCCCGTTGCATCTTTGAATGTAAATGAAACGGAATTGGAACCAATTATTAAGCTATTTCCCGAAAAAGTATGTGTAATATTGATTTTATCGTAAAGGGTATAGTTATAATCGGTTAGTGTTTGTGTTTGATTATTACTACCTGTTACTTGAATTGATAAATTATGAAAAACAGGGTTTCTTCCTACAACAACTGCTTCCATTTGAACGTTGCTTCCATTCCCGTACACATTGGAAATCGTAAAGGTATTTGTTTCGGAAGCCGTATTTGTAAAATCGGCACCCACCCAACCTTCTCCACTTATCCCCCATGAGTGCTTAGGAGAAGTTGAACCTCCAAATCCGTTTGGGTCACGCGCATCACTATAGTTTACAGCTTTTATAATTTGCTCTTTTTGAAAATGGAATAATGCCTCTGATGTAAAATTACTATTTAATGTTTGCATTCGCTTACCGACAGAAGCACCTATGGTTATAAAATATGCAGCAGTATCGGAATATAAACTGTAATATGGATGTGTTTGATTTTCAGGCTTGTTGTAAACTTCAGCTTCTAAAATACCATCATTTTTTGTTGCATAAAACTCAATATAATCACCTTGATTAAATACCCCATCGGCTTCTCCCTCCAGTTTAATTGCAAGTTCTTGACCTCTTCTCCAAATTTGAAAATATTTGGGATCGCTTGATAAAACTGGAAATCCTTGTGAACTCAAATAATTGAAATCCAGACGATATACACCATTTTGTGTGATGGACATTTTAAAATAGGTTTGACTGGGTACATACCATTCATTTCCATAATTTTGTGCGTATGAATAATTAATTTGCAATAACAAATTGACAAATAGGAATAAAATGACTGTCTTTTTCATTTGATACCTAATTTTAGTGAAAACACATGAGAATAAAGCACTTCACCTCCATTCCCAATATTTGATAATGCATAATCCACGCAGAACTTTTTATACTTCACTCCAATTCCAAAGTTAGGTTGTAGTATCCAGTATTTTTTCTTGTCAAGTCCTGTAACTTGTTGCATATTCCACACCCCACCGCGCAAAAAGACTATTTGTGCATATGAAATTTCAAGCCCGAACCTTGGGTCAATAGAGGTCACTTGAGACTTAACCAACACATTTCTTTTGCCATCAAATGTAAATTGAAAATCAAGTGTAGGAACAATATTTACTTTTTTGAGGACTGTAAAAGTTCTAGCAACGGCCAAAACCAAACTTGGTAAAGTAACCTCAGTCGAATTTTCAGGTAAATCATTTCCTGTTTTCAAATAGGTGTCTTTAAGTTCATCGGTGTTAAACGACCAAATATTCCAAGTGCCTGCAACATCTCGTAATATTGCGCCCATAAGCCATTTTTTTCTTTGATATTGCAGTCCACCATCGAGTCCAAAACCCCAGGCATTTCCAAAAATACCAACATCTCTATAAATTACTTTGAAATTCACACCTATGCTTAGACCTTCAATATGATTTATTTTTCTGGAATATGAAGCCAAAAATGCCTGGTCAGAAACTGAAAACATCCTTACTTGACTATAATTAACAGCTCCATTATTGTCAATCAAATATCGTGTATCCGGAATGTTATCTATTCCGAACCGAATGGCTGATATTGCAATTGTACTTATGCTATCGAGTTTGTAAGCAAACCCTGCATAGTCATACTTAGCAATTCCTGCAAAATACTCCGTATGCATGGCTGCTAACTGATATTTGGAATCAATTTTTACCACACCTGCCGGATTCCAATATACGGATGATACATCATTAGTTACAGCTACTTGTGCATTAGCCATTCCGAGTGCACGCGCACCAATACCAATTTGAAGAAATTCGTTGCTATATTTTGGGGTCGATACTTGCCCATAGGCTATAAAAGTTGCCTTTATTACAAATACAATTGAAACGATTCGCCCGATTTTATTTGGCATATTACAAATTTATCCAATTGTCACATATATTTGTAAATCATGCATCAGTTATTTATAATTTTAGTTGTTCTGGTAATTGCAATTTCAGGAATTGTTATTCTCACTTCCAAGTACAAGATTCATGCTTTTTATGCACTTTTAGTGGGTTCTGTAATTGTAGGTCTGTTGCTTTTGCCTTCAAACCAAATAGTTCCTGCGTTAAAAAGTGGCTTTGGTCATACCATGCAATCAATTGGTATCATCATTATTTTAGGAACTGCAATTGGTATTGCATTGGATAAAACAGGTGCCACAATAAGCATGGCTAATTTTATTTTATCAAAAATTGGAGAAAAAAAAGCCCCTATTGCGATATTAATTACGGGTTTTATTGTGGGATTGCCCATTTTTTGTGATTCTGGATTTATTGTTTTAAGTGGATTAAATAATGCTCTTGCATTAAGAACAGGTATCCCTATTACTTTTATGGCACCGGTATTGGGAGTAGCATTATATTCCGTTCATTGTCTCATACCTCCACACCCCGGTGCAGCAGCAGCAGCCGGCATATTGCAAGTAAATATGGGCCCTTTGATGTTAATAGGGATACTAATAGCAATACCAACAGCATTTGCCGGATATTTATGGATTAAATATAGGTCAAAAGTAATTGTAAATCAACATGTTACAAAGAACCAAGAAGTTTCTCAACCCGACTTGCCGGGAGCATTTCATTCATTATTGCCAATTTTAATTCCTATATTATTATTAACTATCAAATCCATTGCAGATTTGGTTTTTAAACACGAAGGCAACTTTATATTTTCGACCATAGCATTAATAGGCGATCCCGTATTTGCTTTAATGATTGGATTGATTATAGCGCTTACTCTGATAAACCGTTCTGATAAAGATACGTTTAGGCACGTACTTACTGATTCAATTGAAAAAGCAGGACCTATATTGGCAGTGATAGCGGCCGGAGGTGCGTTCGGGTATATTATAAAAGAAACGGGGATAGGTCAATTATCTGGTTCTCACCTTTCAGCAACCGGATTAGGACTATTCATTCCGTTTATAATCACAGCTTTGCTTAAAACAGCACAAGGTTCAAGTACAGTTGCAATTATTACCACTGCATCTATTATTGCACCGATGTTAGAGGCTCTTAATCTAGATACAGAAACCGGCAAATTATTTACAGTTCTCAGCATGGGAGCAGGATCAATGTTTATTTCGCATGCCAACGATGCGTATTTTTGGGTTATCACCCGATTCTCAAACATAGACCAGTCTGACACTTTGCGACTTTACACTACAGCTTCAATTGTGATGGGAATTGTAGCTTTTGCTTTTATTTTGGGGTTTTCTTTTTTATTTTAGTGTTATAAAATTGCTATGCAAATACCAATAAAACAAGTTGAAGAGTATTTAAATAATATTCAAGACGATAGAAAAACTGCATTTTTTGAATTGAGAAAAACCATTCTTGAAAACTTACCTACTGGATTTGAAGAAGTATTTAATTACAAAATGATTGGATATGCAGTTCCTCATGCCACTTACCCAAAAGGATATCATGTAAATCCTAAGTTGCCATTACCATTTATTTATATCGGCTCCCAAAAAAACAATATTGTTATGCATCATATGGGATTATATGAAGGCGAATTACTTAATTGGTTTACCAACGAATGGAAACAATCGCAAACATTAAAACTTGATATGGGTAAATGTTGTATTCGATTCAAAAATCCCGAAAAAATACCTTTTGACTTGATTGGCAAACTTTGTCAAAGAGTATCTCCCACTGATTGGGTTGGTTATTATGAAACTACCTTATTGAAAAAATAGGTTTGGCTAATCCAATCTCTTAATTTCAATCAAATCTTCAATGCGTTGCATATTACTGAATATACGGTTGGCACTTGTCCAGGTATCTTCAAAGGTAATCACACAAATCGCTCTTTCAGCATCTATTTTCTTGTAATCCAAACTTTCAAGCATCATACCACGCTTACGAATATTTAACATAATTCGGTCAATGGTTTCAGGGGTATGCCAGCAAAGCAATTCCCATTTATTCAATACAAGTTCTTGTACTTCTGACATAAGGTTTAATAATTAAAGGACTTCAACTTTTGATTTGGATACTTTTTCTTCAGCTCTTGGATCGAAATCAAGCTCAGAATAATAAATAGTTTCGCTCAAGCTGGTTCCGGGCGCCACCATTGGAAGCACATTTTCCTCTTTCAATACTTTTGCATGAAGCAAGAATGGTCCTTTGTGTTGCTGCGCTTGTTTTATAGCCAATTCAAAATCTTCAACATTATCTACAGCTACGGCTTTAATGTGATTTGCTTCAGCAAGTTTCACAAAATCAGGGTTTTTCAAATCAACACCTGAATAATTTTTGGCATAAAATTGTTCCTGCCATTGACGCACCATTCCAAGGTATTGGTTATCAAGTATTAATATTTTCACAGGCAAATTATCCTGAACCAATGTAATCAATTCCTGGCTATTCATTTGAAAACCGCCATCGCCATTAATCGACCATACTTCTTTGTTTTGCCAAGCAGTTTGTGCGCCTAAAGCAGCTGGAAATCCAAAACCCATTGCTCCCAAACCAGCAGAAGTTAAAAAGTGATTGGGTTTAATATTAGTCATATACTGAGAGGTCCACATTTGATGTTGACCTACGTCAGTAGTAATGATTACATCTTCGGGCAAGTTTTTACGCAATGTGCACAAGGCAGTAATCATATCAAACTTCTCGTTTTTCGCAGGTTTGATTGGATATTTTGCTCTTTGTGTATTCAAATGGTTTAACCAATTCGCCCTTACTTGTTTATTTGATTCATTAAGTGTACTAGGGAAGGTTTGATAAAACACCTTCAAATCACTGTGAATAAAAGCATTTGTTCTTACGTTTTTGCTGTTCTCGCTTTTGTCAATATCTACATGAATAACTTTAGCTTTCGGTGCGAACTTGTCAAGTTTAAATGTGATTCTGTCGTCAAACCTTATTCCAAGAGCTATAATTACATCTGCTTCTTGAACTGCGTCATTGGCATATTTCATGCCATGCATTCCTAACCAAGAGAAATACATTGGGTCACTGCTATCAAATACGCCTATTCCTAGTATGGTAGAAATTGCAGGAATCTGTTCTTTTTTAACAAATTCTCTTATTTCCTTCCACGAATCCGATAACAAATTACCGTGTCCGGCAATAATTAAAGGTTTTTGTGCATTGGTTAATAATTCAATAGCTTTTTCGACCTCCGTTTTGTCAGCCTTAGCCAATCTTTCAATTGTAGGAACATGTACAAATTTTTCCCAACCTTCTTCCAGTTCAATTTCAGCCCCTTGTACATCACGTGGTATGTCTACAACTACAGGTCCGGGACGTCCACTCATTGAAATTCTGTAAGCTTCTGTCAGAATCTTAACAGCATCTTTTAAATGCTTAATTATAAAAGCTTTTTTAGTAATTGGCAAGCTTATTCCGGTCATATCTGTTTCTTGAAAGGCATCTGTACCAATCAAATGTGTCATTACTTGTCCGGTCAATGCTATCATAGGAACTGAATCAGCCCATGCATCGGCAATACCTGTAACCAAGTTAGTTGCTCCGGGACCGGAGGTTGAAAGGCAAATTCCTGGTTTTCCTGTCACCCTTGCATACCCTTCGGCAGCAAATGCCGCAGCTTGTTCATGACGAACCAAAATGTGGCGCATTTTGCTGTAAGGAATTTCGTCATATATAGGTAAAATGGCTCCGCCCGGATAAGCGAAAATATCTTTGAACTCCAACAATTCCAATATGCGAATGATGTACCGAGCTCCTTTTAATTTAACTTTGTTTGCCATAAAATGGTATGCTTAAAATTACTAAAATGCAAAGGGTAAGACTACAAATATAAATATTTTAACGAATATTGGTCAAAAATTTCTATATTTTTATGTTAATACTGCTTTTTTATGGAAAGTAAACATGTTTTTATATAATTTATTTGATATTTATCAAAATTGAAAGTGCCAGAAAAAGAGTCGCTATTTAAAGTGTTATTTGAAGACAATCACTTGATTGCTGTCAACAAAAATGCAGGGGTGCTTGTGCAAGGTGATGAAACAGGAGATGTGCCTTTGGCTGACCTCGTTAAAGATTATATTAAACAAAAATATAACAAACCCGGAGAAGCATTTATTGGAGTTATTCATCGTTTGGATCGACCTGTAAGCGGTTTAGTTTTATTTGCCAAAACATCGAAGGCTTTGGAACGAATGAATGCATTATTTCAAGAAAAAGATATTTCAAAAACTTATTTGGCAATCGTTATTCAAAAACCCAAAAATGACACCGATACATTGATACATTGGTTGGTTAAAAATAAGCAAAAAAAATATGCTATGCCTTATAATCAGGAAGTTAAAAACAGTCAAAGAGCTGAGTTATCTTTTAAATATTTAACAAAAACTGAAGAAGGCTATTTACTGGAAGTAAAACCGGTTACAGGCAGATTTCACCAAAT
>JANRJY010000034.1:0-7136 GCA_033763735.1 Bacteroidota bacterium | reverse complement strand
ATTTGTTTAATTCAATCCCAATAGTAGATTTGCAACACTTGAAACCCGAATTGTGGTATTTATGTCAATGATATACAATCAATTTACAATCCAAACCAAAAAAATATTAGTTGCGTTCCTGTTAACGGGCATATTTTTTTCAATCAACGGATTCGCACAGGAAATTCCTTCCGATGAAGCAACAATAAATGCCGGTAAAGCATTATTCGAAAACAATTGTACACAATGTCATGCAGTTTCTGATGAAGTTGTTGTTGGACCGGGCTTAAAAAATGTTCATTCAAGACGCAAACTGGCTTGGATTCAAAAATGGGTTCGTAATTCTACACTTTTAATTAATAGTGGCGATAAAGAAGCAATTGAAGTTTTTAACAAATTCAATAAAGTTCAAATGCAAAGTTTTGCATTTTCTGATCCGGAAATTACTTCAATAGTTGCTTATATTAAATCGGAAAGCGAAAAAGCACCTGCTGCTGCAGCAGCTACAGCTCCTGCTGCTGGTGCAGATACTGCTGTTGCTACTCAAGCTCCTCAAGACACAACTACATTAAACTATATTCTTTTATTGTTTGTTGTTATTTTAATTTTGATTCTTGTCATACTAACTTTGGTAATTTCAATTCTTACCAAATATCTAGGGCAAAAAGAAGGAGAACTAACAGAAATTGAAAAAGGTGTTATCAACACAAAAATTGATTTTGCTGCTGTTTACACGAGCAAACCATTCAAATCTGCTATCGTTTTAATATTTGTATTAGTTGCCGGTAAAGCTTGTATTGATGGTATGGTAGGTATTGGTATCAATCAAGGTTATGCACCTACACAACCTATTACATTTTCTCACAAACTCCATGCAGGCGAGTATAAAATCAATTGTGCTTATTGCCACACAGGTGTGTACAAAACCAAATCTGCAAATATTCCTTCTGCAAATATTTGTATGAATTGCCATAATAGCATTCGTCAGGAATCTCCCGAAATTCAAAAAATCTATAAAGCTATTTCAACCGGTCGTCCTGTTGAATGGGTACGCGTTCATAATCTACCTGATTTGGCATATTTCAATCACTCTCAACACGTTAAAGTAGGCGGAATCGAGTGTCAACAATGCCACGGTCCAATCGAAACTATGGAAGTAGTACAACAATACTCCCCTTTAACAATGGGATGGTGTATCAATTGTCACCGTGAAACAGCCGTTAATGGTAAAGGCAATGCTTATTATGACAATTTGATGGCAGTTCACAATAAAAATTCTAAAGAACCTATGAAAGTTAAAGATATAGGTGGCTTGGAATGTTCTAAATGTCATTATTAATAAAGTAAAGAATAATTTACTAGGTAAATTCAATATGCTGGAAAATAATAAAACTTACTGGAAAGGAATAGAAGAGTTGACACAAACACCTGAGTTTGTGGCCAATGCTAAACAAGAGTTTCCTGACTATTTGCCTTCTGAATCAGAAAATGGGGGACATTACCGTAGAGATTTTCTTAAATTAATGGGTTTTGGCGTTGCAGCTGCAACTTTAGCTGCTTGCGAAACTCCCGTTAGAAAAGCAATCCCATATTTGAATAAGCCGGAAGAAATCGATCCTTCCATGCCAAATTATTATGCATCTACTTATATTGATGGGGGAGATTATTGCAGCATCGTCGTAAAAACTCGTGAAGGTCGCCCAATAAAAATTGAAGGAAATAAAAATTCATCTATTTCTCAAGGTGGCTTAAGTGCAAGAGTTGCGGCATCTGTATTATCATTATACGATAAAGCACGTTTTACAGCTCCTCAAATTAAAGGCGCAAATGTTAGTTGGGATGAATTGGATGGTAAAGTAGCTGAAAAACTAAAAGGTAAAATTGCAGTTGTTTCAAATACAGTTTTAAGTCCGTCTCTACAACAGTGCATTAATGAATTTGTTGTTAAATACCCTGGATCTGTACATGTTTCGTACGATCCAAATTCAGCTTCCGGTATTATAGAAGCAAATGAAAAATCATTTGGTGTAAGTGCATTACCATCTTATGATTTTAGTAAAGCTTCTGTGATCGTTAGCTTTGGTGCTGATTTTTTGGGAACTTGGTTGTCGCCAATTGAGTTTAACAAACAATATTCCAAAACCAGAAAATTAGGCAAATCCAAAAAGGAAATGTCTCGCCATTATCAATTTGAATCATTAATGTCTTTAACCGGTGCAAATGCTGATTTTAGAACAGCAATTAAACCATCACAAGAAGGGTTAGTTATTTCAAATTTGTATAATTTAATTGCTTCAAAATCAGGTGCTGCTACTATAGCCGTTGGTGAAGTTAAAGACATTAAATTTTTGCAAAAAGCAGCTGACGACTTATTGAATGCAAAAGGAAAATCTTTAGTTGTAAGTGGTTCTAATGATACCAATGTTCAATTGGTAGTAAACGCAATAAATAATTTACTTGGCAACTACGGTGTAACTGTAAATTCTTCCATTCCAACTTTTAATCGGAAAGGTAAAGATGCTGATTTCAAAAAATTTGTTTCTGACCTTAAAAATGGTGGATACAATGGGGTTATATTTTTGAACTGCAATCCTATTTATGATTCTGCTTTTTCAACAGAATTAAAGTCTGCCTTGGCAAATGTTGATTTGAAAGTTGCAATTTCTGACAAACCTAATGAAACCACTGCTGTTGTTGATTTTGTCGCTGCTGACAATCATTTTCTTGAAAGTTGGACAGATGCAAATCCAAAAAAAGGATGCTACAGCTTAGGTCAGCCTACAATTTCTCCGTTGTTCAAAACTCGTCAGGCAATTGATACAATTTTGAAATGGACTGGAAGCAATGCAACTGCTTACGACTATATCAAAACCTATTGGAGTACTAACCTCTTCCCATTACAATCCGAAAAATCTTCTTTTCAATCTTTTTGGGATAATACTTTACACAATGGAGTGTTTGAAATTTCAAGTTCATCAACAGTTTCTTATAGTTTTGATATTACAAGTGTATCCAGCATTATTTCTTCAACATATAAATCAGCAAGTCAGGATATAGAGTATGTTATTTACGAAAAAGTTGGAATGGGTGTTGGTTCACAAGCAAATAATCCATGGCTACAAGAACTTCCGGAGCCGATATCAAAAGCTTGTTGGGATAATTATGTAACTGTTTCTCAAAAATTTGCAAACGAAAAAGGACTAGCACAAGGAGATTTAGTAAAGATTGATTCAAAAACAGGTAAAAGTATTACACTTCCGGTGTTAATTCAACCTGGTCAAGCTCAAAATACGATTGCATTCGCTATGGGCTATGGTCGAACAGTTGCAGGTAAAGTAGGTAACAATGTTGGACAAAACGTATTCCCTTTTGTTAATATAAATTCAACAACGGCTTCTTTTACCGGATCGATTGCTGCGATTACAAAAACAGGTGAAACTAGAGAAATTGCACAAACACAGACACATCATACAATGATGTCGCGTCCTATCGTGCAAGAGTCTGTTTTGAAGGAATATATCAAAAATCCATCAGCCGGTAGGTATGAACCAAAAATTAAAACCACAGAGGGTATTGAGAAAAAACCAACTGATATTACTCTTTGGAAAACTGAGAGTTTAAAAACACATAATTATAATAATCATTTTTGGGGACTTGCAATTGACCTTAATTCATGTACGGGATGTAGTGCCTGCGTGATAAGCTGCCAAGCAGAAAACAATGTTCCTGTTGTTGGTCGTCAGGAAGTATTGAACAGAAGAGAAATGCACTGGATTCGTATTGACAGATACTATTCAAGTGATGCTCAAAATCAAGAAGATAAAAGTGTAGCTGGTTTGCTGGACCGTGAAAGAGAAAATCCGGGCGAAAATCCTCAAGTAGTATTTCAACCAGTTATGTGTCAGCATTGTAACAATGCACCATGTGAAACGGTGTGTCCGGTACTTGCTACCACTCATAGCACAGAAGGTTTAAATCAAATGACCTATAATAGATGTGTTGGAACGAGATATTGTGCTAATAACTGTCCTTATAAAGTAAGACGTTTCAATTGGTTCAGCTATTACACAAATAAGAAATTCGCTGATGTTAATCCAACCTTAATGGATGACTTAGGTCGTATGGTTCTTAATCCAGATGTAACCGTTCGTGCTAGAGGTGTAATGGAAAAATGTTCAATGTGTGTTCAAAGAATTCAAGCGGGCAAATTGGCTGCTAAAATTGAGTCAAGAAGACCAGTTGATGGCGAAATTGAAACTGCTTGTTCTCAATCGTGTCCTACTGAAGCTTTGGTATTTGGAGACATGAACGATTCAGAAAGCAGAATTTCGAAATTAATGAATGATGAAAATAAAGAAAGAAACTATTTCTTATTAGAAGAGATTAATGTGAAACCATCTGTTTCGTATTTAACTAAAATTAGAAACGTTTAGAATTATTTAGAAAAGAAAGTATAAATTAACTATGCAAGTATCATCTCACGTAAGGCCCCCATTAGTCACCGGTGGCAAAACCTATCATGATGTAACGAATGATATTTCGAAGCATGTGGAGTCTGCTCCAAACATTCGTTGGATTGCAGCATTTACTGTTTCGTTTTTAACACTTTGTTACGGATTGTTTTGCGTTTATCGTACACTTTGGTTTGGTATAGGGGAGTGGGGATTGAATAAAACAGTTGGATGGGCTTGGGATATTACCAACTTCGTGTGGTGGGTAGGTATTGGTCACGCAGGTACTTTGATTTCTGCTATATTATTATTGTTCCGTCAAAAATGGAGAACATCAATTAACCGTGCAGCAGAGGCAATGACAATTTTTGCTGTATTATGCGCTGCAAGTTTTATTTTAGCTCACATGGGTCGTCCTTGGGTAGGTTATTGGCCACTTCCATTGCCAAATACTTTTGGGTCACTTTGGGTTAATTTCAATTCTCCTCTGGTATGGGACGTATTCGCAATTAGTACTTACCTTTCTGTTTCAACAGTGTTTTGGTATATTGGATTGATTCCTGATTTAGGAACCATTCGTGATAGGGCTACAAATACAATTTCCAAAATAATTTATGGTGCATTATCATTAGGTTGGACAGGTGGTGCTAAGGATTGGTCTCGTTATGAGGCGGTTTGTCTGATTTTAGCAGGACTTTCAACGCCACTGGTACTTTCAGTACACACAATAGTAAGTATGGATTTTGCAACCTCAGTAATTCCTGGTTGGCATACAACTATTTTTCCTCCTTATTTCGTAGCAGGTGCTATTTTTTCAGGGTTTGCAATGGTGTTAACCTTAATGATTGTAACCCGTGCAGTATACAAATTGGAAGATTACATCACATTGGAGCACATTGAGTCAATGAATAAAATTATTATTCTTACTGGTTCTATTGTTGGGGTTGCTTACATAACTGAGTTTTTTATTGCTTGGTATTCAGGAGTGGAATATGAATCTTATTGCTTTATTAATAGAGCTACTGGTCCTTATTGGTGGGCATATTGGTCAATGATGACTTGTAATGTTCTTTCTCCTCAGTTATTCTGGATAAAAAAAATCAGAAGGAGTATTGCTGCCACTTTTATTTTATCAATAGTTGTAAATATTGGAATGTGGTTTGAGCGATTTGTAATTATAGTTTCTTCGCTTCATAGAGATTATGTGCCATCTAGCTGGGCAATGTTCTATCCAACATATGTTGACGTAGGTGTATATATCAATTCATTTGGATTGTTTTTCACTTTGTTTTTCTTATTTGCTAAATTCTTGCCGGTAGTTAATATGGCAGAGATTAAAGCTGTATTGAAATCATCAAGTGGAAGTCAACCGGTTCATCATTAATTAGTATATCAGATAAATCAATGAAAGATAAAAAACATTATATTTTAGGTGTATTTGACGATGATGATGTAGTTATGCATGCTGCTCATGACGTCAGACACGAAGGAGTAAAAATACATGAATTATTCTCACCTTTTCCTATTCATGGAATTGATGATGTGCTTGGTTACAAAAGATCGCGTTTGCCTCGAGCTGCTTTTATGTTTGGTGCTTTAGGATTAACTTGTGGGTTAACAATGATGATTTGGATGAATGGTTTTGATTGGCCAATGAATGTAGGAGGAAAACCAAATGCACCTATCCCTGATTTTGTTCCAATTTCATTTGAGTGTACGGTATTATTTTCGGCTTTTGGAATGGTTGGTACTTTTTTAGTGGCTAGTAATTTAATGCCTTGGTCGAAACCGGATATATTGGATGTTAGAATTACAGACGACAAATTTGTAATCGCAATTGATTTGGATAAAAATAAAAAATCTAAAGAAGAAATAGCTGCTTTGTTGTGGAAAACAGGAGCTAAAGAAGTTAACGAAAAAGAAATTTAATGAATATGATTACCAGAATCACTATATCTGCTTTTTTAATGGTTGTTATATTCACGGCCTGTAAAAAAGACTATAATAATACAGGTACTGAATATGCACCTGAAATGTATCATAGCCGTGCTTATGAGCCATTGTCTCAAATTACAGATAAAAATCATGAGGATTATAATTCAAATCCTTATAATCCTTTTGGAATGACAATGAGAAAACCTGTTCCAAATACGGTTAAAATTCAAAAATATAATGCTTCTTTTGGTTCAGTTAAATCAACGCCTGCTTTTAACCATATTAATAAGGACAGTTTTGAGGTTTCAGGAAGAGTTTTGAAATGTCCTCTTGACAGCTCAGAATCAATAATTACTGAAGGAAAAGCATTGTATGAAAGATATTGTCAGCATTGTCATGGAGAAACAGGACAAGGTGATGGATTGGTAGGAAAAAAGTATAAAGGCGTACCTGCATATAATAAAGGAAGAGTAAAATTGGATAAAGCAGGGCATATATTCCATACAATTACTTTTGGTAGAAATAGAATGTGGCCTCATGCATCACAAATTTCAGTGGACGATCGCTGGAGAATTGTAAGATACGTTCAAACTTTACAAACAATAGAATAGCCAATAATCAGTAACAAAATATACAATGTTGCATCACGTAGAAGTATCAATAGACGAACAATTTACACTTTCTGATAAGTTAAAGCGTAACCTGTTTATCGCTTTGGGAGTTGGATTAGCCATGTTTGGCATAGGTGTATTTTTAGCCATGAATGGTGGC
>JANRJY010000101.1:0-25368 GCA_033763735.1 Bacteroidota bacterium | reverse complement strand
GAAATAGTACTACGAACTCGAATCGCATTTTTGTTTTGCGTGCTATTTGCTTTGATTGTGGTTGTCAAAATCTCCATTGTTCAAATCAAAGATGGGGAGAAATGGCGCAAAAAAGCTGAGCAGGTTTCCTTGCGATATATGTCCATCAAGGCGAATAGAGGAAACATTCTGTCAGATAATGGCAGTTTGTTAGCCACTTCCATTCCTAGATACAAACTTTTTATGGACCCAACAGATAAGGCGATACATGACACCGTTTTTAATAAGGGAATTGATTCATTGTCGCTTAAGTTATCCCGGTTTTTTGGTGATAAATCTCAAACCGAATACAAAAGAAAGATTAAAGATGGCAGAGTTTCAGGTGAACGATATTTAGCACTTGGCAATCGTCAGGTAAGCCACGAAGAAAAAATTGAAATAATGAAATGGCCTATTTTTCGAAAAGGTCGATATAAAGGTGGGGCAATATTTGAGCGTTTTGAAACTCGATATAAGCCATTCAACATGTTGGCATTAAGAACTTTGGGATTTATTAATGAAGATAATCAAGGAGCAGGATTGGAATTTAGCTTCAACAAAATGCTTGGTGGCAAAGATGGAGAAGCATTATTCAGAAAGCTTGCCGGTGGTAGTTGGAAACCTTTGCACAACGATGAAGAAACTATAGCCGAACATGGTTATGATATTCAAACCACCATAGATGTAAATTTGCAAGATGTTGCCGAAAGCTCTTTGGAATATCATCTTACTAAACACGATGCTGAATATGGATGTGTGGTACTGATGGAGGTAAAAACCGGTGAAATTAAAGCAATCGCCAATCTGGGTAAAGACGAAAATGGGGTGTATCGCGAAAGGTATAATTATGCTGTTGGCAATCAAGGTCTTACTGATCCGGGCTCTACCTTTAAGCTTGCTTCGATGATGGCATTGCTTGAAGACAAAAACATTGAACTCAATGATTCGGTTGATTGTGGCAAAGGACGATTCAAATTTTTTGACAGATATATGGAAGATGCCAGTTATGATAAAGGAGGTTATGGTCGCCTTACGGTTAGAGATGTATTTGCAAAGTCATCCAATATTGGAGTCGCTAAGTTAATACAGGAGCAGTTTGCTCATAAGCCAAATAAATTCATGGATTACATCAGCAATTTTGGATTGGATAAGCCTATCAATTTTCAAATGGCAGGTGAAGCAAAGCCGTATATCAAACGACCATCTGACAAAACCTGGAGTGGCATATCATTGCTTTGGATGTCAATTGGTTATGAAATGAAGCTTTCGCCCATTCATACGCTTACATTTTATAATGCAGTTGCCAATAATGGCAAAATGATTCAACCCATTATCGTAAAAAATGTATTCAAATCGGACAAAACAGTTCAGACTTTTAAAACCAAAGTGCTGAACGAAAAAATATGTTCTGATCAAACACTGGAAAAAGTAAAAGATATGATGGTGGAAGTAGTTGAGTCCGGAACCGCATCCAACATCAAAAACGAAAATTATAAAATAGCCGGCAAAACAGGCACCGCTCAAATACTCGAAAACAAATCATATGTAAGAAGATATTATACCTCGTTTTGCGGATTTTTTCCGGCCGAAGAACCCAAATACAGCTGCATCGTTGTGATTTCCAAACCAAAAGACATCAACATGATGGCAAGGGATGTGTGTGCTCCGGTATTCAAAGAAGTGGCGGACAAAATATATGCACTCGATCCAGCAATGCACAAATTGTTGAAGGAACCGGAACAACCCAAAATGTTTGATTTCCCGGTGGTAAGGGCCGGGTTTGGAGAAGACATCAAGAAATTGTGCAACGAATTTGGAATATCCAATCATTCATCAACTGAGGAAGAATGGGTTGCAGCCAACATCCATAATAATGCCATTATATGGAGAGGACGCAAAATGATTCAAAATCTGATGCCCGACGTAACCGGGATGACTATCAAAGATGCATTGTATATACTTGAAAACAAAGGGATTAAGGTCAAATATTCCGGATTAGGAAGAGTAAGTGCTCAATCCATTCAACCCGGCGTACGAATCAACAAAGGAAATATCGTTTATCTCAAACTTGGATAATATGCGACAAAGTAATTACAAGAACAAAATTCAGGAAAAGCTATCAAAACAGCGAAATCAGGACAATGATGTGTATTATTCCATAGCCTTTCATCTTAAATTGTTCGGTCAATTGCAAAACGAAACGGATAGTTATCAATGTATCGAAAACACAATCAATTCTAAATCTAATAAATAATACCTAAATCAATGGCAATAGTAAAAGTACACGGAGTAAAGCGAAATATACTCATCAATCGCGATAAAATGTCGCAAATCATTCATGAATGTATGGTGATCAAACTTGGTTTACCTGCTGATAAAAGATATCATTTTTTCCATGCTATAGACAGAGAAAGTGTATACTACCCTTCAGACAGAACCGACAGATATACCCTAATTGAAATCACACTTTTTGAAGGAAGACCACAAGACAAAATAAAGGAAGTAATTCACTTGATATTGGAGCGTATTTGCGATGATTTGGATCTGCCAAAAGACGATGTTGAAGTGATTGTATACCCTGTTCCAAAAAATAGCTGGGGATTGAAAGGATTAGTAGCACAAGATTTGCCATTGGGGTATCAGGAAAACGATTAGTATCAATTGAAATCATTAATTGACATATTATCCAAAGTAAAATCGGAGCAAATTATTGGTTCGAAAGAAATCAGTATTGAAAGTATTGAGTTCGATTCGCGCAATATCAAAAAGAATGCACTGTTTGTGGCTGTGAAAGGTACGGTTTCGGATGGACACAATTACATTTCCAAATCCATTGAATTAGGCGCAATTGCAATTATTTGTGAAGTTTTACCGGATCAATTGTCTGACAAAGTCACTTATATCGTTGTCAAAGACAGCAGCATAGCTTTAGGCTTTGTTGCTTCCAATTTTTATGACAATCCATCACATCAATTGAAAGTGGTTGCAGTTACCGGCACCAATGGAAAGACGACAAATGTGACATTGATGTATAATCTGTTTCGCGGATTGGGATATAAAGTTGGGATGCTGTCAACGGTTCAAAATCTGATTAATGATCGAGTCATTCCTGCTACGCACACTACACCAGATGCATTGCAAATGAACTTGTTAATGGCTCAAATGGTATCCGAAGGATGTTCGTTTTGTTTTATGGAGGCAAGCAGTCATGCCATAGAGCAAAACAGAATGGCCGGAATATCATTGACAGGTGCGGTATTTACCAATATTACACATGATCACCTGGATTATCATATCACCTTTGATAATTACATTAAAGCCAAGAAAAAACTGTTTGACGAATTGCATGCTTCTGCTTTTGCATTGTCCAACAGGGATGATAAGAGAGGGGAAGTAATGCTTCAAAACACCAAAGCAACAAAACATTACTTTTCATTAAAAAACAATTCTGAATTCAAAGGAAGGCTACTTTCCAACTCACTTTTGGGTTTGGAGATGGAAATTGACCAACAGCAAATATATTTCAAGTTAATAGGTGAATTTAATGCCTATAATTTGTTGGGAGTTTATGCAACAGCAGTATTGTTGGGTCAATCCAAAACCGAAGTCCTTACCAAGCTTTCATCAACTTCAGGAGCCAAGGGTCGCTTTGAGCAAATGATTTCCAAAAGTGGCATTATTGGCATCGTTGATTATGCACATACGCCTGATGCACTGGAAAATGTGTTAAAAACTATTGAAGGGCTTCGCACCAGAAATGAAAACGTCATTACAATTGTTGGCTGTGGGGGCAACAGAGATGCAACCAAAAGACCAATAATGGCTCAAATTGCTTGTAATATGAGTGATAAAGTAATTTTGACCTCTGATAATCCCAGAAATGAAAATCCGGAAGACATTTTGGATCAAATGCAACAAGGAGTTAAGCCGTCGCAATACAAAAAGTGTACTCGAATTACCGATCGACTCAAAGCAATAGAAGAAGCAGTATCAAATGCCCAGCCTAATGACATCATATTAGTTGCCGGCAAGGGACATGAAAATTATCAAGAAATAAAAGGGGTGAAACATCATTTTGATGATTTTGAAGCCATCAAATCCGCATATATCAAATTCAATAAATAATCGATCAATCAATTAAACTATGGAAATAAAAACTACTGTTGAACAAATCTCTGAAAACAAAATTGAGAAAAAATCAAATAGCCCTTTGGCGAGTCTTTTAAAAAAGAAACCCGCAGATATGACGGAAGACTTAAAAGACAAATACAAATCCAGATTAGAAAGAAGTGTACTAAAATCATTGGGAAATTTATTCGGTTAATCGATAACTAGCTATGTTATATTATCTATTTAACTATCTCGACAAGCAATTTGATTTTATAGGAGCCGGTATGTTTAAGTACATCTCATTTAGAGCAGTGTTGGCCACCCTTTTATCATTAATAATTTCCATGATGTATGGAAAAAGGCTGATACAGATGCTACAAAAACTACAAATTGGCGAAACCATCCGTGACTTGGGTCTTGAAGGTCAAATGCAGAAAAAGGGAACGCCTACCATGGGGGGACTCATCATCATTGGCGCTATTGTTATCCCAACTTTACTATTTGCTGAATTAAATAATATTTATGTTATCCTGTTAATAATCACTACTTTATGGATGGGAGCAGTAGGTTTTGCTGATGACTATATTAAGGTATTTAAGAAAAATAAGGAAGGACTCAAGAGTACCTCCAAAATTGTTGGTCAAGTTGTATTAGGTTTAATTGTAGGACTTACTCTTTTTTATCACAAAGATGTTGTTATCCGCGATTATCTATCACCTCAAGATTATTGCGATGATCCTGCCAGTTTAATAGCCGGTTATATCGACATCAAGTCACTGCTTACATCCATACCATTCATGAAAAATAATGAGTTGGATTACTCCATGCTGTTCTCATTTATGGGTGAAAACGGGTATGTAATTGGATATACATTAGTGGTTATTTTTATAATAACGGCTGTTTCAAATGGAGCCAACATTACCGATGGAATCGATGGCTTAGCAGCAGGATCATCAGCTATAATTGGGCTTACCTTGGCAATTTTTGCATACGTATCTGGTAATAAAATATTTGCTGACTACCTCAATATCATGTATATCCCTAATTCAGGTGAGTTGGTGATATTTTGTGGGGCATTCATTGGTGCATGTATCGGATTTTTGTGGTACAATTCATATCCGGCTCAGGTTTTTATGGGGGATACAGGAAGTCTATCATTGGGGGGTATTATTGCAGTGTTGGCTTTAATTATCCGAAAAGAGCTTCTTTTACCTGTATTGTGCGGGGTGTTTTTGATCGAAAATTTATCTGTAATGCTCCAAGTGGCATATTTCAAATATCAAAAAAGAAAGCATGGAATTGAATACGCACGTGAGCACAGACTGTTCAAGATGAGTCCATTACATCATCATTACCAAAAGGTAGGATTTCATGAAGCCAAGATTGTATCACGATTTTGGATAGTAGGAATCATGTTGGCAATATTAACATTAGCAACTTTGAAGATTAGATAGTTTCAATAGTATAAAGTTTAGAGTTTACAGAAATGCAGAATTACAAAGAATTAAAAGTATGGCAAAAGTCTCATAATCTGACCATTGATATTTATCATGCTACAAAATCTTTCCCTAAAGAAGAACTTTATGGACTTACAAGTCAATTAAGACGTTCTGCTTCATCTGTTGGATTAAATTTGGTGGAAGGATGTGGGAGATTTACGAACCCTGATATTGTTAATTTCTTTCAAAATTCATTTTCATCCGCACAAGAAACTGAGTACTGCTTAATCCTTTGCAAGGATCTGAAGTACATTGATATCGTTTTATTTAATGATTTTGAAGAGAGAATTGAAGAAATAAAAAAAATGTTAGTTGGTCTCATCAAGAAACTTAGAACTGTTAACTCTAAACTATGAACTCTAAACTTATTGTGATTTTGGGCTCTGGAGAATCAGGTACTGGAGCAGCACTTTTGGCAAAGCATTTGGGATTTGAAGTTTTTGTTTCAGACAAAGGAATTATTGCAGATAAGTACAAAGCTAAGCTTAACAGTGAAAAAATAAGTTTTGAAGAAGGCACACATACTGAAAGCAAAATATTAAGTGCCTCTGAAATAATAAAAAGCCCTGGAATAGACCCTAAAAAATCAGAGATTATACAAAAGGCCAAAAAATTAAAAATTCCCATAATTGGTGAAATTGAATTTGCAGGACGTTATACAAAGGGCAAGAAAATATGCATCACTGGTACAGATGGCAAAACTACTACCACCATGCTAATTCATCAAATTTTGAAGAAAGCAGGTTTTAATGTACAGTTAGGTGGAAATATCGGTAATAGCTTTGCGGAGTTGGTTTTAAATGAACTAAAAAATACATCAACACTTCAAAACAATAACCCATTCAAACATGAACACCTGAATACTTTAACACCTGAACACATTTATTACGTTCTCGAAATCAGCTCTTTTATGCTGGACGATATGTATGAATTTAAAGCAGATATAGGCGTGCTAACAAATATCAGCACCGATCATTTGGACAGATATGATTACAAAATTGACAATTATGTCGATTCCAAATTCAGGATAATTCAGAATATGGATGCACAATGCACATTCATATATGGAATTGATAGTCCATTTGTTGAAAACAAATTAATAGACATTGAGACTCCCGCATTTGAGTTGCCATTTAGCATTTTTCCGGATGAGTTTGATGGTGCCTGTGGTGATGAAAATTCCATAACCATTCAAATTAATGACAAAGAGGATGTTATCAATATAGAAAAAGCCAAGTTAAAAGGCCCACATAATGTATATAACATGATGGCAGCGGCTTTGGTTGCCAAAAGACTTGAAATCAAGAACGAAATAATCGAACAAACTTTTATCGACTTTGAACCTGCTCCCCATAGGATGCAATTTGCTGGTAACATCAATGGAATACAGTTTATAAACGATAGCAAAGCCACCACTGTCAATGCTGCTAAATATGCACTGAGTACTTACTCGTCAATAATTTGGGTTGCAGGTGGAGTAGATAAAGGCAATAATTATGCTGATCTGAAGGATGTAGTGAAAGGTAGAGTTAAGGCATTGATTTGTCTTGGTAAGGACAATGAGAAACTCAAAAAGTCATTCAAAGGAACTATCCCAAATATAATAGAAACTCAGTCGGTTCAAGAAGTAATTGCTCAATCATTGGAACTAGGGAAAAATGGCGATACTGTATTATTGAGTCCATGCTGCGCTTCATTCGATTTGTTTAAGAATTATGAAGACCGAGGGAATCAATTTATGGAGGCGGTAAAAACAAAGTTGACAACTTTTTAAAAGTTGTCAACTTTAATTAAACTAAGAAAAATGGAATCTACAGCAAACGAAACGTGGTTTAGCAAAAATCTCAAAGGCGACCCAATAATATGGGCGGTGGCTATTGCTTTGGCATTAATTAGCATTCTGACTGTTTACTCTGCTGCGGGAGCATACGCATTCAAAAAATTTGGAGGCAATACGGAAGCGCCTTTGGTAAAACAATTGGCATTTATTGGATTAAGTCTCGGTGTTATGTGGCTGTTTCACAAAATCGATTATCGATTATTTGCACGTTTGGCATTCATTTTCCTGATTGCATCCATACCCTTATTGATTGCTGCCATTTTTATAGGAGAAAATATCAATTCAGCTTCTCGATGGCTCCGAATTCCTATAGTAGGCATTACATTTCAACCTTCAGACTTGGCAAAATTTGCCTTGATTGGACATGTGAGTTCAATATTGGCACGAAAGCAACAAAACATTGAATCAGTACAAGAGTATGCCTTGCCTTTGTTGGGTTGGAGTGGATTGGTATGCGGATTGATAGCTTGGTCCAATGCTTCTACGGCCATAGTCTTATTTTCTTCCATTATGTTACTCATGTTCATCGGAAGAGTACCCATGAAATATCTATTTTTCCTTTGTTTGATTGGTATGTTTTTGGGAGGCGTTGCGCTATTTAAAGGCGAACGATACAAGACTTTTATGAAAAGAATTGAAGCAGTGTCAGAAAACAAAATTCCATTTCAGCTGGAACAATCATATATAGCCATTGCCACGGGTGGACCAATTGGAAAGGGTCCCGGGAATAGCACACAACGCAATTTCTTGCCTCATCCATACTCCGATTTTATTTATGCCATCATTGTTGAAGAGTACGGCCTTGTTGGAGGTATAATCGTTGTGTTTTTATTTCTTGTTTTACTTTTCAGAGGCATGAACACGGTTGCTCAAAGTGAAAGAGCCTTTGGCGGATTATTATCGGCGGGATTAAGCTTTGCTCTTGTCATTCAGGCATTTGTCAATATGGGTGTGGCTGTCGGTTTGGGACCGGTAACCGGATTGCCATTACCTCTTGTGAGTATGGGAGGGACGAGTTTGTTATTTACAGGAGTATCAATTGGCGTAATATTAAGTATTAGTAAAGGTGAAGTGGAAGAGAATATTGGATAAAATATTTAAATTAAAACTTTCATATATTATACCATCTAAAACCTTTGTTACCCCACTCCTTGGAGAGGGGGCAGGGGGGTGAGGTGTTTAAAAAGAGAAATAATTAAATGAATAATAAACAATTTAAACTCGACCGTACAAAATTTTCTTACGGTAAAATGTCTGAAGAAACTGAAAAGCACGATTATGCTCATCTAACAGAAAAAGAGCAAAATGATGTATTTCAATATTTGATGAGTGTAGCCTATGGATTTGTAAATAAGCCTTGGCCCAAAATGGATAGAACTAAGTTTGAAATTGAGAAAAGGGAATAAGAATGGGAAATATTTTTAATAATGATTTCAGGGATTTTATTAAAGCACTAAATGAAGCTAAAGTAGAATATATTCTAGTTGGTGGATATGCGGTGATATTTCATGGTTTTAAGAGGACCACTGGAGATATGGACATATGGGTTAATAAAACTAAACAAAATTACAAAAAAATTGAGCATGCATTTAAACTATTTGGAATGCCAGTTTTTGATATGGATCTTAAAAAATTTATATCGAAACATACTGAATCTGAAGTATTCCGATTCGGTATTTCTCCTTCTCGTATAGACTTAATGACAAAAGTTAAAGGCTTAGATTTTAATGAAGCTTTTGAAAGTGCTATTTGGTTCACTGACGATGATTTGAACACAAGAGTAATTCATTATAATACATTAATAAAAGCCAAAAAAGCTTCAAAACGAAGCAAAGATTATGTAGATATTGAAGAATTAGAAAAAATAAAAAATGCCCGTTAAAATAATCCTTTCTGCCGGAGGAACCGGAGGTCATATTTTTCCTGCTTTAGCGGTGGCAAATAGCCTAAGGGAGCATTATGCCAAATCAAATGAAACCATTGAAATTCTTTTTGTGGGTGCAAATGGTCGAATGGAAATGGAAAAAGTGCCTCAGGCAGGATATCCAATCAAAGGCTTAGATGTAGCAGGTATTCAAAGAGGATTCTCTGTTCAATCATTATTGAAAAACTTGAGTTGGCCATTGAAGTTGATTAAAAGTATATATCAGGCATATTCAATCGTTAATGAGTTTAAACCCAATTTGGTCGCTGGTTTTGGAGGATATGCAAGCGGACCAATTTTGTTCATTGCACAACTCAAAGGCATTCCTACGCTCATTCAGGAACAAAACAGTTATGCGGGAATAACAAACAAATTGCTTTCCAAAAAAGTCAGGAAAGTTTGTGTTGCTTATGATGGAATGGAAAAGTATTTTCCTAAAAACAAAATCGAAGTTACGGGCAATCCTGTCCGAAGTGAATTCAATGATGCCGATCTGATGAAACTACCGGCAATGATGCATTTCAAATTATCCCCCGAAATAAAAACACTTTTGGTTATAGGCGGAAGTTTGGGTGCGAGAAGCATCAATCTGGCAATCGAAAAAAATATTGATAAAATAAAAGAAAGTGGCATTCAGCTAATTTGGCAAACTGGCAAAAATTATACACCCGATCCCCAATTAGTCAAATATTCAAAATTTGTTGTACAACCATTTATTAAAGAAATGCATTGGGCATATGCTGCAGCCAATTTGGTTATTTCAAGAGCAGGAGCACTTTCAATTAGTGAAATGTGTGTGATAGGCAAACCCGCAATATTCGTTCCTCTTCCTAGCGCAGCAGAAGATCATCAAACCAAAAATGCTAATTATTTGGTCCAACATAATGCGGCCCTAATGATTGCTGATAAAAATGCAACTAATGAATTGGTCGAAACTGCTTTGCAGCTAATCAATAATGAAGCATCGTGTCAGACCTTGAAAAACAATATCAAATTATTGGGTAAACCCAATGCCGCAACGGATATCAAAAATCAAATAATACAATTATTAAACTAACACCTTGGATATAAGAGACTTTGAAAATATATATTTTTTGGGAATTGGTGGAATAGGCATGAGTGCAATTGCTCGTTGGTTCAATCAAAACGAATTCAAAGTGGGTGGGTACGACAAAACCGAAACCACTTTAACCAAAACTTTGGTCAAAGAAGGTATGGATATTCACTACGACAACCAAGTAGGGCGCATTCCAACCATATTTTACAATAAAAGCAAAACATTAATAATCATCACTCCTGCTATACCTGTCGATAATAGTGAACGGTTGTATTTCGAAAAAGAGGGGTATGTGATATTGAAAAGGTCTCAGGTATTGGGCTTGCTGACCAAGTCCATGTTTACAATTGCCGTTGCCGGAACACATGGCAAAACCACCACATCCTCCATGATTGCCCATATTTTGCATCAGGCCAAACTACCTATCAATGCATTTATTGGAGGTATTATGACCAATTATGGTACCAATCTGATATTAGCTCCGTCAGGACCTCGAAATATATGCGTTGTAGAAGCTGATGAGTTTGATCGATCTTTTTTGACTTTATTCCCGGATATAGCCGTGATTACATCTACCGATGCCGATCATCTGGATATTTATGGAACACATGTTGCATTATTACAATCGTTTACTGCCTTTGCCAATCAAGTAAAAGATGAAGGAAAATTATTTCTGAAAAATGGAATTTCACTAAAAATCAACAAAGTTATCCACATACAAACCTATGGCTATCAAAATGGTAGCGTTCATGTGGACAACTTCCGATTAGAAAACGCGAACTTTATATTTGATTATGTTGGGGATGGTATATCCATCAAAGATTTAAAGCTACAGATACCTGGTTATCACAATAGCGAGAATGCTACCGCAGCAATATCAGTGGCATTGGCATTAGGAGTGGATCCAAAGGTTATCAAAAAAGCTTTAGCGAGTTTTAAAGGAGTTAAAAGAAGATTTGAGTACATAATAAAAAAGGATAAAAGAGTATATATCGATGATTATGCCCATCATCCCACGGAAATAGAAGCGTTTCTGACTTCTGTGAAGGGGTTGTATCCAAAGCATAAATTGGTATGCATTTTTCAACCTCATTTGTATTCGAGAACAAAGGATTTTGCATCAGAGTTTGCAAATAGTTTAAGTCTGGCAGATCATGTGATATTAATGGACATTTATCCTGCTCGTGAAAAACCAATGGAAGGTGTTACTTCCGATTTGATTTACAAGAATTTAACTTGTAAAACCAAGACAACTGCAACCAAGGGCAACTTAATGCAGATTGTGGAAACCCTTAACCCTGAGTTAATAGTCACAGTTGGGGCAGGTGACATCGACACGTTTGTAGAGCCAATCAAACAATATTTGAATAAAAAAGATAAAAATAAATGAAACTAAAAATTCCAAAAATAGCATTCAAACTTCCTCGATTCCGAGCAGGAATGATTGTGTCGTTTTGGATAATAGTCATTGGTAGTTTGATGTCTTTTGTTAATGATCGTCAATCAAAGAAAATATGTCAAAGGATAGATGTCTCTATTGATAATGAATTGGGTAATTATTTCATTGAAGATGTGGATGTCAAGAATTTGATGACTTACAATTTTTCAGAAAATATTGAAAATCAATCACATTCATTTATTTCATTGAAGGAGTTAGAAAGCAGAGTGAAGAAACATGGTTTCGTCGAAAATGTTATTGTCTCTAAAGATTACAAAGGCAATTTGTATGTGCAAGTGCATCAATACAAGCCAATGGCTCGATTGACAGCTCGTACGGGAAGTGATAAATATATTAGTACAAGTGGCAAAATATTGCCTGTTTCTGACCGGTTTACAGCACGTGTACTGATAATTGAGGGGCCATTCAATGCAAAGCTAACACAATCTGATTGGAACAATGACTCTTTGAGAACACCTTATTATCAATTTGTTAAAAAAATCAATAAAGATGAGTTTATGCAGTCAATGGTAGCATCGGTGTTTATTAATTCAAAAGGAGAAATCACTATTCTGCCTCAAATTGGCAAGCAAAAAATTGAATTTGGCACCCCTGAAAATCAGGAATTGAAGTTTGCAAAATTGAATGCATTTTATCAAAAAATAATTCCTGTTAAAGGTTGGAACAGATATAGCACAGTTAATTTGAAATACCAAAATCAAATCATTTGTGAATAATGGATAAGGAACTGACAATAAATATTATACGAGAATATCTTATAAGTAAAAATATTAAGAAGGCTGCCATATTTGGGTCATTCTTAAGGGATGATTTTAATAAAAAAAGTGATATAGATATAGTCATAGAACCTTTTGATCATATGACTTTATGGGATATGATTCATATTCAGGATGATTTGAAAAAGAAAACCAAAAGGAGAATAGATATTATTGAGTATGAAGGTTTGAAAAGTTATATTAAAGAAAATGTTATGAGTAGTGCGCTTACAATTATATGAAACGTACTGACAAACAATTTATTGAAGATATTATGGATTGTATAAGAACTATACAGTATTACCTAAGAGATTGTAGTTTGAACGATTTACAAAATGACAGAATGAGAAAAGATGCTATCATCAGAAATTATCAAGTAATTGGAGAGGCAGCATCAAGAGTTACTGAAATTACCAAAAAAAAATATCCGGAGATAAATTGGAGAGAGATGAAAAGTATGAGAAATTTTCTTATTCATCAATATAGTGAAATAACAACAAAAACACTTTTTGAAACCTCTCAAAATGTACTACCTAACCAATTAGAGTTATTAAAAAACATAGATTTAAATACAATATGAGCATCGATACCGATAAAATTGAAGTAGGACTTGACATTGGCACAACCAAAATATGTGTAATTGCTGGTCGCAGAAATGAGTTTGGAAAACTCGAAATATTGGGAATGGGTAAAGCTGTATCCGAAGGGGTAACCAGAGGTATGGTCACAAATATTGATAAAACCGTTGAAAGCATCAAAACTGCTATCAAAGAGGCTGAAGAAAATGCGGGTTTGGACATTGCAGAGGTAAGCATTGGTATTGCCGGGCAACATATCCGCAGCTCTAAACACCATGGCGTAATCATGCGCAGCAATCCAGAAAACGTAATCAATGTTGAGGATGTTGAGCGCCTGAACAATGACATGTATAAGATTGTAATCCCACCCGGTTGCAATATTATACATGTTATGCCACAAGACTACACAGTGGACTATACCGAGGGAATCAAAGATCCTGTAGGCATGGTAGGAAGTAGACTTGAAGCTGATTATCACATTATTACATCTCAGACCGCGGCTATTAACAACATTAATAGATGCGTACAAAAAGCAGGAGCTGAATTAGGTAAGAAAGAATTCACTTGTAAAAATTTGATTCTTGAGCCTTTGGCATCAAGCTTGGCGGTGCTTACAGATGAGGAAATGGAAGCCGGAATTGCTTTGGTTGATATTGGTGGCGGTACAACAGATATTGCTATTTTTCATGAAAATATTATTAGACACACAGCAGTAATTCCTTTTGGGGGTAATATAATTACAGCTGATATAAAGCAAGGATGCACGCTGATGCATCAGCAAGCTGAACAACTTAAAACTAAGTTTGGAGCGGCTCTTGCTCAGGAAACAAGTCCAAATGAAATAATTTCTATACCTGGTTTAAGAAACCGACCTGCAAAGGAAATTTCTGTAAAAACGTTGGCTCAAATCATTCAGGCTCGCATGGAAGAAATGATTGAGATGGTATATGCAGAAATTATTGCTTCCGGATTTCAGAAAAAACTGGCTGGTGGTTTGGTAATCACAGGAGGGGGATCATTATTGAAACATGTGCAGCATTTATTTGAGCTCAAAACTGGAATGGATGCCCGAATCGGTTATCCAAATGAGCACCTAGGCAAATGCAAAATTGATTCTGTTAAAAGTCCAATGTATGCAACATCCATTGGCTTAGTATTGGCTGGTTTTCAGGCAATTGATCAACGCGAGAATCGTTATGCTGAGTTGAAAGGCAAGCAAACTTCTGATATTAAAATCATGACAAAAGCGCCTAAACTGGTTACAAAACCATTGGGAAATGGTACTGACTTGTTCAAAAATTTTATTGAAAAAACCAAAAACATGTTAATGGACGATTTTGATGACAAAACCGGCTATTAACAAAAAATAATTTCATTCCTTTTCTCCTCTCTTCTTGGGGAGGGGTTGGGGTGGGGTTTGTAATTTAACATTAATAATTATTGTGTATGACATACAAATTCGAAGTTCCAAATAATTCTCGCTCCATCATCAAAGTAATTGGTGTTGGAGGAGGCGGTGGCAATGCGGTTAACTATATGTATCAACAAGGGATACATGATGTTGAGTTTTTTATTTGCAACACCGATTTGCAAGCTTTAAGAACGAGCCCCATTCCTAACAAAATCCAGATAGGTGGTCAACTTACAGAAGGATTAGGAGCCGGGACTAACCCAGAAATGGGTCGTCAAGCGGCACTTGAAGATAAAGAAAGAATAAGAGAGGTGCTCGCTGACACCAAAATGTTATTCGTAACTGCCGGTATGGGTGGTGGAACAGGAACGGGTGCTGCTCCTGTAATAGCCAAAATATCAAAGGAAATGGATATACTTACTGTGGGTATAGTGACCATGCCATTTACATTTGAAGGGCGTAAAAAAATATTGCTTGCCGAAGAAGGGATAAAAGAATTAAAGGCACACTGCGATACGGTTATCGTGATTATGAACGATAAAATTCGCGAAATCCATGGCAATCTTAATTTTAAAGAAGCTTTTTCGCAAGCTGATAATATATTGACAACCGCTGCCAAAAGCATTGCCGAAATAATTACCAATCCTGGTCACATGAATATTGACTTTCAGGATGTGAATATGGTAATGAAGCAAGCAGGTGCTGCTGTTATGGGATCATCCGTTCAAAGTGGAAAAGATAGAGCTATCAGAGCAGCCGAATCAGCATTGCACTCACCATTGTTAAATAATACAGATATAACCGGTGCAAAGAAAATATTAGTTTCAATTACTGCGTGTGATCCTGAGCAGTTAACCATGGATGAATATGCGGAGATTAACGATTATTATCAGGAAACTGCCGGTCAAGATGCCTTGCTTAAATGTGGGGTGAGCATTGACCCGGAAATAGGTGAAAGTATTAGAGTAACCGTAATTGCTACAGGATTTGAGCCTTCAACCTACAAAATACCAGAGAGTAAAACAGTTATTGATTTAAACAGTAATCGTCAGACAAGTATTTTTGAACAATTGCCTGAACGCAATACTCCAATTGATGCTTTGCCTCCAATAATAGAGGCTCAAAAAGGGGTATTTGCAAAAGCTTCGAATAATGAAAAAGTAGTCATAGATATTAATACCGGTGAAAAACCGACACAAGGGACGATATTCCAACCGAGCAAATCAACTCAACCTGAAACCAATGATTATCAGGAAATTGACGCGGATAAAAAGAAGAAAATTGATGAAGATTATGTAGTTCGTACTTCAAAACTTTCAGAATTAACCACGTATTCTTCCATGTCACAAGAAGAATTCAAAGAAAGACTGGAAGTGCCGGCATATGAGCGTAGAAAAATTCAACTGACTGAAGTTCCGCATTCATCAGAAAGAGAGGTGTCACGTTTTAGCCTTAATGAGGATAATGAATTATTGGGGAACAATAAGTTTTTACATGACAACGTAGATTAAGGATTTGATGGAGGTCCGGGTAAAGTTCCTCCTGAATTGCTTGTGTTTGAATCAGAGGTTTTTTTCGGTTGCGTAGCAATAATAACTCCTGTTGTTGCCCCTGCAATTAAGGCTACAGGTATTGCAATTTTAAGTGCTAAAGGAAATTTTCTTCTGATTTTAATTTTTTGAGAAACAAACTCATCATTTTTTAAATCTGTAACTTTTAATGCATACTCATCTCCGGGTGGAGTTGAAACCGGAAGCAATAAATTGGTATTCGGATTGGTAATATCTATTAAAGTTACCACTGAAATACCTGATTTAAGCAATTCAAGTTTATATTGACTATTTTGAACTCCAGTCCAGGAAACATTATTATTCACGCCTCTTTTTACGATTTGGTTTTCTTTCGGATATAAAAACTTAATAGGTGTATAAATTAATGTTACTTGCAATTCAAAGGTAATATCGCCTTTAAATGCACCTAATTCATTGGAAATATTCCAATATATTTTTTTGCCTTTTCCTTCTTCAATACCTGCTCCTGCGTCACCTGTATATAAGTGTATTGGGGCCTTAAAATTGTCAATAGAACAATACACTTCCACATTAAACTTTTGACCCTTAATCGATCCAGCTAAGTCATATGTGATTTCAATGCCATTATCTTTTTGTTCGGCAACTACATTTTCTACTACTTGAGCCTTGACTAAAGGTGTGAATGCTATTAATAAAGTAAGAATTTTTATATATGAACTCATTATTGTAGTTTATTTCTATTTTTTAATTGTTTTCTTTTTTACAAAAATGAAATCGCCACCTTCGTCTCCGGTTTCTTTGATTTCACCGAATTGTGGGACTTGACCATTTTGGCTATTATTAATAACTGCAGTTTTAAAGCTTGCAAATAACTCTTCGCCACCTACGAATGGTTTATCATTTTCTGCCAATCTTTTAGCCAAAAACTTAATAAAAACACTTTCATCAGGAACTGTCTTCATTGCGCCACTAGTCATTGCCTGTCGACTGGGCAATTTGTACATTTCAAATATCGAAGCATCTGCTTTAGAAGCAAAGGCATCTCGAGTTTTGAAAATACCGCCACTAAAACAAGCATCAGCTATAAGTAAAGTATGTTTCGAGGGTATACCACTAATATAATCTCTCAAATCTCCATTGCTGAACCATTGCGAACGTACTTCTCTTTGGGCATCAGCGGGTAACCAATATCCTTTTTTAAGAGTGGCATCCCAAACACCGTGACCAGCATAGAATATTAGAAGATTATCTTTTGCAGTAAGCATTTTGGCTAGTTTATCAAAAGTGCTTACAATTTGGTCGCGAGTTGGATTTTTTAAGAATAAGACATCTTTTTCATTAAAATTATAGTTTTGTAAAAGTATTTTTCTCAAATTTTCTGCATCTCGTACCGGCTTATCCAAATCATTGATTTTGTCATCTTTATATTCTTCCACTGCAATAAAAAGTGCATAATTTCTTCTGTTATACATTTCTTCTGCTACTAATAATGCCTTTTCATCATCAAATCGTGTACTTGTGGTAAGTTTTCCTTCACCTCTAACATCTGCTTTGATGTCTGCTTTGATGGTGTTACTTTTGACTTTGGTAGTTTGAGCAAAAGTTGCTAACACAGAAAATGACAGTAATGCAAAAATTCTAAATTCAATTTTCAGTTTCATATGTGTTCTTTTAGTAAGTGTTATAATTTAATTATTTTAAAAGTCTTCGACTTGGTTTTTTCAGCAGAAATAACTTCTATTTTGACCAAATAAATTCCAGCATTTAAATCTGCAACTGAACTATAAAATGAATTAATACCGGATTTTAAATTCCTTTGAATAGTCATTGAGGTTTCACCTGTACTTGAGGTGAAAATCATGTTTGCAATTGCATTTGTGTTTTTATTTGGCAATGAAATATTTAGAAGAATATCATTTTTTGTAGGATTCGGGTACGGATTTTCGATGATTATTTCATTTTCTGAAGAGATACTTCCATAATGAATTTTAAAGTTAGATCCTGTATTCAATTGTATATGGTCAATTTGATTCATGTTTACTTTTTTGCCATATTCATCTTCCAGTGTTAATGGTAAAGATTCAGGCATATTCCACGACAACCTGGTATTGCCTAAGCTTTCATCCCCATTAATTTCAAAATTCCAAGTATAATTTTCTTTTGATTCTGAAATATCACGAGTAAGCTTTTGTTCATTTTTACCATTAGAAGCAATATCAATAAAGCCCCTTAATCGAGGTAAAACAGGCAAATCGTACTTGTCTTTATCATCCGAGGCATCAGGTCGCATTCCTATTGCCCCCAATTGATATTTGGCATTTCCTTGTTCAGAAATTAATTGAAGCTGCCAATTATCATTCGATTGTACATAATTATCCACTAGTTCTTCAAAGCTTTGACGAGCGCCATTGATACTATTATCTTTGATAACAGGAATAACAATAGTTGCGGAATCTGTCATATTTACCCAAGCTGCGCTATATTTAGGAAGTACTGTCGAAGGAGCATAAGCGCCTTTGTAAGTGAAAATTTGAAGTGGTAGTGATTTTGATGGGTTTGATTTTATTATATCAGACCATTGAACATTAAATGAATAAGGATTTCCCAAGATATTCCATCCTTTGTTTAAAGTTATTTTTGCGGGTTTTTTCTTTTGAACTTCAGGTGTTGAACCGGTTACGGTAATCAAATTCCAATTGTTTCGAGTAATTAGCCAATATCCTTTGGCCAGTTCTACAATATCATTTGAATTATTTTTTTCAGAAATATTTCCATTTGAATACCCAAACATTCGCCATTGAGTATTATCATACGTGCCCAATTGACTCATTACATTTGTAATTAAGGCCGAGCTAAATTTGTAAGGGAATGATACTAATTGATAATCAGTAACGGATGAGCCGGTTTTAATAGGTGTTGCAACACCAATTGACTTTGTAAAATTAAGATAGATATAGGCAGTATCGGTGTATTGTTTTGTTCCATTAATATTTACTTCAAAATAATATTCCAGACCAATAGATTTAATATTTGTAGGATCAAGATTTACATTATAAGTGTTGTTGCTTTTTGAGGCTGATAGCTGTTGAAAATTATCTTTAGAACTTATTTCACGATAAAAAACATTAACTGTGATACCAGTTGAAGTATTATTCACTGTAAGTCCCACTGGTATCGCCCCTTCAGAATTGTATCCGGAAGAAGTGGTATTAAATGTACCCGGATTTATAATAGTAAAACCTGCGGTGGTATTTACTCCGATAATTGTATTGTTGACAGGAACTAATCCAATTATTGTGAATGTAATATCAGAACTTGCACTTAAATAATTGCCACTACTAGCTACAGAAACTCTTAAAAGTAATGTACCGGATAAGGTGTTCAAAATTAGGGAGTTGCCAGATATTTGAGCAAGGTTTGAACCTAATTGACTAACTATGGAATAAGAGATAGCTCCGGAAGAATTGGAAGTAGCTGTTAAGTTATAAGTTTGACCTCCTAAACCTGAGGTTGTACCTGTAAAACTTAAAGTTGGAGCAATTGGATTAATTGTTAAAGTTCCAGCTACGGTTGTAAGGTTATAGGTATTAATATTTAACCCGGTAAGCGAAATATTGATAGGATAGGTTCCCACATTGCTGGATTGGGTAGCATTTGTGGAATAAATTGCAATAATGTTATCTGTAGGATTTGCCCCTAGTATCGTTCCGGTAAATGTTGGATTGGGTTGCCCATATAATTTTGAAGCATTGTTGGCGATTACAGTTAAATACTTGTATGTATTGGTAAAGACAGTTAAATAGCTTTGATTATTGTAATTAACGGTAACTAAATCAGTTTTTCCATCATTATTTATATCTGTAGCTACGGAAGCGCTTGGACCTGAAGGTGTTACCAAATCATATTTTGGAGAGAAATTACCGTTTCCTAAATTTATTAATATACTTATATTATCATCATTGTAATTAGCAAATGATATATCGGGCTTATTATCACCGTTAAAATCGCCTATTGAGATATTTTGAGGTAAATTACCGGAACCAAAATAACTTGGGGGACCAAATATTCCTGAAATTGAATTAAGACTAACACTTATTTTTCCATTATTTCCAAAAATTCTTTGTGTTGTAATTACATCGTCTTTATTATCATTATTTATATCATATACAGCTATATATGAAGGATTATCATTTAAAGGATAACTTACTTTTGTATTAAATGAACCATTTCCGATACCTGTCAAAACCGAATAAGACAAACTATCATAATTGACCACAAACAAATCTATAATTCCATCTCCATTTGCATCACCTTTTGCTAAGTAGTTCGGGCCTGCACCGGTGGGATAATTGACAGCACCTCCAAATAATCCACCACCAATATTTAAAAGAACACTGATGTTATTATTGCTATAATTTGGAACTGCTACATCTGGTTTTCCATCTCCATTAAAATCAGCTGCTACGATATTTTGTGGGGCAGCACCTACACTATATGTTGTAGCAGCTCCAAATGTGCCATTCCCATTGTTAAATCGGACACTAATATTATTGTCAGTATTATCAGTGTATGCAATATCCGGTTTTCCATCTCCATTAAAATCAGCGGTAACAATCATATATGGGTAACTTCCGGCTGCATAGCTAACTACTTTATTTATTATTCCATTGCCATTGTTGGTTAATATACTTACTGAACTTGATCCTGAGTTTGAAACTGCAAAATCTATTTTTCCATCTCCATTAAAATCAGCTGCTGCAATACCATTTGGCGATTTTCCGCTACCATAAGAAATATCATTAGAAAGTGTTTGTCCATTAGTATTAATAAATGTTGAAAAACTATTAGAGTTATAATTTGTAATCGCTATGTCAATAAAGGTGTCAGCGTTTAAATCTGCTGCTGCTATGCCTTGAGGATTATTACCTGTGGTTGTAAAATTTATTTGAGAGCTAAACGCGCCTGTACCAGAATTTGTTAATACTGTAATTTTGTTACTATAATTTGTGACTAATATATCTATTTTGCCATCTTTATTAAAATCAGCTAAAACACCTGATTGAGGAGAACTTCCAACGAGGTAATCAATGTTAATTCCCAAAGTGCCTGTTCCTGTTCCTGTGAGCACACTTACATTGCCCCCACTGTTATTTACGGTAATTACATCTAGTTTTGAGTCGGAATTAACATCCCCCAGAAGTAGTTTATAAGGATATGAACCCGTTGTGTACATTACTTCTGTCCCAAAACTATTACTACCGGTTGCAGTAAATACACATACATTGCCTTGGTAAAAAGTAATAACTATATCTTTTCTTCCATCTCCATTCAAATCTCCAGCAGCCACATTTCTGGGGTAGCTGGTAGTAGTAATATTTGTCATTAATGCAAAAGAACCAGATCCGGTATTTGTTAATACAGTTACATATTTATTGTTATAGTTAGCAACAGCTATATCAACCTTCGTATCGTTATTAAAATCACCATAACTTATATCATATGGGCTATTTCCAACTGCAAAGTCATTTTTTGCTCCAAATGTACCATTCCCCTGATTGATCAATACACTGATGTTGTTGCTATTATTGTTACCTGTTACTATATCTTTTAAACCATCATTATTAACATCTATTACTAAAACACTTCTTGGATCCGAACCGGTTGTGTAATTAGTAGGCAAACCAAACCCACCTGAAACAGTTCCCAATAGAACACTTAAATCTGAAGAATTAGTAATTATAGCATCAACATAAGTATCGTTATTAATATCTAGCAGAGCTATTTCGAATGGATAATTAAAAGTACTTATTTGATTAGAACCTGTAAAGCTAAGTTGGGCAAAAGAATTTAGTACAATACCAAAAAATAATATGTGAATTAGTTTTTGCTTAAATAATCGCATTTTAGTGTTGATTAGTTTCAGAAAATGTAAGATTTGAATAATAATATGTCCAAAATCTAAAACAAATATAAAATCTTTAAGTATTTTAAACCTAATTATTAATTTTTTAGGAGGATATATTTTGAAAAAGATAATATTATCGTAATATTGCAATATATAATTTATGGGATTAACAAAGACCGACAGTTTTAACGAAATTCAAAACAAAAGAGCAAAGTATCTTAAAGCACTTGGCCATCCGGCGCGTATTGCTATTATTGAATTATTGATCAGTAAACAAGCATGCATATGCAACGATATGGTTGATGAACTTCCACTTTCTCAATCAACGGTTTCTCAACATTTGAAAGAACTTAAAGAAGCCGGAATTATCAAAGGAACGATTGAAGGTCAAAGCATCTGTTATTGTATTAATGAAGACACATGGAAAGCTATTCAATCGGATATGCAGCTTCTGTTCGAATCATACAATACGCAAAATAACTGTTGCTAAAAAAATTTCCCCTTATTAAACGCAATATTGCAATATAACAATAAATAAATCCAATTAATATGACTACGACATCCACTTTCCCACGTATGCATGTAAGCTTATATGTAAGCGACTTAGAAAAATCCATTCAATTTTATAATACATTCTTTAACCAAGCACCTGAAAAAGTAAAGCCCGGTTATGCAAAGTATATTTTGGAGTCTCCTTCTTTAATAATTTCATTTATCGAGAATCCCGATCGAGTGCAACAAAACTTTGGTCATCTTGGATTTCAAGTAGAAACCGAAGTCGATTTGAATTTACAACTTTGGACGGCTCGTAAAAACAAACTTGAAGTGCGCGAAGAAATAGGCACCAGTTGTTGTTATGCCAAACAAGATAAATTTTGGGTAAATGACCCTGATGGTGTGCAATGGGAAGTATATTATTTTCATGAAGATTCAGAATTCAACGATCCTCATTATTCCGAAAAAACTGCAACAGCATGTTGCACCAATTAATCATATCCAATTAAATTAACCTTAATATTTACTAAAAACCATGAAAACAATAATTAAAACAGGAATAGTAATAGCCACTTCATTATTATTAATTACACATGTGCAAGCCCAAACCAAGCTATTACCCAAGCTGAAGAAGTATAGTGACCAATTATTGGCTGATTTCGACAAAATTCCAGCAGAACGTCAGGATAAATTAAAAGAAATTGGTGATTATATACTTGCAACCAAGGCAGAAAACAAACCTGTATCTCTAACATTTATTTGCACACATAATTCTCGTAGAAGCCAAATGGGTCAGGCTTGGGCAAAAGCTGCAGCTTCGTACTATGGAATTGACAATATACAAACATACTCTGGAGGTACTTCTTCTACAGCTTTCAACGAAAGATCCATTAGAGCTTTGAAAAAAGCAGGTTTCAATATTACAAAGTCAGGAGGGACCACCGAAAATCCAAACTATATGCTTGAATATGAAAAAGAAAGCACAGCCATTTTAATGTATTCCAAAAAATATTCCGACAAACAAAATCCTCAATCGGAATTTGGAGCTATAATGGTATGCTCCGAAGCTGACAAATCATGCCCCATGGTAGAAGGCGCAAATAAAAGAATTAGCCTGCCTTATGATGACCCCAAATTTTATGACAATACTCCAGCAGAATCAGCCAAATATGACGAAAGGTGTAAAAATATTGCAACAGAGATGTTTTTTGTATTTGATTATGTAAAGAAACAACTGATATTGGTACAAGAAGCTAAAAAATAATATGATATACCCATCTATAATTCAATTTATCAAACAAGCTGAAGCTGGTTTTGATTTCATTTCCAAAGAAAGAAAAGGATTGCTAACCCGAATAAGTCATTACATAGCCGATAATGAGGCAAATGGGCTGGAGAGCAATTTGGTATATATTTGCACTCATAACTCTCGCAGAAGTCATTTTGGGCAAATATGGGCACAAGTGGCAGCCGAATATTATGGAATTAAGCATCTCAAAAGTTACAGCGGTGGCACTGAAGCTACCGCTTTTAATGCTAATGCCATTAAGGCCATAATGAATATTGGATTTAAAGTAACTGGTAATCAAGAGGCAAAAAACCCTATTTATACAATTGAATATGCTTCTGATTCGCCTGTAATTACTTGTTTTTCAAAAGTATATGACGATGAATCAAATCCAAAATCCGATTTTTGTGCCATCATGACTTGCTCTGAAGCAGAAGCCAATTGTCCTTTTGTAGCAGGAGCGGTAGCACGAATAGCTACTACTTATGACGATCCAAAGGCATTTGACAACACGCCATTACAGGATCAAAAATATGCGGAAAGGTGTCTTCAAATTGCTACCGAAACATTATTTGCGCTTTCTTTAGTTAAATAATGCGTTACCGAATTAAAATCATAATAATAATAATTGCAATTAGTAATGTATTAATAGCTCAGGAAAATCACTACTCTGGGTTATTTCCTACCATAAATATATCGGGGAATATTTATAAAAAGTTTGATTATAGTTTGTACGTTTTCAATGCGTTTAATTTTTATCATATTTCCAAAGAAAAAATTAATAGTGAAACCCAAAATACATTTTTTATAAACTATATTGAATTTGCACTTTCTTACAGATTCAATAAATATTTTTCTACTTCGGGTGCCTATGTTTATGAAAGGCAAAATCCAGTATATCCCGGATTCAGAAATGAAAATAGATACCACCTTCAAATAAATGCAAATATTCTAATAAGCGATAAATTTTCGATCAAACAACGCTTACGGTTTGATATACGATTTATAAGAAACAACAATGCAGATATTACACCTCTCACACACAGAATCCGATACTTAGCCGGATTTAATCATCAACTTTCTTCGAAAAATTATATATCGGGATATAATGAACTATTTTTAAGCACTTCCACTCCAACTGATGCAATTTACAGCGAAAACTGGGCGAGCATAGCCTTAGGAATGAAAACAAAAAGACTTGGTGATTTTGAAATCGGTCCTCTATACATCACTTGGATTACAAATGCCCAAAAAGAAAGGTTGCACCTTTGGTACTTGCAGCTGTTGTGGGCCTTTCCAATTCATTTATTCAATAATACTCAACCTATTGAGTAAAAAATTCCAGCCAATATAGCACTACTAAAACATGCCAACGAAGCTGCTAACAAGGCACGCATACCTACTTTTGAAATGGTTGTTTGTTGATTAGGAGCCATAAGGCTTAAGCCTCCTAATTGGATGGCAATGGAACTAAAATTAGAAAAACCACATAATGCA
>JANRJY010000099.1:0-3383 GCA_033763735.1 Bacteroidota bacterium | reverse complement strand
AAAAACAAAGACAAAGTAATTGAAAGAATTAAACGCAATTATTTAGCAAAAAAGACAATAATAACAATTCCGCTTAATTAATATATATTGTTGTGAAAACAATTTAAAAAGATTTTCTCAACAATAAGTATAAACAGAATGAGTAAAATCACTTATACTGACAATTTATGTTGGAAAGGTTCAAAACCATTTCTCACGTGTAATGAAGCGGAATTGGTAAAAAGATTAAAAAATAAGGAGACCACTTATGAAGTTATACTAGATGACATCCCATGTAAATTGTATTTTGATATTGATTACGAATTACCAAAAGAAGAATTCAATGATGAGGTCGCTCTAATGGTAGAGAAAAAAAGTAAAGAGTATGTACTGAAAGCATTAGATGAATTAATACCTGATGTAAAACCCAACATAGCAATGGCTACTTCTCACACTAAAAATCTTGATGAAAAATCGGCTAAATATTCTGTTCGCTACTTTATTAGCAACATTAAAACTACCAAATCTTCTAATTCTAATCTAGTTCATAAGCTAAATGAGTTCGTTCAAAAAAAAGCAGACCCTGACAACATCTATGATTACATTGACGAAGAATTATCACCTAAATTATTTGATGAAGGCATTTACGACCATAACAGAAAAATGCGATGCTTGAATACCAGTAAGCCAAATCAAAACAGACCCCTGTTGTTAAAAGAAGGAACTTATGAAAATACTATTATTACTGGTTGCTTTGATGAAATTTGCTATGATTTTGTTTTTGAACCGCAAGTTAGAAATAGGAAAATTAATATCATTGAGAATAATACAATGCCCTTTCCAGTTGAAAATGTAGAAAAAACGCAATTATTTGAGTATTGTGACCTGATTGCATTGAAATATTTAGATTATTACCCTGATTGGATTAAGATTATTATGACATTAAAAATTTTAGACCAAAAAGAGATTGCGAGGCATGTTAGCAAAAAATCAAAAAAATACGATGACAATTATTTTGAAAATTTATGGAACAAATTAGACACCAAATATGCTTACACCATTGCTACTTTGTATTATTATGCGAAACTTTCTAATCCTGATGCAAAACGAGACCTTGATATTAAGTTCCAAGTTTTTTTAAAAGCCGAGACCATTTGTAAAGGACTTAATGATGTGGCAAAATTTATAAAACCATACTTGAACCAAAATTTAAAATATTCTAATGAAAAATGGTATTCTTGCGATAAAAATACAAGCCTATGGAGAGAAAATAACGAACCTACCTCGGTAATTGTAAATACTATTCAAAATAAAGTTGATGAAGCTATGGCAGTAACAATTCATCTAAAATGTAATGAAGAAGATGAAGAAAAAAAGAGCCTTTATGGGAAACTAATAAAAATTTACACCGAATTTTATTGTAATGTTTGCAAAGAGGCTTCAACCTTGAAGAAATTTTTAATGGATTACTTATACGATAAAGAATTCTATAAAAATCTTGATAATAACCCAGATAAATTAGCATTTAAAAACGGCATGTATGATTTACGGAATGGAAACTTTGATGTTGGATTTAAACCAGAGGATTTAATTACTGAGACAATCCCTTACCCATATCAACCTCACGATAACGCTAAACTCGTTAAATTACGCAGTATATTAAAGGAAATCTTAAACAATAACGACCAGCACCTAGAATATTTTTTATCCATTATTGGTTACACTTTTCTTGGTCGTGCAAATCTTGAGAAATCTATTTACTTTTGTATTGACGGAACAAAATTAGGCAAAGGCGACAATGGAAAAACCTTTTGGTTTGATATTTTAACTGATTTAATGCCTTGTTATGTTTATAAAACCAAAAACACTCTGCTAGAAGATGGAAATACCAAGACCCATAAACAACTGGTAAAATGTAAAGGAAAACGCCTTGTTTGGTTAGATGAATTTACAGAGAAGAAAGCAAAGGCAGACCTGATGAAAGAATTAGCAGATGGTAAAACTACGGAAAATGAAATTATGTTCGGCACGAGTGAAATGATCCAAATTATGTTTAAACTATTTATATTAAGCAATCATCCGCCAACTATTGACCCAAAAGAAGAAGCTGTCTATAATCGCTATAAACAAATTAGTTATGGCAGTCATTTTGACAGAACAGGTTGCCGAAAAGAACCAAATCCAGAAAAGTTAGAATTTATCGCTGATATTGGCTTAAAAGACAAAATTATGACAGAATATGTGAATGAGGTGTTCGCATTAGTAATTCAATACGCTCGTAAATATTTTGCCGATGGTATTCCTCCAATCCCAGACAAATTTAAAAAAGACACTGATGAAGTGAAGAAGAACAATGATGCGTTTGGTATTTGGTTTAACGAGAATTGTGAAATCGTGGATGATGATAGTTGCCGTGTTAGTGTAAAAAAATTATGCAGTTATTCTGGGATGAGTGAAAAGTTGGTAAAAGAAGGCATGAAACGGAAAGGGTTGGATTATGATAGAAATTTACGATTTACGAAATTCACAAGCACAAGAGGGGGTTATAAATACGTCAAAATTAATGAAGAAGAAAACGATGGTTAAATGATACAATCCAATACTTGAGGAAAAATCTTAAAGTTGGCGCAACTGGCGCAACTGGCGCAGGATTTTACAAAGTTTCTTTATGAGGACTAGTTTTGGGAAATACTTTAAAAATTCTTGCGCCAGTTGCGCCAGTTGCGCTAGTGACAAAAGTATAAAGCAGTCACACTCTCATAAAATAATGAAAATCAACTACATTAAACCCTTTTATGCTGTTATTTTTTAGAAATTTCAACAAAAAAAAAGCAAACCATAAAAGTCCGGCAAGATAGAAACAACAAAACACTCCTCTTCTGCCGAAATAAAATTAGCACACAAGTGCCGTAAATATAAGAAACAATAATCAACCCTTTTATGCTGTTATTTTTTAGAAATTTCAACGAAAAAAAGCAAACCATAAAAGTTCGGCAAGACGAAAGATTTTGAGTAAAATTATGCTATAAAAGTAATCAACTACGGCGAATACAATATGACAGCATAAATGCTGTGTGGAATGATAACCTATTAAACAGCCCAATAAAGCCATCTCCATGGACGCAGGTAAGTTATGCTATAAAAGTAATCAACTACCGAATACAATATGACAGCATAAATGATGTGAGAAATGTCAACATATTAAACAGCCAATAAAGCCATCTACATGAGAGACCTATTTGGAGGACTATTCGGTGTGATTTTCCGCACCATAATGCCGTCATATTGTCTCATATTTCAACGAAAAATGACAAGATAAAGACCTTTTTTGCGTCTAATTATTTTATTTTCTTTCTCTAATATATAGAATGGCTACCTCCAAATATCATTTACTAAACCAAGTT
>JANRJY010000072.1:0-25202 GCA_033763735.1 Bacteroidota bacterium | reverse complement strand
AATGCCGTTTTGGCTAGATGAAGCGGTAATCGATGGAGTTAGGTTGGGGTTAATCGTCAAGGTTAAGTTATTGCTGGTAGCTGATATTACGGATGGACATACTACAGAAGATATTAGACTTAATGACACAACATCTCCATTTGAAAAGGTGCTGCCTGTGAGTGTGGCGCTATTGGTGCCTACGTTAGATCCGTTCAGTTTCCATTGATAAGTAGGGCTTACTCCTCCATTGGTTGGGGTAGCGACAAAGGTCATTCCTGTGCCACTACATACATTATTCTGTAGGGCTGCGATACTCACACTTGGTGTCAGGTTAGGGTTCACAGTCATAGTCACGCCTGTGCTGGTGGCTGAGGTAGGGCTGGCACATGCCGATGAGGAAGTAAGAATCAATCGTACGGTTTGGCCACTCGTGAGTCCTGTTGTGGTGTAGGTATTGCTGTTTGTGCCAACATTGGATCCATTTACCTGCCATTGATAAGTTGGAGTTGCACCTCCTCCACTGATGGTAGAGGTGAACTGGGTCATTTGTCCTGCACATATGGTAGGGGTATTTGTGCTGATTTGAGCTGTTGGAGTAACGGTGCCGCTTACGCTCATCGTGATGATGCTGGAAGTGGCTGTGGTTGGGCTGGCGCATAATGCGTTGCTGGTCAAACGGACAGACACCTGGTCATTGTTGGATGGTGTGTAGCTATAGGTAGTGCTATTGGTGCCTTGTGGTGTGCCGTTCACAAACCATTGATATGCCGGTGTGGCGCCTCCATTGGTAGGTACGCCTGTAAAGGTTACCGTTGTTCCCGAGCAGATGCCGTTTTGGCTAGATGAAGCGGTAATCGATGGAGTAAATGAAGGATTTACAGTAACAACATGTGTTGTAAACAATGAGCCACAAGATGATCCTGTTACAGATGCGGTAATTGTTGAAATACCTGAAAAGGTGTTGCTCCAATTTACTTGTCCATTGGTACTATTGATGCTCCCTGAGTTTGTAGGGGATACTAAGTAAAACAAACTTCCAGTACCGGTGAGATTAGCTGTATATGTGCTTACTCCCGATGATTGACAAATAGAAGATCCGGCACCTAAAATAAAATTGACATTACCACCACCTGTAATTGTAATTGTATTTGTACCTGCTACTGAAGGACAAGCTCCAACTACAGGCACAAAATATCTAATGGTATGGACTCCGGCTGTTGCACCAGTTAAAGTAATTGTTCCAGTAAATGTGTTAAGTAAAATGCTTCCCGGTCCGGATATTCTGGAAAATGACCCGCCACTGAAAGTTCCTGTAGGGGTAATTGTTCCTGAACTATTGCAATAGGAAGTGCTTCCATAAGCAAATGATACTGTAGCAGATGAAATATTTGCAACTGCACTTCCTGCGGTTGTCAAAGTTGGACAACCCGGATTAGTAACTGCTGCTTTGAAATAGGTAGTTCCTGATAAACCAGTAAACGTAAAGTTAGGCAACGTAGCTCCAGGATATGCGCTGTATGTTGTACCACCATCTGTTGAATAAAGCCATTTAAAAGAAGAACCTGTTCCACTAACTGATAAAACTGCTGCACCTCCAGAACAAGCAGTTTGGGACGAAGGACTGATTGTGCCAATAGTTGGTGAAGTTGCTATTAATATATTTTGCAAATATGTCTTAACTGCACCGCCAGATAAAGTAACTACAAGAGTCACGGTTTTTGAACCGGATACAGTATACACCACATTAAAAGGAAGTGTGCCGGCAATACTTGTTGTATATATTCTAGGATTGGAATTCAACCCAAAATCCCATTTATAATTTGTTGCCCCTAGTACCGCTGGAGTAATTGCAACTCCGGTATTGGTGCAAACCGGATTGGGTGCCATAGTAAAACCACAAGTTGTAACTGTTACTCTAAACACTCTTCCCGGACTTGTTCCTACTGCATTTATTCCAAAAACGGTTAAATTATAATTTCCATTTGGTGTATTTCCCCAATTCACATAAACTAAATTTGTATTGGCACCTGATCTTGCAATTCCTGTACCTGGTCCTCCTGCATCTGGATTTATACTAGCTGTTCCCGGTAATCCAACCCACTTGTAGCTACAAACAGATTGATCTGCTTCTACTGTGTATTTAGCATCCGGCTGGCTGTTACAAGCCATCAAATCTCCTGTAACACTATTTGGTGCAAAAGGAGGTGTTTCACTTGTTAATGTAAAAGCTAAATTTCTGAAATTATCATCAGTAGTTCCCCAATATTGAATTTTTATAACATGTACCCCATATGATAAATTCAAAGGGATATTTACACCGGGAATAGTTGCAAAGCTACCTCCTGAACCAATAGGATGTGGTTGATTAGAGTATATCCAAGAAGCAAAACCCCAATCACCTGGCCAACGCGAGGTATGTGGTATGACTAAGTCATTATGAACTAAAACACCATCTACAAAAATATCTATAGTCGTGTTTCCAACACATTGGTGTTCAATGGCTAAATTATAAACACCATTTTTCATAGCTGCTACCGTCCATAATGTTCTATTATCTGTAAACCCACCGCAGCAATTCGGTTGAGGTGGTCTCAAATATTGTAATGAAGGCCCTGCATTCCAATTTGACCAATATGCAGATGTCTTCCTTGCATCTATTATTCCTGGAATCGTATGACGGAATTTGGCATCGAATTGAGGAGAAGGACTTGTAACTATCTGATTAATTGCTTGTTGCCTTGTACTAGTCACATTCATATCTTCACCTAAAGTGTACAAACCGCTAGAGTTGAACGTTGCCAAAAACTGGTTGAATAATGCTGAATAACCATAACGACTGTACCATGAATTCCAATAATCTAAACATAAATCTTTCATTCGAGGATCAGCCATTGCCTGAGCTTTAACACCACCTGATCCTGATGTATAGTCCATGTCAGGCCCCCCTTCATAAGCCATTAATTTAAGGCCATATTGACCTCCACGACCGAGCCAACCTTCTAGTTTATTTCCCATATATACACTCCCACCCCAAATTTCACTACTAAATTCTCCAAATATGTCATTATCGATATTATTCTGACATTGTGCGATGATTGTATTAACATCACTATGAGAAGCAGAAGCAAAATAAGGTGCTGCAGCAGTTGCATAGAAATATCTTCTAATCAAATCAGCACCAAATGTCTGTTCCAAATAATCCAAACTGCTTCCAATTGCCCAACCATCACCGGGTACTCCATATGCAATTTGACCGGGAATCAACATCCTGATTCTATTATTAATTTCACTCCAACCCCAAATTCCCGCAAAAATATCTACTACTTGTTTGCCTCTTACTCCATGAAATCTTCGGTGCGCATCCCAGTCATTTCCATATATATGTTCTAACTGCCGGAAACTACAAAACCCTCCCGCCGAATTCCAAGTTTCATTTCCAATTTCCATATATACATTCAAGCCGGGCTTTAAGTTATCTTTTAAAAATTGAGCAAGATTAGTAACATAATTGTCCGTAGCCTCAACCGGAATATTAATCCAGAGGTCTTTATTAAATTGATTGCTTATCCATACAACATATTCCCACGATCCACCCTTAGTACCTACCATTGACTGTGGCATATTGGCATTGGAACGTATGCTCCAGTCTACAGTGCCTAAGGTATTACACGCATATTCTGTATCAACATACCATGAATTGGTACTTAAAAAGGGCATCCATCTGAAAGTGGTAAATTTTTGTAATAAATTCATATAAACGGGATGTATAATCTGGGTTTCATCCAGTTCAAAACCCGGACGCATAATTTTTACATCTTCAACATGATTATGAAATTGCATATACAATTCATAACCTGTAACTGAACCCACGGGAATATTAACATCAAACTCATAATACGAATACCCAGGAGCCGGATAATTGGCTTGACTTACCAAATTAGTAATTCCATTGGTTGCAGAAAAATTATTCAATTGTGCAAGTGTTCCTTTATAACTGATTTTAATCTTTCCTACAATGGGATACACCAATGCCACATCTCTTCCTATTACTATATTATGGTTGGATTTTGAGGTTGGCCATCCATCAGACCCTAACACTAGTCCATTTCCACCAAAAGTTGAATGTGAAGGATTTATCTGATGCCAAAGGTTAATCCAAGGCATATCTGTAGCATTGGGAATATTGGTACCCATATGTGGGTAAGGTATGCTTGCCGGAGTACAACTTTGTGCTTTGGAAAATTGATGCAAACCAAGCATTAAGAATAATATATATATATATGATTTAGTCGAAAAATGCAAGACTAAAGACTTAAGATAAGGTGTGAAGTAGTTTTTCATTTTTTTCGCTTTAATATCAGGAAGTCAATAAATTACAAATATTAATATGTTTATAATATTTCTATTAATAATACAAAAATAGTAACTATTCTTCACGAAAACAATATTTTTCTTTATTAATTTATTGATTATCAATATGTTATAGCTATTTTAGTTCGCTTTATTATCGATTAAAAAAGAAATTATATATTTGATTATCTGATATTTAAAAAAATAGTCTATTTGCAAAAAGTACCACTTTAATATTATTCAATTTGCAATAAAGCTAATACTTAGTCAAAAAGTTATAATAAACTATATTACGCAATACAACCAAAGTTATTTGGAATAATTAAAATAAAGGATACACGAATTAAAAAGGACCACTTTGAATAATTGAAATCATTACAGATATTTGAAGATAATTATTTTTAAATCAATTAATTTATGAAACCAAATACCATTTATTTTTTTGCCATTGTCTTCAGTTTTGTGGCCATTTCCCAAAATGATTGGGAAAATCAAAAAGTAATCAGCTCAAATAAGGAAAAATATCATGTATCGGTAGTGCCATACACTGATTTGATTGACGCTCTTTCTTGCGAAAAAAAACTCAGTCCTTATTATAAATCTTTAAATGGAATATGGAAATTTAAATATTTCAATAATTTACAAACTTCAAACATCGACTTTTTTAAATCTGATTTCAACATTAACTCATGGAATGATATTAAAGTACCGGGCAATATGGAATTACAAGGATTTGGAACTCCTATTTTTAGAAACATTGAACATCCTTGGAGTCCTCAAAACCCACCTTTAATCCCTGAAAAAGATAACGCGGTTGGCTTATACAAAACTACTTTTACAATTCCTGATGATTGGAAAGATCGTCAGGTATTAATCAACTTTGACGGAGTTGAGTCTGCATTTTATATTTGGATTAATGGTCAAAAAGTAGGTTATAGCGAAAATTCTTATTCTCCGGCTGAATTTAAAATTACCAAATATTTGAAACCCGGTGAAAACTCTGTTTCTGTAAAAGTTTACCGATTTTCTGACGGCAGCTATCTTGAAGATCAGGATTTCTGGCGACTAAGTGGCATATTCAGGGATGTATATTTATATGCTTCTCCTTATGTGCAAATCACTGATTATAAAGTTGAAACTGAATTTGATTCAGATTTCAAAAATGCAGATTTAATTATTAAAACCAAGCTGTCAAATTTTTCGAAGGATAAATCAAAATATATAATTGATTACTCATTGTATGATTCTGATAAAAAAATAATACTAAACAGTCGAACTTCTACTTTTGAGTTTAAAAATAATAACGAAGCCGATATTAATATTTTAGCAAAGGTAGAATCTCCAAATAAATGGGATGCAGAAAAACCAAACTTATACACCTTGGTTTTAGCATTAAAAAATGAAAAAGGCACCATTATTCAACTACTTTCTTCAAAAATAGGTTTTAGAAAAGTCACAATTAATAATGGAGTATTAATGGTCAATGGCAAAAGAACCATTATCAGAGGTGTTAACCGTCACGAACATGACCCTCATAGCGGACGATATGTAACAAGAGAGTCCATGCTAAAAGATATTAAATTAATGAAACAATTTAATATCAATGCGGTACGAACTTCTCACTACCCCAATGCGCCCGAATGGTACGACCTTTGTGACGAATATGGCATTTATTTGTGTGATGAAGCTAATTTGGAATCGCACAAATTTTGGGACAAATTCACTAAAGACAGCACTTGGATTATTCCATTTATGGATCGTTGCTATTCATTGGTAGAACGCGACAAAAACCATCCTTCTGTAATTTATTGGTCCTTGGGTAATGAATCAGGCTTTGGACCAAACCACGTAAAAATGAGCGACTGGATACATAAAAATGACCCTACAAGACCAGTGCATTACAACCCTGCCGATCAAGACCCTTGTGTTGATATACTTGGCCCCATGTACCCCACGGTTGAAAAATATGCTGAATTGGCAAAGTTTGATAAGCGCCCAGTAATTATGTGTGAATACGCTCATGCCATGGGCAACAGTGCCGGAAATCTCAACGATTATTGGGCCCCCACTTACCTACTTCCCAGAGCACAAGGTGGCTATATATGGGATTGGGTGGATCAAGGATTTGCAAAACAAAGGGCAGACGGCACCACATATTTTGCCAATGGTGGTGAAATGAATGATTCCACAGTTTCTGAAAAATTTACCGCATTTGATGGATTGGTACTTTCTGATAGAACCGTACAACCTGAATTATACGAATATAAATACATTATCCAACCTTTTAGATTTGCGGCTAAGGATATTTCAAATGGTATCATTTCAGTTAAAAACTGGGGTGAAAGCATTAATTTAAATGAATTTGAAACCAACTGGGAACTTAAAGATGGTGGTAGAGTAATACAGTCAGGAATTATTGAAAACTTTTCATTAGGCTATGCCGAAGAAAAAGAATTAAAAATTCCCATAGATAAAATAACCACCGAACCCGGACATGAATACTGGATTCACATTTTCATAAAAACTAAAAAAAGCAGCATTTGGGCTGAAAAAGGTCATGAAATTGCATATGATCAGTTTTTGATTCCAAACAATAACTTTCCAATTGTTTTGAATTATGATAAATCAGACAAAACTTTTCAAACAAAAGAAAACAACGATTTTGTAACTGTTACCGGCAATCAATTCAAAGTAATATTCCAAAAAAACAATGGAAATCTTATTTCATGGACATTTAAAGGAAATGAAATTATAAAAGAAGGACCTAAAACATCCATTTGGAGAGCACCAACTGAAAATGACGACACTCAGATTTCAGCTAATGGCCAATCGGCATACAATTGGAAAAGATATGGTTTCAATGCCATTGATTTTAAAATTAAATCCTTCAAAACAAACAAATTAAATTCCGGGGCTACCGAAGTTATTGTAAAACAAGATATTAACTCCAAAGCTTTTGGCACTTTTGCTGAAAATACTTTTACTTATACTATATTTTCTAGCGGTGACGTATTTTTGAATCACAACTTCTCTTTTATTAAAAATCCAGATTTTTTGGATAATTATGGTCTGCCTCGTATAGGAACTGCTTGGGTTATTCCACAAGGATTTGAAACTCTTACTTGGTATGGCAGAGGACCTTGGGAAAGTTATGCCGATCGTAAAGAAAGTGCTCTGGTCGATATTTACGAATCCAGTATAGATCAGCAATTTTTCCCATACAGCAAACCACAGCCCACCGGAAACAACACGGATGTAAGATGGTGTGTACTAAGTAATAAAGGTGGAATAGGTATAGCCGCTTGGGGATTACCACTTTTCGAAACTTCCGCATTGCATTATACGCAGGATGATTTGTATGTTAAAAGCAGTTGTTGCCTTAAAAAAAGGGATGATGTGTACTGGAATATCGACCTAAAACAAAGCGGATTAGGTGGTGCCAGTTGTGGCCCCGGAGTTCGACCTCCCTATTTGGTTCCGGCAATTAATTACAACTACACTATTCGTTTAAAAGCAATTGATATCAACAAAGACAATCCAATGGATATGATAGTATCTGCACCAAGAGCAAGCGCCCCCATTCTTATACCGGATAATGCTGAAGGTTGGAACTCTGGAAAACTTATTTTAAAAAGCAACACAAACAATGCCGAAATAAAATATACACTCGATGGCACCTCCCCTACTCCAAAATCGGCAACTTTTACAGATAAATTTCGGATGCGCAACGCTGATGTTAAAGCTATTACATTCAAAAAAGATTTACTACCAAGCGAAGAAGTATCATTCAATAAAGAATTTTTATACGAAAAATACGCTAATGACACCATGCGTAATCGTGAACGCAATTTGCAGGCTATGATTCCAACTGACGATGATTTGTTCAAATCAGCTGCCGTAGAGCAACTTTTGTTTTTCAGTGATACAGTAAAGTTTAATCAACCTGCCAAAAAATTTGATGTCAATATTAAAGGGTTCAAACAAATAAGACTTAAAATCATTGATATAGACAAAAGCCGTCATTGGGATCATTTCGTAATTGGAGATGCCTACATATCAAAGAAAAATAATGAGAAAATATGGCTAAGTGATATTAATATCCCGTTCAATGAAATGATGCGCAGAAACGAAAGTATTGATAAAAATCCACTCTTAGTAAATAAAATCATGTACAAGCGAGGACTTGGCGTGCATGCACCTAACGAACTTTGGATTGATATTAAAACGGAAGATTTCCAAACGCTCACCGGATTTTTTGGCACCGATGACGAAACCAATGGGTACGGAAGTTGCAAAGCTGCATTAAGGATTACTGGAGTAAAGTAGTTATTAGTTATTAGTTATTTAAAAAATTAATTCTTAATTCTTAATTCTTAATTCTTAATTCTTAATTCTTAATTCATAATTCATAATTCATTTTTATTTATATTTTTGCAAAATCAATCATTTATTTAATTTGCAATGAAGAAAACACACATATACACAACAATACTATGCTTAGGTTTAATAATTACCTCATATGCACAATCAGTTGTTGCAAACAAAAACGCTACAGTTGTTGGTTGGTTTGCCGGGAACCCTCCGAAACTGGACGGCAAATTAAATGATGCCATTTGGACTACCCCATATTCCAATGTAGTAACAACTGGTCAAGGTACTTCTGGGGCAGGATTTGCAAATGGACATTTCCCAAACAGAATTGATAATCAGATAAATATTAATGACAATGGCGTTGTAGCACCAACTTCTCCAGCCGGAGCACCATCAAGCAGTTTGTATAATACCACTGCCTCATTTGGTGTATGTTGGGATGACACAAAGTTATATATTGGTATTGTAGTTTATGATCCAAATTTCTCAGCCACCCAACCTAATATTTCCGCCAATGTAGGTTCCCAAATATATTTTGCAATGGATCCTGGTGCAGTTTCTGCAAAACCAAGTACAGCCGCAGTATGGCCTCCGGTTTTAAATGCCGGATGGGAAGGTCAATTGCAACTTAATTATAGAGGAGCATCTGTCAATAAATTAACCCAAGCAAACACAGGTTGGGTACCAGCTCAAGGAATGCAAATTTTAGACTCTGATGGAGAAGCTTATACCGCTCCTACAACACATCCGGTTACCGGTCAAGGAGGATACATTATTGAAACGGCCATTAGTTGGGCTAAACTTAATAGTCAATGGATATCTCCGGCCACAGGATTATATACTGACAATACTAAGATTCCTTTAGCGAATAGAGTATTCAAATTTGATGTCAGTAACGAAATATATAATAGTGCTCTTACCACGCGTGTAGCCGAATTAATGTGGAATATGTGCTGCTACAACGACAATTACCAAGAAGCCAAAAACTATGGTACTATTATACTATCTGGGCTCAATCAAGTTGTTTGCCCAACATCATTGAGCAATACTTGTTCCGGTTGTTCTATAACAGTTCCAAATGGTTTAAGGGATATATCTGAATTGACACCAACTCCCGGAACGGCTACGACAGGCGTAGTCTGGAGCATTATCAATCCAAATACTACTGCAGGTTTATCAGCAAAAGTTTCATCCAATGGCATTGTTACAGCTTTAAATAATGGTATTGTCACCGTTATTGGAACTTCAAATTGTACTACGCCTTCAGCTCCAATACCTACCAAAGTCACATCTATTATCACAATTAGCAATCAAACTAATCCTACATCATTAGCAATCAATACCACCTTTACAGGATCGCTCACAGGTATGTGGGCTTATGTGCCTTTTACTGCAACCGTATCTCCGGGAGGTGCATCACAAGATGTTGTATGGTCTGTTGCCAGTCCAGCGGGAGGTCTTGCATTAGCAACAATTAATTCAATTACAGGTGTATTACGTTCCACTTCTGTGGGAAATGGCGTGGTAACCATTACGGCAACTTCAATAGCAAATAAAAATGTTTTTAATACAAGAACGCTTGCAATTCAACCCAGAACTACATTACAAAATTGCAATTGGTATATTGGTAGTTATACAAATGATGCCAAATGCAGAACTTTTAGAAATACTACTTTTGCAGGTTATACTTCAAATATTGCAGTTTATTGCTTATATCAACATCCAGATTACAGTAACACTCTTTTACAACAAATTCCATCTGAATTAATCAGTTATAGTGTAAGAAAAGTAGTAAATGTTGTTGCAACTACAGTTGGTGCAAGTGGTGATTTGCAACTTTCCAATGTGCAAGCAAGTGGTGTATTTACAATTACCGGCACCTATAACAATGACCCTTCAATTAGCTCTGTGGTTGTAGTACGATTAAATTCTGCAGCAACACAATTATTAACATCAACAGGTTGTAATAATCCAATTGCCAATGGAGCTCCCTGTGTTGGGGTGGTTACTCCTACCGGCATCGTCATTAGTGGTAGTACGAATATCCAAAATAGTGGCAGTTATAGTTATTCTATCATCACATCTCCGGTAGGAGCTGGAAGTGCCGTTTATTGGTATCTTTCCGATTATTCTAAGGGCAGCATAAGTTCCAATGGGGTTTTTACTCCCACTAGTGCTACAGGTTCAGTTATTATTTACGCTACTTCACAATTAGATAACTCGGTTACTGCTCAATTAACAGTTAATATTTCCCAGAGTACCATTCCACAAAGTATTGCTATAAGTGGTCCTTCAAGTGTAGCAATTTTAAGTTCTTATCAATATATTATTAATGCCTCTCCCTCTGGATCAGATGGAACAGTTACATGGAGTTTATCCGATAATTCTAAAGGGACAATTAGCGGTTCAGGATTATTTTCCCCTTCTCAATTAGGGAATGTAAATATTATTGCAACATCATCGATAAATAATTCATTAGTAGCAATGTTTCCTGTGACCATTTTTTCAAACGTTCCTTTTTCGATTAATATTAATGGACCATTAAGTATTGCAAAAGGTACAACTCAACAATATTCCATCAGTACTAATCCTTCTGTTTCATCAAATGCAGTTAATTGGAGTGTAAATAATTCAACCTTTGCAAGTATTAATTCACAAGGATTGTTGACTGCTATCAATCAAGGAGTTGTAACAATAACGGCCAATTCAATATTAAACAATGCTATTAGCACCTCTATTGCAGTTTCTATAACTGGCACCACTACAAGTACAACAACTTCGAATTCAATGAAAGTAACAGGCGTAACGGTTACAGTTGCAAATAATAATGCAATTATCACTTGGAACAATATAACTGGCGTTAATTCATATTGCCTTCAAATTTCATCCGATCCTAATTTTAGTTCCATTAACACAATCAATCCTTGTGGTGTAAATGCTACAGCTTATATATTTAATAACCAAAATTCCACCAGCATTTATTATGTGAAGGTAGCAGGCGAAATTTCTTCAGGATCCACTTATCCTTACTCTGATATTAGTATTTTTAATTTTACAAATACCTCAAATACACCAGGTTTAGAGAATATTGATATTGTATATCCCATCCCGGTAAAAGATGGTAAACTGTACATCAAAACTAATCAATTTCCTACAAAAGGAACATTATATTCAAGCAAAGGTGATATTGTAAATGAAGTTTTATTGAAGGAAAACACAAACAATGTTGATGTTTCTAATCTTGCCAAGGGTTTGTATTTTCTAATAATTGAATCCAAAAAACATACCGTTGTCATTGAATAATTGAATGGTATTAACAATTTAATTTAGTTTGCGCTAATAATTTTGTTCAACACATTCATCATTTTTTATAACTCTTAATAATTTCATAATCTGTTTTGCGAATATGATTTCATTCTTTTTCACCAATTTTAAATCTTTGATAGGTATAGATGTTGAAAAATTTACACAAAACAGCTTATTTACTTTTAATTCTTGTTTTTATTAATCAAAAAACCTTCGCAATTCAAGGTGGTACTCCCGGTGCTCGTTTTGTAGGTATTGGTGAAGCGTCACAAGCAATTTCCGATCCTTGGGCCATTTATTATAACCCTGCCGGGATAGCTTCACTTGAAAAAACAAGTGTAAATGCTTTTTATCAAAACAGATATGGATTTTCAGGCTGGAACACTACATCTTTTGCATACAATCAACCTCTCAAAATATTAAAAGATGCGAATGTAGGTGTTGGGGCTTATCGTTTTGGAGATGAATTATTTAGCCAAACACGTGCAAGTTTTGCTTTTGCACACAAAATCAGAGGCGTAAGTTTGGGTATTCAGGCCGAATATTTCCAAACCATGATTCAGGATATTGGCACCAAAAGCAATGTATTAATCAATTTTGGAGGACAAGTTCAAATAACGAAAGATTTATTCTTTGGAGCCTCCGTTTACAATATCAATCAAGCTCGACTTACCAATTATAACGACAATAATTTGGACCAAAGACTTCCTACCATTATGAGAATAGGTGCTACATATAACCCTTACAAACGTCTGTTTTTGAATGCAGAAGCCGAAAAAGATGTTGAAAAAACACCCAGATACAAAATTGGTGTTGAATATGGAATCATCGATAATTTGTTTTTACGGACAGGATTCAACGTAAATCCTATGGTTTCTACCTTTGGAATAGGCTACAAATCATTCGGATTCAATTTGGATTATGCTTTGCAGTGGCATTTGCAACTGGGTTTTATACACTCCGTTGGTTTAGGTTATACTTTTGGTTCATTTATTCGCAAACCTGAACCCGCGGTTCCTAAAACCGAATAATTTATGAAACAGGAATGGTACAAATACCTGTTTTTACTTTTTATTATTATGGGTGAATCACTTTATGCCCAAAATCCGCCTCGTCCGGAAATAGATATGGACAAGTTTGTACAAGATTTGTTCGGTCAGCAAACTTCTGATGAGCGGTATGACTTGGTATATGAAAGTGTTTTTCAGTTTTATCGAACACCACTCGATTTAAACAAAGCTGAAAAAGAGGATTTAGAAAATTTGTATATTCTGTCTCCCTCTTTAGTCAATAACATATTGAAATATAGAAAGTTGAATGGGAAATTCCTAACATTGTACGAGTTACAAGCCGTTCCGGGAATGGATAAAAATATCTTTGAAAAAATATTACCTTTTGTTTTTGTCAAAGATGAAGGACTTCAAACCGATTATCGCAGTTTTTGGCAAAAAGTGAGAGATGAAGAAAATCACTATATCATTTCAAGAGTTGGATATACACCCGAAAATTCCAAAGGTTTTATTAGTTCCGGCAACGAAAAAAGTTCTACTCAGAAGTTTTTAGGTGCATCTCCTGCAGAAAGAGCAATTTTTTATACTCGATATAACTTAAAAAGAAAAGGTGATTTTTCATTTGGAGCCACTATTCAAAATGACCCGGGTGAACAAATCACCTGGAACCCCGGTCGAAGGCAATATGGATTTGATTTTTATTCCGGTCATGGTGCAATTTATAACAAAGGCATGCTTAAAGTATTGAATATAGGTGATTATCAAATGCAAATAGGGCAAGGAATTGTAATGTCAAGTGGTTTTACAATTGGTAAAGGAGCCGAAACGGTGAATTCAGTTAAAAGGAGTAATCAAGGCATTAAACCTTACACCGGACAAATGGAATTTAATTTTTTAAGAGGAGCAGCTGCAACCATCGGTTTTAATCGATTTGAATGGACCAATTTTTATTCCAACCGCAACTTAGATGGTTCTGTTGGAGGTAATTCCGATTCAACCCGACAAGATCAATACGCAACTTCTATTTATCTAACAGGGCTTCACCGTACCGAAGCTGAATTAGCTAAAAAAGGGTCGTTAAATGAACAAATAGCCGGATCATACTTGATGTACAAAAGCAAAGATAAAAATTTGAAAATTGGTGCAAGTGCAGTCTATTACCTATATAATATTGCCATTCAACGAAATGTAAGCGACTATAATCAATTCAATTTTAATGGAAAAACTAATTACAACATTGGAGCTGACTTTAGCTATACTTGGCAAAATTTTAATTTTATAGGTGAATATAACCGTTCAGAAAGTGGAGGCAACGCAATGATGATAGGATTTGTGAGTAGCCTACATCCCAAACTCGATTTTTCAATGTTATATAGGCGCTACGACCCTAATTTTGTAAGTATGTATGGAAATTCTTTTGGCGAACTTACTGCTATTCGCAACGAACAGGGAATTTATTGGGGAATGAAATATTTACCTCATAAAAAAATCAACTTTGCAGCTTATTTCGACAAATATAACAGCCCGTGGCTCACCAGTAGAGCAGATGCCCCATCAGAGGGCTTTGATTATTTGCTGCGACTGAATTATATGCCTACTCGTAAAATTACTTTATATGCGCAATGGCGTGATGAATACAAGCAAGTGAACCTTTCTGATAACACAACTCCTATTGATTATCTGGTAAATACAAACCGTAGAAATTATTTAATCAATTTAGATTATAAAGCCGAAAAACTAATCAGCTTAAAATCAAGAGTACAAGTAACAGAATATTTGCAGGATAAAGGCGCATATAAAACTGGAATAGCCATAATGCAGGATGTTAATTTTGATTTTGGCAAATTCAGAATCAGCACCCGTTATGCTATTTTTGATGCAAAAGACTATAATACAAGAATATATGTGTTCGAAAAAAATGTGCTTTATGCTTTTGCAATGCCTTTATACTATGGGCAAGGAACTCGGTATTATGTAATGTTTCAATATAAGGTAAATCGCAATTTGGATTTATGGCTTAGAGTAGCACAATTCAACTATCGTAATCAGGATAACATAGGCTCTGGAATCAATCAAATTGATGGGCAATACCGAACGGATATTACTGTTCAAGCTAAGTATGATTTTTAATTACAAAAGACGACTTTGATATTGAAATGAACTGTTGGAAAACCTCTGTGTTATTTATGTTATTTGGGGTAAAAATTATATAGATTAGATTGTAAATAAATTTAAATTATTCTATTTTTGTTTAAATAACTATCTATGAAGCCAATTTTACTTTTCAAATTAGCATTGCTACTTTTCATTGCACTAAATGCATTCTCATACACATATTTAAGTTATAATAGACCTCATCCAACTACTTCGCAATCTTCTTGGCTAAATGGAAGCGGAACAATTCATACTGCGGATATACTGGTTTACCCTAAAGGTAATTATGCAGAAGTCAGTGTTACACTTGAAATATCAGCAAATGGCATTTCAGGAATTGGAACAAATGATACTTTGGAAGCTGATTTTAATTTTGATTTAGCTCCCGGCTCTATGATTATTGATTCTTGGCTGTGGATAGATAGTGTTACAATTGTACGAGCCAAGCATTTGGACAGATGGTCGGCTGTTGCCATTTATGAAAATATAGTAAAACGTATTCGAAGAGACCCTTCCATACTTACAAAAAATTACAATAATAATTTCGATTTGAAGGTATATCCATTTGTAGGGTATGGAAAACGTAAGTTTCGAATTACATACTTAACGCCTATTCAATTTATTAATAATCAGGGTAGAGTTAATATTCCGGTTTCCCTTTTTAAAATCTCTGCTACTACTCCTAAAGTAACTACAACAATTTATGCAAATCCCAATTATTTATCTCCCAAATTAACTATAGATAATAAATCCGATGAAATTTTGCTTTCAAATCCTATTACTACTACCATTTCTGGAGTATCTTTATACAATACCAGTATTTCAAGCAATTTTATTTCTCAAACCAATCAACCAGGTTATTATTATTATTCCAATACTTCCTATCCCTATTATTCAACTTCAAATAATGAAGCTCAAGTAACTTATTCCCTGAATACTTTAAAACTCGTTTATGGTGGGTATTATTCAAATAGTTCAGGTGAAAACTTTTATGAACTTGCATTCTCTCCTGAAAAGCTACTGAATGCTCGGCCAAATAAACGTGTATGCTTTGTAATCGATTATGACGCTGCTTATTCTTCATTAAAACGCACTGATATTTATAAGTCTATTCGAAGTTTTTTTTCATCTAAACTTGATTCAAATTACTTTTTCAATATAGTATATGGAGGTTATACCAACACTAGGTATAAAAACAATTGGATTCCAGCAACTAAGAAAAATCTGGATTCTGCCACTGTCGATACTTTAAGGTTTTCCAGTGATACAACAAACCCCGAAAAAACAATAAGTTATGCAGTCGATTTTGTAAATATTTATGACAGTACTTGTCGTATAGTAGTGATTACCAGCAATATAAAGAGATATAAAGGAGATACTGCTATAGCGGCTTCAAATCGAATATATAACCGTATGGAAACCAAAGTGCCGATTGATATTTTAGATCACTATTACTATTACATTTCAAGTTTAACCGGAGGAAACACTCCTGCTTATTCTCCGTGGGTAACAATAAACAACCTCCAATACTATGGTAATTCATTTTTTTATTCCACATTATGCAAAAAAACGGGAGGGAATTTATACAGTTCTCGAATTAATCCTTATTACAATTATAATAATTATTATAATTACGCACCAGGATCTTCTTCTTATATTTCACAGTACCCTTATACTTTACAGCAATACAATAATTATTTATCCAATATTGTTCAAAGTGTAAAAGGAAATTTCGATGCATTTAATGCCAGCGAGTCGCTATCAGGAGGGCTTACATATGCTAAGTATTACGTTTCAGGCAATTCTAATGGTGTAACTGATTTAAATACTTATATTAGTTATGTTGGTAGATACACTGGCACCTTCCCTTTACAGCTAGATTTATCGGCTTTGTATAAAGGAAAGTTATATTCAAAAAAGTTAACTGTTCAACAATCCGACTTAGATGCAATTGGAAATATTGGCGAAATTCATTGGGCTGGAAACTATATTGCCTCAAAGGAGAATTCATACGATAATGCAACAATTACTGAAATTATAGATTTATCATTAAAATACAGAATACTAAGCCGATATACGGCATTATTAAGTTTAGAACCAAGTCAAGGCGGTGATGTGTGCAATACTTGTGACGAAAATGCACCAAATACAAATTCAGGTTTACCTATAAATACTTCAGCAACTTTTACTTCCATAGTAACTAATGAAGGAAACGATGATTTATTTACAGTTTTCCCAAATCCAGCAACGGATCAAATTACCATTGAATTTAATAACAATACAGGAGCAACCGCTAGTTTATTACTATCAAATATAAGTGGACAAACAGTAATAGAATCACAAGTTCCTTATTCAGGAGAAGTCAAACAAGTGTACACGCTACAATTGCGCGATGCTTCAGGCAATATTTGGCCTTCAGGAATGTATATTTTGAAATTAATTGTGGGCAAAAAAGTATTTTATAGAAAATTAATAATTAAGTAAAGGCAATAATTCGACTTCTATTTTAATTGCAACTCATTCCTATTCTCTAAAATAATTTCTAACCTTAGTTTTTTTAACTCAAAGTGAAATGACTCATTTTTAAAATGATAAATTTGTGGTTTCTTTAAGCCTGATCTTGCACTTAGTCTGAGCTTTCCGATGCCATATTCATTGAATTTTGGCTACATATTCGACATTCTCACATGACAATATTCATTTACTCAATGGCGGCTATAAAAAATTGGAATATTTTCAACTGTAAATAAGGTTAATTGTTTAATTCTTTCATGAAATAACCTCTGTGTACTTTGAGTTCTCTGTGGTAAATTTTCAAACAAAAAAAGCCCCATATAGGAGCTCATTTTGCAGTTTGTACATTTTGTGTTTTTTATCTTACTCTCACCACATTCAAATCGCTAATTAGTTTTTTGTCCGTGATTTTTTTCAACTTAGTGATAGCTTCCTGATTAGGTTTCATTGAGTAATAATTGTTATCGTAGTAGAAGTATAACAAGTTACCATCCTTATCGTTGAACTCAAGTATTTCATAAGGGGTATTATTAAATTCGCCATACAAGTACAAAACATGATCCTTCATTCGATAGTGGAACTTATGCGCCCCATCCTGAATAGTTTTGATATCCACATCAGATAATTTCTGAATATTATTACTTGTAACCAATGCTTCAGGGTTATCTTCATGTGAAGTTACATTTGCCTGACTTTTATCGTCTAAGGCATCCAAATTTGGAACTTGTTTGGTTTCTGCTTTAGCTTTAGATTTAAACAAATTAAAGTTTCTTTTCTTTGTTTTTGTAAGCTCGGCATTAGCACTGACAGTTGTTGATGATTCTTCATTTTCAACATTAGTAGCATTTGCAGCAGAATTTACATTTTCAACTACTTTATTTTCTTTTGTTAGTTCTGAATTTGCTACTACACTTGATTCTTGAGTTTTTGCAACAGACTCATTTACAATCGATTCTGTTGAATTTACAGGTTGATTATCAGCAACTTTTTCAGAGCTAACCGAATTATAGTACATATATGACCCTACACTAACACCTGCACAAACAAGTAAAACTGATGCTGCTTTTAATGCAGTGAACGATGACGTTACTGAAGTACTTCCAGTAGTTACAGACGGCACTTGAATGGCATTCAAGCGCGACTTCAAAGCTGCTTTTCTATTTTCTACAATTGCAGTTTTGATATTTTTTTGCAGCGTTACTTCAGTGGCAAGTGAAGGGTCTGCTTCTAGTTGTTTGTTAAAAGCTACCAAATCATCTCCGTGCAACTTGCCTCGCACGAATAATTCAGTCAGCTCATTTAGTTTGTTTGTTTCCATTTTTCTTAATCTAAGAAATCCTTAACACTATATTTAGTTTTGATTAGCTTATCCAATTCCTGCTTGCATTTGTATTTTTTTGTTTTAGCAGTATCGGCATTCGCAAATCCCATTTTATCAGCTATGTCAATCATTGATAGTTCCTCAAAATAATAGTAAGAAAGTATTTTTTTACAAGCTTCTCCTATTTCATCTAAGCACTTATGAATGATCTGAACACGTTCATTCACTTCATAATCAACCGATTCAGCAACATCCTTCTCTTCATTGGAATGTTTTGATTTTCTTTCAAGTTCTTTTCTCCATAAATTTTGGCATACACTGTAAAGGTAAGTACTGATTTTCGAGGTCATTACCAACTCCCCACTTGTAGTTTTTTGCCAAAATACAATGAGCGCATCTTGAAAAACATCTTTTGCTTCATCTTCGGTCCCATTGTTTTTAAGAACCAGATTAACCATCATTTTATAATTCTTCTTATACAAATAATCTAAGGCAGACTCTTCGCCTTTTTTTATTTTTTCGATAACATCGCTATCTTTTAAGAAGATTTTCACAGATATATACTTTTAATATGATAAAAGGTAACTCTATATTAATAAAATAATGAATATGTAACCCAATTTTTTTGTAATATTTTGTAATAAATATAATCTAAACTAAGATAATCGCACTCTTGGGTCGATGGCTGCATATAAAATATCAACTAATAAATTAATTAAAATAAATATTACGGCTATGAATAATGTGGACCCCATTACTACCGGAAAGTCCAGATTCTCAACCGCTTTGATGGTTACAAGCCCTATTCCTTTCCAGTTAAAAATGTACTCAATAAAGAAAGCTCCTGCCATCAGTGATGCAAGCCAACCTGATACGGCAGTTATTACAGGATTTAAAGCGTTTTTTAAAGCATGTTTTGTAATAATTGTAAACTTAGTGAGTCCTTTTGCTCTGGCAGTTCTAATATAATCTTGTGAAAGTACTTCCAGCATAGAGCTTCTGGTAAGTTGAACAATAATAGCAAGTGGTCTTAAACCAAGTGTTATAGTAGGCAAAATCAAGTTTTTTAATTCCAAATGTCGTCCGTAAATGGAGTCGGTTACCCATAATTGACCTGTTATATTCAAACCGGTATATTCAGCTAAATAATAACCAAATAACATCGCCATTAATATCGCTGCTACAAAAGAAGGTGCAGATATACCAATTACTGACAAACTAATTAATGAGTGATCCAACCATGAATTTTGTTTTATTGCTGCAATTACTCCCATAGGAATTGCAATAATTGTGGCAAATACCATCGAAGCAAAAGCAAGCCAAAAAGTACCCTCAATATGTTCCCAAATAATTTCGGTTACTTTTTTATTTGACTGAAATGACCTGCGCATATATGGCCATTTGATAACCCATACATTCTGAGAAAACTTTGCAAGCACTTGATAATCATACTTTTTTGCATTGTCTTCTGTATTTTCATGTCTGGAAATTGGAGACAAATCATTCATATAATGAACTAATTGTACCCCTAAAGGTTGATCTAAGCCAAGGTCTTTCAAAATCGCTTCTTTAGTAGAAACATCTGTTCTTTGCCCAGCCATCATGGTTACAGGATCGCCCGGTAAAGCATGAAAAATAAGGAATACAGCCACTACAACTCCCAGGATTACAAGGAATCCATACAACAATCTTTTTACTACAAACTTTACCACTTTCAAAAATATGCGTTCAAAAATACATATTTCTGTTATTATTATCTAATCAAGCTTTCCAAGTGTATTGAATAAAGTGAAATAATTATATAATCTGATTGAATAATATTAAAAATTCTACTTTGATGATAGCTAATTCATGTAATGATCTGTTTTCTGTCAAATTAGAAAGCTATTAATTTTTTATTAGAAATATTTTAATTTAAACTTGCAAACTTTTTCGTTGAATAATAAGTAACAATTATATTTATGACTCGAATTCATTCCATATTTCAATGTTTAATAGTTTTATTATTAGGCATCAAAACTATTTTTGCTCAAGAAATAAATTTTCCTCTTAAAAATATTTCAGAGTTTAAAGCTTCAGGAACTAATTGGCAAATAGTACAAAATGCATCCTCTAACTTTCAAAAATCAAAAGATTTAACAATAACACCCGGCACAGGTGTATTAGCAAATGTACCATCTTCTGGTGCAAATGGAGCTGATTTATATTCGAATTTTGACCACGGTGATATTCAATTGGAATTTGAATTTTTAATGCCCAAAGAATCAAATTCAGGCATTTATTTGATGGGTAGATATGAGGTTCAGTTATATGACAGTTGGGGCAAAACCAATCTCAATTCAGGTGATTGCGGAGGAATATATGAACGCTGGGATGAAAAAAAACCACTAGGACAACAAGGGTACTTGGGTGTACCTCCTACTTCAAATCCTTTAAAAGTTCCGGGGGCATGGAATAAAATGAAAATTAATTTTGAAGCACCTCGTTTCAAAAATGGGGTAAAAATTAGCAATGCCAAAATTATTCAAGTAGTAATTAATGGAATAATTGTACAAGAAAATGTGTCTTTATCAGGACCTACTAGAGGTGCTATGAGTGATACTGAAACCGAAAAAGGCCCTTTAAGAATCCAAGGTGACCATGGTCCTGTTGCATTTCGCAATTTTAAATATGCTTTGTTTGAATCAGGTGATGAAATTAAAATATCAGATTTCGAAGTAACTTATTATCAACAAGCCTTTGGCGATAAGCTTAACTACTGGGACATAAAACCAAAGTCTATTACTAAATCTAAATATTTAGATATTTCAATTTCTGATATCCAAAATAATTATGCATTTGTGAATCGCTCTACAATAACAATTCCAAAAGATGGGGATTACACTTTTGACGTGGTTATGAATGGTAAAAGTTTTATTGTTATAGCAAATGACACCGTAGGTAAATTTATAAAAGGATATTACACCAGAGAATATTCTGATTTTCCTACGACCTCGACAGTATATCTTAAAGCAGGAAATTATCCACTTACAATAGCATATTGGAAAGTTCACTCATGGTTGGATCCTGCGTTTGGATTATTCATTACCGGAGGAGGTGTAAAACGACAAGCATTACATAACATGGAATCTTTGCCTCCTCAAGCCAAACCCATGCATGTAAGAGTCAATAACGAAACGCCTAAAGTAATGCGTCATTTTCTGTCATTTAATGGCAAATTTATTACGCATCCGGCTTGGGTGGCCGATCCATCCAAAATGAACTACGCAATCAATCCTGAAAATATGGCTTTTCTTCAGTTTTGGAGAGGAGATTTTTTGGACATGAATGAATCGTGGTTTGAAAGAGGTGGTAAGCCTGTTCTGCCGTTGGGAAATGTATACACAATTTCAAATATGCCTACTTTAGCACGGTTATCTACTCCACAAACCAATTGGCCTGATAGTATTTCAAACCAAGATTTTTCATTTAAAGGATACTTTTTGGATGAAGTCGGCAAGCCTACTTTCAAATACAAATGGAATAAAATGGATATTTCTGAAAAAATTGTTTCAGATGCAAAAACAAAGGAAATGACTCGAACCATAACAATCAATGGAAACTCTGAAATTAATGATATTTATGCCTATCTAACTGAAGGTGCATCAATTAATATGATAACTGAAACATTATATATGATAAATAATGATTACTATATAAAGATAAATGATGTAGGTGGAGTCAAACCAATAATCAGAAATTCTTCAAAGGGGAAACAGTTGATAGTTCCTGTAAAAGTTAAAGCCAATAATCCGGTATCTGTTTCTTACGCAATAATTTGGTAAATTTTAATTTAGAGAATCAATGAAAAAAATTATAAACAATAAGGTAACAATATTTTTATTACTAATTATAAATCAATTAGTTACTGCTCAAGATAAAGCCACCATTTCAAAAGAAAGTGAGTATTATAAAATTGTAAATATTCCATTGCCGGAAGGTATGGTTTTAGAAGTGGGAGGACTATGCGCTTTACCTGATGGGCGTATTGCAATTGTTACACGAAGAGGAGAAGTTTTTATGATGACTAATGCCAATATGGAAAACGATAATCCTCCTATTATTACCAAATATGCTGAAGGACTTAATGAAGCGCTTGGCGTTGCTTATAAAGAAGGTTCCATTTATGTGGCTCAAAGAGGAGAATTAACTAAAATATCGGATTACAATAATGATGGCAAAGCAGATGCTTATGAACAAGTTTCAAAATGGCCACTTTCAGGCAATTATCACGAGTTTACATTCGGCCCAAAAATAGATAAAGATGGAAATTTCATTGTTACAATGAATGTTGGTTTTCATCCTCAAAGGTGGTGGGTAGCTACTAGTTATGCTCCGTATAGGGGATTTATGGTGAAAATTACACCGGATGGAAAAATTGAACCTATAGCCAATGGATTACGTTCCCCTGCTGCACTTTATGTAATGCCCACTGGAGAATATTTTTATGCGGAAAATCAAGGAGATTGGGTAGGCTCAGGGGGCATAACTCATGTTGAAAAAGGAGATTTTGTTGGAAACCCAGCAAGCTTGGCATGGGTAAATTTGCCTGGCAACCCGGTAAACTTGAAATATGAAGATTTTATTAAAGCTACTGGAATGAAAGCTGATTTTCAACAAGTGGATGATGTAAATGCTACCGGAGACTACGGTATACCTATGTTCGAAATGGCAAAAAAAGTACCTCAAATTAAAACTCAGGCAGTTGTATTGCCACATTCGGTTATGGGACAATCCACTTCGGATTTTTACATGAATGATATCAATATTCGTTTTGCCCCATATTTTGATGGCTCCATATTTGTAGGCGATCAAGCACAAAGTAAAATAATGAGAATAACACTTGAAAAAGTAAAAGGGGTGTTTCAAGGTGCTGCATTTCCATTTAGAGAAGGATTTTCTTCAGGAGTAATGCGCTTTGCACATGCTCAAAATGGTGATTTATATGTGGGTATGACTTCAAGAGGTTGGGGAAGCACAGGAAGAGATTGGTGGGGACTGCAAAAGTTAGTTTGGACCGGTAAAATTCCTTTTGAAATGAAAAATATAAAAGCAACGCCCGATGGGTTTGAAATTGAATTTTTAAAACCCGTTGACAAAGCAACTGCTTCTAATACAATGAATTACAAAGTGACTAGTTTTACTTACAAATACCATCATTTTTATGGTAGCCCAATTATAAAAGATACAATCTGTAAAATTAAAGGCGTAAAGCTTAGTGAAGATGGCAAAAAAGCACGAATTGTAGTTGACAAAATCAAAGAAGGATATGTGCATGAAATTAAAGTTTCAAATATCGTTTCAGCTGAAAAAGAAGAAATGTTGCACAATGTTGGATATTATACTTTAAAGAGAATTCCAGATGGCGATAAACTAACAATAACAGCTGAAATGACTGCAATGTCACACAGAATGGAGATGAAGACCGTAACATCAACAAACAAGACTCAACAACAAAAAGCGGCTATAAAACCTGCAAAAGAAGTAACTATGGGTAAAAATGTCACCAAAATTCCTGCTTCATGGAATAATACACAAGACAAAATAATTACACTTGGAACCAAACCGGGCTTAATGTATGATCAATCGAAAATTATTATAAAAGCTGGTTCCAAAATCAAATTAGTGTTTAATAATTCTGATGATATGCTGCACAATGTAGTGATAACTAAACCCGGTAAAGCGGATGCCATTGGCGAAACGGCAACCAATATGGGTCTTGAAGGACCCAAAATGAATTATGTGCCGCTTTCAGATGATGTTTTGTTTCATACGAAACTTGTAACTCCAGGCTCAAGTGAAAGCATCTATTTTGTTGCTCCAAAAACGCCTGGAACTTATACAATAGTATGTACTTATCCGGGGCATTATGCCAGTATGCAGTGCCAGTTGGTTGTTCAATAACTTTTTGATGTGCTGATGTGCTGACGATTTGATGTTTTGACGTCTTAGAGGACTAAGTTTTCAAGTGAGATGTTTAGAGGTAGACGTTCGGAAAAAGAAATTTTCATGTTTGATATAATAGTCAAAAATAGTTGGTAAACTCGCTGTAAGTCATAGATTGTCAGTTTGTTATAAAGGAGTATATGAAAGTTGTTTCATATACTCTTTTTTTGTTCTATGAATAATACAAAAAAAGATGTTGGGCTTGTGGA
>JANRJY010000067.1:0-185664 GCA_033763735.1 Bacteroidota bacterium | reverse complement strand
ATGGCCGGGTTTCAGTGCAAAACTGGTTGTGCAAAATGGTGAGATTCGACACCCGGAACTTAAAGCTTCTATAACCGGAATCAACTTACATTTGTTGGTTGAAAACAAATTAGGATTGCCCGATAGTACCAATTTTTTGATTAAAGACTTCAGAATGATGCTTGATGATAATCCGGTTAGTGGATACTTGTTGGTTTATGGCACTTCCCGACCATATATCAAAGCGGATATCAAAACAAATACCAATATTGAGGAACTTGAAAAGTTGTTCAAAATTGATTCCATCGTAGCCAAAGGAAACTTAAGTTTAGATGTGGAAGCTGAAGGGTATTTGGATTTTGAAAAAAAGAAATTCCCTGTGTTAGATACCAAAATTAATTTGACTAATGGTTATTATGAATCGCCTTCATTTCCGGTTCCTTTCAAAAACATACATTTTGTTGCTGATATCTCAAATACTTCAGGTGATTTTAAAGATACCAAAATTAGAATTGATACACTAACATATGCGGTTGAAGATGAGCCATTTGTAGTAAAAGGAACCATCGAAAATATGAATGATTACACCTTTGATATTGAGGCTAATGGTTTGCTTGATTTTGAAAAATTGTCAAAAATATTTCCAATCGAAAATACAAAACTGAGTGGAAAAGTTATTTCAAATATCAAGGCTAATGGCAAAGTTTCGGATATTACCTCAAAAAATTATGAAGCTATTAATGTGAAAGGAATGGCAATTGTTAAAAATTTCCATTATTCAAACCCTGAGTTTAATCACAGATTGGATGTAAAAGATGCTATTTTTAATTTTAGTCCTGAAAAAATAAGGGTTGATAAGTTTTCGGGAATTATTGGTAACAGCACTATTTCCACCAAGGGTGAAGTTTCGCACTATTTGCCATTTTTTCTAGCAAATAAAGGCATTCTGGAAGTAAATTTTGATATTATTTGTGATTCGTTGAATTTAAATGAGTGGCTGCTTCAACCCCACAAAAAGGATACTTCAACAGAAATTACCGTTTATAAAATACCTGAGAATCTGAATGTAGATATCAAATCGCAAATAGGCAGGATAATATTTGACAAACTCGAAATTGATGATTTGAAAGGTAATATTATAGTAAAAGATGGTGTGCTCAAAATTAAAGAAACCGGATTCAGTACTCTTGGCTCACCATTTAAACTATCAATGACTTATGATACACGAGACATGGATTCACCCAAATTTGATATTGAAGAACTATATATCAAAGACTTAGAACTGAACAAAGCTTATAATGCATTTTATACCGTTCAAGAATCGGCACCGGCTGCGCAACATACCAATGGCGTATTTTCGATAACATATAAACTCAAAGGAGAACTTAAGCCCGATATGAAACCCAATATGAAGTCCCTCAAAGGAGGCGGTATTGTATTTATCAAAAGTGCTCAAGTCAATGGCATGAGAATGTTTGACCATATCAGCAGCCTTACTAAAAAGGACGAACTCAAAAACCCCAGCCTTCAAAATTTAATGTTGGTATCTGAAATTAGCAAGGGCCGACTTATAATTAAGCCATTCAAATTCAAAGTAAACAAATATGATGCGGAACTGGAAGGTTTTCATGATTTTGAGGGAACCATGGCTTATGTAATGAAAATTGGAATCCCTCCATTTGAAAAAGCCAAAATACCTATTCATATCGAGGGAGAATATTCAAAACCTAATATCAAATTGGGTAAAGGACATAGTTTGGATTCATTGAAAAGAAGATAGATTCCTATCGTTTTTTAAGCATTATCTCCTTGTGGAATTACATAAATTAGTAACTACAGCTTCAATATTTCATCTTTGCTAGGAACTGCATTGTGCGACCATTTTCCTTTAACTGTACCATCTTGCAAGTACATGATACCGGGAATAGAACGTATCATGGTTTTGATTACAACTGCATCAGCAAAGTAATAAGGAGCAGCAATGGAATATTTGTGTCTGAAATCTTCATATGAGTCTCTATCTGAAGAGGTTATTACGATTGGCTCAACTCCGGTGCCATTTAATGAAGCTATTAATTCATTGATTTTGGGCCAATGAGAGGTATTGGCTTTATCTGTATTGAGCAATACGATAAGCAGTTTTTTGCCTTCAAATGTTTTTTGGGTGTAATCGCCTTCATCGTTCCATACGCTATAGTCAGTAATTTTGGGCGATGCACAATCCGGATTGGTAAGAACCATTTCCTTGAACTGCCATGTGGTATCCGTTGGGTATTTATCAAATGTTTTTTGTTCATTGCCACGAGTCATAATATATTGATATACAGGTGGACATGCCGGTTTCATAAGGGCAGGGATGTTATTTCCTACTTTATAAGCTCTAAAATCCCAAACAGACAAAAACATAATGCAATACACTGCAAAACAAATAGAAATAAACGTGGTAATTCCAATAAGAATATCACCTAACTTATTGTCAAAGCCTGCTGATAATTGATTTCGCATGAAAAATAAAGGAAGGATGAGCACGGTGAGCACGATATCTTTCCAAAATGAATGCCATGGTTTGAGTTTCAGAAAATCTCCAAAGCAACCACAATCGGTTACTTTGTTGAAAAATGCAGAATAGAAAGTTAAAAATGTGAAGAAAACTATGAGACCTAAAAGTGGCCAGGCAGTAAGTTTCATCCTGTAATACAGTAATATGGCCACACCTAATATAACCTCTAACGCACAAACAAAAACAGACAGATATAGTGTATAGGGAATGAAAATATGAAACTGTTCGCCAAATACCTCAAAATATTCCGTTAGTTTGATTTGTGTGCCTACGGGATCATTAAGTTTGATTACTCCGGAAAAAATGAATAACCCTCCGACTAAAATCCTACAGATATTTGCTAATATTTTCATATAAACTACTTTTATTTATGTTGCAAAATTAAAATTGAAACGAATGTATCCAAAATTTATTCATTTTTGGGTTTTTAAAATTTATTTGAATTGATACCTGAAATAGACATTTCATTAACGAACGGAAAAAAAATTTATTTTGCTTCTGATTTTCATTTGGGGAGCCCTAGTGGAGAAATAAGTTTGCTTCGCGAAAAAAAGCTCATCAGATGGCTGGAAAGTATTAAATCAGATGCTTCAAACATCATGCTTGTTGGTGATGTTTTTGATTTTTGGTACGAATACAAGTATGCAATTCCTAAGGGTCATTTGGCATTTCAGGCCAAACTTTTGGAACTATCAGAAATGGGAATCAAATTTTACTTTTTCCCCGGCAATCATGACATATGGATGTTTGATTATTTTCAATCTTTATTAGGTGCAACCATTTCACGTAAGCCTTTGGTATTCAACATCAATCAACAAAAATTCTACATTGTCCATGGTGATGGTTATGGTCCAGGTGATTATTCACATAAGCTTTTGATGTTGGTTTTTGAAAATCCATTTTTTCAATGGGTGTTCCGAATGTTTCCGGTCAATTTTTCCTTTTGGGTGGCCACGGCATGGTCCAATAGTAGCCGGATTTCCAATGAGAAATATGATGAGCGATTTTTTGGAGAAAAAGAATTGTTATGGGCATATGCCAAGGAGATAGAACAAAAAAGCCACCACGATTATTATATCTTTGGTCATAGGCATATGTCTTTGGATTTGCCGGTTGGGAGTCAATCCAGATACATCAATCTGGGCGAATGGTTTAATAAATGCAATTATGCCGTATTTGACGGTAATAAGCTAACTACACATACATATGTGGACTAAAAGCGAATGGAATCGTAAGTCTATTTTTTTGAATAAATTCATTAATACTTTCATAATATGGATTTTCACATTTTTGTCTTTCGAAACTTTGGGTCAGGAGTACAAACTGGCACGTACCATTCCAATCAAAAACATTGATAAGGTTTCGACAGATATTTACCAAAACATATATTTGTCAACCGAACAGGGGGTTATTCATAAATACAACTCCGATGGAGAACGATTATTGACTTATTCACCACCTAAAGTAGCAACTGTTAGCCTACTGGAAGCCTGGAATTCCATTAAGATATTTGTTCTTTACCGAGATTTGCAACAATATATTGTTCTTGATCGATTTTTATCAGTATTGGAAAATGCGGATATTGAAGACGTTGATATTGGTTTTGCAAGGGTGATGACACTCTCAGCCCAAAACACATTTTGGTTTTTTGATGATTCTGACTTTAGTCTGAAAAAGTATGACCAATCTGCACATAAGGTTATTAGCAAAACGCCATTCGATTTGATGCTCCCCAGAGATAAATATGATATTAACTATATCAGAGAGTATGAAAATGGGCTTTATTTGAACGATAAAAATAGCGGCATTTTGGTGTTTGATAATTTCGGAAACTATCGCAAAAAGCTGCCATTCAATGGGTTGTCGCAATTTGGGTTTCTTAAAGATGAGTTGTATTTTATTGATAGTGACACCATCCGATTTTTTAATGTCTATAATTTGTCACAAAGGGCCAAATATATACCTAATCCGGAAAAAGCCGATAAAATTATTGCCAATGAACAGGGTTGTTATTTATTTTCCCAAAACAACATGTTCGTATTAAAAAAAAACTCACCCTAATTCCCCACCCACACTTTCTCGCTCAAAATTTTCATTTTGCCGTAAAAAAGGAAAGGGACTTTTAAATACGAGTAATTTCCAATTGACTATATTTACGCCCATTTTCAAAAAATATTATGCAAATATCCTATAACTGGCTTAAACAATTTATCAATATCAATCAGTCTCCAGAAGAACTATCGGTCATACTTACGGCTTGTGGTCTGGAAGTTGAATCCATTGAAACATACGAGTCATTACCCGGTGGATTACAGGGATTTGTGGTTGGTAAAGTATTGACGTGCGAAAAGCACCCAAATGCAGATAAGCTCAGAAAAACCACTGTGGACATTGGAAATGGGACCGTTTTGCCCATTGTATGTGGTGCACCAAATGTAGCAGAAGGTCAACATGTAGTGGTTGCTACTGTTGGAGCTAATGCAATTGGTAAAGACGGAAATTCATTTGCAATAGAAAAAGCCAAAATAAGGGGAGAAGTATCCGAAGGAATGATATGTGCATCGGACGAATTGGGATTGGGAGGCAATCATGAAGGAATAATGGTATTGCCAAGCAATATCGTTCCGGGCACAAAAGCAGCCGATTATTTCAACATTGAAAATGATTTTGTTTTTGTTATTGGCCTCACGCCCAATAGAGTAGATGCTGCTTCACACTTAGGAGTTGCTCGTGATATATATGCCGTTCTGGATGCACAATTTCCAAATGCCGGTCCTGAAATGACCAAGCCCGATGTAAGTAAGTTCAAGGTTAACAATAATACTAAACCCGTTCAGGTTTTGGTCAAAAACAAGCTTACTTGTCCACGATATGCAGGGCTTACCATAAGTGGTATAGAGGTGAAAACTTCGCCCGAATGGATTCAGAATAGATTAAAAGCAATTGGATTGAAGCCAATTAATAATATTGTTGATATCACCAATTATGTACTTCATGAATTAGGGCAGCCTTTGCATGCATTTGATTTAGAACAGATTAAGGGAGAGCAAATTATCGTGAAAAATTGTGAGGCAGGTACACTTTTTACCACACTTGACGGTAAGGAAAGAAAATTGAATTCCACGGATTTGATGATATGTAACAATACCGAGCCTATGGCTATTGCCGGAATATTCGGTGGCAAAAATTCAGGTGTAACGGAACAAACAAAGTCAGTATTTATTGAAAGCGCTTATTTTGCTGCATCTTCAATTCGCAAAACCAGTCAATTGCATGGTTTGAAAACGGATGCCTCGTTCAGATATGAAAGAGGAACCGATCCGGAAATCGTCATTTATGCATTAAAACGCGCTGCATTATTGATTCAGGAAATTGCAGGGGGGGAAATTAGTTCGGAAATAGTGGATTTTTATCCTGAAAAACTAAATGAAGCGTATATCCAAATGTCATACAAAAATATTCGTAGGCTCATAGGAATTGATATACCCAAGTCCATGATATTTAGCATATTAGATTCATTGGAAATTGGCATCTCCAATGAAACGGTAGATGGCTTTATAGCAACTGTGCCTGCATATAGGGTGGATGTCACAAGAGAGGCCGATGTTATTGAGGAAATTTTGAGAATTTATGGATTTAATAATGTGCCTTTGGAATCAAATTTGGGTTCTGCTTATTTATCAAATTTTCCTGAAATCGGAACTTTGAAAATAGAAAAGTCAATTTCCAACTGGCTTACTTCCAATGGGTTTAATGAAATAATGACGAATTCATTGACCGATCCGAAATATGTTACCCAAACAGATGGATTTGACGCCACACAAAACGTGCAAATATTGAATTATTTGAGTCCGGAATTGAGTGTAATGCGTCAGACATTATTGTTTTCTGGATTGGAGGCAATCAGCTATAATATCAATCGAAAAAATAAGGACCTTAAGTTTTTTGAATTTGGCAAGGAGTACCGAAAGCTGGGAGCAGGCAGCGAAGTAAAAGATTTTGAAGAAAAAAATGTACTAGGTATATTTATTACCGGAGCCTTGAAAAACGAATCATGGTCTGTAAAATCCACCTTATCGGATTTGCACAACAGTATTTCAATTGCTCAAAATATATTGAACCAATTAGGTATATCAGATTACAATATTGACACTAAATCGCATCCAAGATTAGGACAATCAGTGGTATTTACTAAAAATACCAAAGAGTTTGTTGTGCTGGGAAAGGTGCAAAGCAAAATCACCAAAATGATGGACATTAAACAAGATGTTTTTTACGTGGAATTTGACATGAAAGCATTGGAGAAAATGACCAAGCTTACTATTAAATATCAAGAAATTCCTAAGTTTCCTGAAGTGAGGCGCGACCTTTCGCTAGTCATGGACAAAAATGTCACTTTTGCTCAAATAGCGTCATTAGCACGCAAAACAGAGAAACGATTATTAAAAGAAATGAACGTTTTTGATGTGTACGTGGGCGACAAAATACCTCAAAATAAAAAGGCTTATGCGGTAAGTTTTAACCTTCAGGATGAAGAGCAAACACTTACAGACAAGCAAATTGAATCCACCATGCAGAAGCTTATTCAAAATTTCGAGAAAGAGTTGGGTGTGGTAGTGAGGGGGTGATTGTGACTCTCGTATTTGTTTGCAAAAATATTTTAACTAATATTGAAAACAAATATTTTGATAGTCATGAAACTAACGATTGGGATAATATTTCTTATTATTTTTACAAATAAAATAATTGCCCAACAAACTTTGGGTTGTGTGCCAGCGAATTTATCAAACCAAACTGTTTGCCAAAATAGTGTTCTTAGCTTTCAAGCTTCAGTAAAACAGGGAATTTCAGGTTATTCTTGGACCGTTTCAAAATTAATTGGAGGAGAAGTAGTGGCTTCATCTAATAGCGCTTCATTTACAGTTTCCGGATTTCCTACTGCCAATGAATTATATTTAATAATATGCACGGCTGATTCTTTGGGGTCACCTGTTAGCCGCAATTTTGGATATATACCCATAAATCCCACTCCAGTTGTTAATCTAGGAAGCGACAGAATTCAATGTCCAAATTTTAAAGTTATTCTGAACAGTCCAACAAGTCCAACAGGAAGTGGGTACAAATATGAATGGAAGTTATTGCCTAATAGTACATTAGTTGGAAATACATCAATTACTGTAACTGGAGCTGGAAGTTATCAACTTAAAGTTACCGATAATTCTACAGGATGTAATGGGTCTGATTTAATTGAAATTATTCCTAAAAATAAACCAGACATTACTGCCATAAGCACCTCTGGTTTTCCTGTACGTTGTCCTAATAAATCATTAGGATTAGATGTCCGGATAAATACACAAACCGAAACGCCTTATACTTATCAATGGACACCAAACTTTGCAATAAGCAATACTTCTGCCAAAAATCCTGTGGTAACCAATTCAATTCCTCAAACATATCAAGCTATTATAACAGATGTAAATAATTGTAAAGACACTTCAACTATTTATATTGGACTTAACCCCGCACTTTCGGTTCAAACTATATTTAAAGATAGTGCTGAGTGCAGCCAAAATACAATTAAGGCAAAAATATTAACAACGGGAGGTACACAGTACATAGGTTTAAATAAATACCGATTTTCATGGACTCCTAATATAGGAATTACAGATAGCACTTTAGCTGAGCCATTAATCACTCCTCAATTAACAGGAATTCTTTATAAAGTAACAGTTATAGATTCAAATAATTGCACCGCAATTGATAGTGTTCGGATTCGAATGAAAAATGGACCACAATATAATTTCTTTAACTTGACAAATCCCATTTGTATAGGACAAAGCACCACAGTTATTCCAATTGGTCCAGAGCCAAAGATTTTTTCAACAGGCAGAAACACGATTACGCCATTATATTCGGGAGTTTACACAATAATAGGCACTAATACTAATACAGGTTGTAATAATAAATTATTGGTTAACATTACAGTAAATGGACTTCCGACTGTTTCTGGAATTGCAAGTCCTACAAAAGTTTGTTATGGAACCGAAGCTAAGTTAATTGGAAGTGGAGCAAATACTTATATATGGTCTAATGGTGTTACAAATGCATCATTTTTTATTCCAACCACCACAGGAACTTCTTCTAATGGAGTAAGAGTGAATTTTTATACAGTTACAGGTATAGATAACAATGGGTGTACAAATCAAAGCATTGTTGCATTATCAATTTCGGGGCCCTATGCAATGACGCTTGATTATCCATTAATGATCGTTTGTACAACCGTAACAGGACCCCAAAGTATTGTTTTATATGGCAATATAATTCAGAATACGAGCAGCACAACTTTGTCTGGTTATGTAATCAACAACCAGGGGCAATTTGTTTTGCCAACCACACAACCTGCTTTGTATAATAATTTGAGCTACTCATATAAAATGGATGAAGTTTGTACATTAACAAAATCGTTTGGAATAATGGTTGAAGATTGTTCTAAATTATCAAATACAGTAGAAAAAAATTCTGAAATTGAACTAATGATTTATCCCAATCCAAACACAGGTTCATTTGTTATTCAAAGTGGTAAACCATGTAGTATTAGATTAGTTGGCTTATTAGGAAATGAAATAATAAATGATAAATCTAACGGAATATTTCATGTTAATAATTTAATGTCCGGCCTTTACTTTGCTGAAATAATATTTGAAGACAAGCTGCACAAAACAATTCGAATAATAGTTAATTAAGTTTAGATTTTTAAGTATTTACTATTTTTGTGTCATGTCACTGGAAGAACAAATAGCAATCAGAAATAATTACTATACTGAAGCGAAGCGTTATTTAGCAAATGCCTATAAAACCCTAAAGCTTGCAGGTAAGGAGGATGGATATTATGTAGATGTTAAATATGTAAAATCTGCTTGTGGCATAGCATATTTGGGCGTTTTGTTGGCGCTTGATGGGCTTTTTAAACTTGCAGGTTTGCCAAAACCCAAAAAAAATGCTAGAATCGAATATTATACAGAAAACTTAGCCAAATACGACAAAAAGTTGCTCAATGCATTGAACGATGTATATGCTTTATTGCATCTGGAAGGATATTATAGAGGCTTACGTTCACAAAAAGCATTAAGTGCAGCATTTGAACAAGCTGAAATTATTATCAATCGGCTTAAATAACTAATACGGCAACTTTTCAAGCCACCGGCTCAAAAACACATCCTGAACATAATATGTGCCTTCGGTTTCAAACACCATTTCGGTATCCAACAATTTTTCAAGCGAACGCTTCACAGTAGCATGTGTACTTAAGTGATGTTTTTCAATAAATTCTTTTGATTGCAGGTGTGAGGCGCCATCTTCTTTGGCTATTGCTTTGAGCAAAAGCCATTGAGGCTGAGTAAGTAACGAGCGGTAGTTGATATAAAATGTTTCATTTTCAATAAATATCAATTCCGAAACATCTTTAACGTGTTCGATTGTAAGTTGCTTTTTGGGATAGTTATACAATCTGTTACACATTGCCTGAACAAAATAGGTATGTACACGAGTGAATTGAAATAGATATTCCAATGTATCATCATTAATTTCTTTTTTATTTTCTATTAAATGCTTTTTGATAAATAAACCATAAGCATCCTTAGCAATGGCATTCAAATACATAAAATCCGTACTTTGATAAAAAGGTCTTTTGGCGGATGCAAACATTTGATACAGCATGTGCTTATTGCTACCCGAAAATATAAATTGTACCTGATGCATATTTTGGATTTTGGTTCTAAGCAAAGCTTCAGTGTTGGTTTCAGGATAGTTGGCTATTTGTTGAAATTCATCAAATGCCACAATTACATTGTGTTTGCGGGTGTTTAAAAAATCAAAAATCTGGTCAATGGTTTGTTTTTTTTGTACTTCGCCTTCCAGATTTAGTTCTATTTGCGGAATTCCAGTTAGGGTATCAAATGTAATTACAGGTCGAATAGATGAAAATATCTGACCAATATTTTTAATAAAATGAGATGGCTTAGGATAAAATTTGATACCTATTTCCTTAATGATTTCTTTAACCAAATCATTAAAGTTTTGTGTGGCAAACAAATCAATATATAGGCAAATAATATCACTATTCTGTTGTTTAATTTGATGAAAAAAGTGATAAATCAGTGCTGTTTTGCCTATTTTTCTATTAGAAATTAGCGTACAATTTCGTTGATTTGATTGCTTTTCTAATAATATTTTAAGTTCATCTTCTCTATCACAAAAGTATGCAGGTCCTAAGTAATTTTTTAATGTAAATGGATTAAAATCAGACATATATATCAATATACTTAGACATAATTTATCTATGTAAATACAAATATATACAAATTAAATCATGAAACAAATTGTATCATGCAAATTGTTTCATGAAATCAGCCATCCGGCAAGCAAACCAAGTGGAACTATGATATGTGAAGGTACTTTTTGACTTAAAAGAGCAATAAAAGTGATTCCCATTATGATGCAATTTGCGATAGATATTTCTACTGATTGGAACAAAAATACGGCTACTCCTATTACTAATCCGGAACTAACCGCATTAATCCCTTCTAAAGATGCTTTGATAAATCGGTATTTTTTCAATCCTCCCCAAATTCGGTACACAAAGAATATTAAAAAAGCCCCGGGCAAAAATATTCCGGCTGTAGACAACAAACTGCCAATAATTTGACCTGCTATTCCGTATTCTTTCATTGAAATAGCGCCTAAATAAGAACTAAATGAAAAAACAGGTCCCGGAACAGCTTGCACTAATGCATAACCGGTTAAGAATTCAGATGATGTTACGTATTTTTTCAATTCTACATATTCCGTATGCAAAAGCGGAATAAGTACTTGCCCGCCTCCAAAAATGAGACTCCCGTTTCTATAAAAGCTTTCAAAAAGCTTGATTCCCATTTTAACAGGCTTGTAATCAACGAGTAATCCAAGTATAAATGTGGCTACAAAAACACCCACAAACAATATAAAATTGGCCCAAAACACATCTAATTTCTCTTCTTTTTCTTCTTTTGGAAATTGATTGTATTTGTAAGTGGTAGCCAATCCACCTGCCAACAAAATAAGAGGCGTGACATATGGTGAGCGAAAGAAGAACCCAACAACCGATGAAATTATCATTAAAAAAATGCCAATATTAGTTGAAACTACTTTTGAACTGATTGCCCAAGCAGCATAAGCCACAAATGCAACTGCCATTGCAGGTACAAACTTGATAAATGGCATATCTATTTGATTATTAGTAAAATAAGTAACAACTATGGCGGCAGAAGTCATTAAAATAAGAGAAGGCAAAGCCCAAACTAATAAAGTAAGGTATGCTAGTTCAGCTTTGCCTATTTTGTATCCGATTGCGGTAATGGTTTGAGTGGAAGTTGGACCGGGTAGAATCTGGCAAAGCGCATTTAATTCAACAAACTCTTCTTCGGTTATGTACCTGCGTTCGTTAACAAGTTTTTTGATAAACAAAGGAATATGTGCATGCGGACCACCTACAGCAGTAATTGCCAACAGGAAAACATCTTTAAGAAAAATGATAAATCTGGTCCTTTGCAAGGCGAAAAAATTATGTTCTCGATACTAATTTTTCAGTTTTTTTCTCAATAAATACACCCATTGCACAAAACTTGTCAATTCGTTTTTGAATTCGATCATCAGTGTCAAGTTTTTGAAGCTCCTCTATTGCATCTAATATTACTTTCTTAAGTTTCGATGACATCGCTACAGGATCCGTATGTGCACCACCAAGTGGTTCTTTGACTATACCATCAATTAACCCAAACTTAAGCATATCTTGTGCTGTTAGCTTGAGTGCTTCTGCTGCTTGTTCTTTATAATCCCAACTACGCCAAAGAATAGATGAACAGGACTCTGGTGAAATTACAGAGTACCAAGTGTTTTCAAGCATCAGCACTTTATCACCAATGGCAATTCCCAAAGCTCCACCTGAAGCTCCTTCACCTATCACAATACAAACAACAGGAACTTTAAGCATGAACATCTCTTTCAAATTTCGAGCTATGGCTTCCCCCTGACCCCTTTCTTCTGCTTCAAGTCCTGGAAAAGCACCGGGAGTATCAATTAAAGTAACAATTGGTTTGTTGAATTTTTCGGCAAGTTTCATTAATCGTAATGCTTTACGATATCCGTCCGGATTCGCCATACCAAAATTCCGGTATTGCCTTTGTTTAGTATTTCGACCTTTTTGCTGACCTATGACCATCACCGTCTGCTTTCCTATTTCAATCCAGCCACCTACCATTGCCGGATCATCTTTTACCATCCTATCACCATGCAACTCTATAAAGCTATCAGCTATTTCCTGAATATAATCCAGTGTATAAGGTCGTTCCGGATGACGTGAAAGCTGCACCCTTTGCCATCTGGTAAGATTCTGATAGGTATCTTTTTTCAATTTTTTAATTTTTTCTTCCAATTGCTTTACTGCTTCAGTCACATCCACATTACTGTCGATAGCAAGTTGTTGCATTTCCATCAATTTAGATTCAAGTTCAAAAATTGGCTTTTCAAAATCAAGCATATTGACTTATTTATTATTTTTAAATGGTATTAAATCCGGATTTGATAATTGTTTGGGTTCTATCAGGCCCAACAGATACAAGTGAAATAGGAATTTTTACTTCCTTTTCAATAAAATCAATGTATTTACTTAAGGGCTTAGGCATCAGATCAAAACTTGTTACTTTTTCCAAACCACATTTCCAACCTTCCATTATTTGATAAATAGGTTGAATTTGTTCATTTATCATATCATAAGGCAGTTTGTCAGTGATATCGCCATTGGTAAGCTTATATCCGGTGCATATCATTATTTGATCAAATTCGTTGAGTACATCTGCTTTCATCATTAACAAATGCGTAACGCCATTGAGCATAATTGAATATTTGAGTGCCGGCAAATCGAGCCAACCACAACGTCTTGGACGTCCGGTAGTTGAGCCAAATTCACGACCGATTTCTCTGATTTTGTCTCCTGTTTGATCCAATAGTTCGGTAGGGAAAGGACCACTTCCAACCCTTGTACAATATGCTTTAAAAATACCTAAAACCTCTTTGATGTGTCGAGGAGCAATTCCTAACCCGGAACAACAACCTGAAGATGTGGTGTTTGATGAAGTAACAAATGGATAGGAACCAAAGTCGATATCGAGTAAAGCACCTTGTGCTCCTTCAGCTAATATTTTTTTACCTTTTGAAATTTCATCATTAATAAAATATTCACTGTTTACCAAATTTAGTGTTTTCAGAAATTCGACAGATTCAAAAAAAGCTTGTTCAATTTTTTCGAAACTATAATCAAAGACATGAAATTCGAAAATAGCTTTTAAATCATTGCTGAAATCAAAATTATAAAAGTCAAGAATGCGTTTGTGGGCATCAAATAATTGTTGATATTTTTGACGGAAATTACGATCCAATACATCACCTATTCTTAATCCTTGTCGACCTATTTTATCTTGATATGTTGGAGTTATTCCTTTGAGCGTAGAACCAATTTTTGAACTTCCTTTGCTTTTTTCAGAAGCCAAATCAATCAATCGGTGAGTAGGTATTATTAAAGAAGCTTTTTTTGATATAAATAGATTTTTGGTATAATCTAACCCATATTTTTCCAAATTAGCTATTTCTTTATTTTTAAAAATGATAGGGTCGAACACTACCCCATTTCCTACTAAATTTTTAATTTGTGGATGAAATATTCCGGAAGGAATTTGATGCAGAACATGTTTTTGCCCTTCAAATTCAAGCGTGTGTCCCGCATTAGGTCCTCCTTGAAAACGCGCTACTACATCGTATTTAGGGGCTACAACGTCCACAATTTTACCTTTGCCTTCATCACCCCATTGAAGGCCCAACAATATATCTACTGCCATTTATTTAAACATTTAATTTTGCAAGAGCATCTGCTTCGGTAGCAAATATTTTAATGACTGTATCTAATTTAGTCATTGTGAGCAATTTAACAATTTGATCGGAAGGATTTGAGATTACAGCTTCTCCGTTTCGATTTTTAAATTTAGTATAAATAGTTACCAACATTCCTATGCCACTACTGTTCATGTAACGTACATCTTTCATGTTAATAACCGCTTTGTACATACCTTGGTTGATTTTATCATTAATTACATCCATTAATTCCAAGCTATCTGAAGCACCCAATAAGTCGCCATTGAAAGTGATTATCAAAATGTTGTTTTCTGTTTTTTCTGTAAATTTCACTGTATGAGAGTTTTAGAGTGATAATTGATTTGTCTTTTTGTTTTCGCAATTGGGCTTCGTGCAATTGCCGTACAATATAAGCGAATGATGCATTATTTTACAATTGAAAATATCTTCCACCATTGATTGGGTGTTTTGAAGACGAGGATCGCAAAATTCTTTTACAATGTGGCAATCTACACATATCATATGGTCGTGTTGTTTAAAACCATAAGCTTTTTCGAACTGTGCTTGAGTTTTGCCAAACTGATGCTTGATTACTAAATCGCATTCAATAAATATTTCAAGGGTATTGTAGACTGTAGCACGACTTACACGATAATTCTTGTTTTTCATGCTTACATATAGCTGTTCTACGTCAAAGTGATCGTTACGTGAGTAAATCTCTTCGAGTATGGCAAAACGTTCGGGAGTTTTGCGTAACTCTTTACGTTCCAAATATGCAGTGAGAATTTTTTTTACTTCCCCTAAAACCTTTGGGTCCGCAGACATAGGCTTGATATAATATAAACAGCAAATATATGAACTTAATTTATTTGTGAAACAGGAATAATTTGTCAATCAATTTTGATGAAAATTAATAGTTTCATAAATGTATTGTTATATAAGTATTGAAATTGGTTTATGAATGAATCTGATTAGCTTATATAGCTTTTTCTGCCTTCAAATGAATCCTAAATTTTTTGTTAGGCATTTCAGGGAATCCAATGGTGCGAGTAGGATAGTTGCCTTCAGGTAAGTATACAGCACAAAGGGTATTAGAAATATGAAATAAACGATGCCGTTTGTCTGTAGGACAAGCTTCCAATATTCCGGCAAATACTTCCCATCTGATTTTTTCGGTGCTCATTCCATAATCGTGAAATACAATTATAGATTTTTCATTTTTTAATAAAGTGAATGCATTTCGAGCATCAGATACAACAGCATCGTATCGATGGTCGCCATCCACAAAAATCAAATCAAATGTATCGTTAAGTGATTTAAAATCAAACGTTAACGAGTTGTGTTCCACATATTTAATGTTGGGAATATTTTTAGAATAGAACCTTTGAATGGTGACACATCCTTCAGGTAAACCAAGTGCCCGAATTTCATTGCCCGACAAGTTAAGTGAAGTACACATTTTGGCAGCAGGTGCAACATTGGCTATACTCTCGCCTCTCCAGGTCCCAATTTCGAAATAATTGCACTCCGGAAATGATTGGGCAAACTTTTTCAGCATAGCCATGTCTGTAGGCAATGAAGCACCTTCAAGGTAACTGTAAGCATCGAGAGTTACATCGAAATCGGGAAATAAGTCCAACAAATCAATTACAGGCAAGCCATATTTATTATTATATTTTTTGATTACTTGTTGCTGGTAATCATCTTCGTTGTTGAGCACACGAAGCAACCGCTTTGGATTTTGAGCCAAAGTAGATGCAACTTTAATTAATGAACTGATGATTCCCATTATTGAATTTGCAGTTGAGTTCCTAAGGCAAGTAAAATTAAAATGATAGCCCCTACTGCTATGCGATAATAACCAAATATTTTGAAACCATATTTAGTTAAAAAAGTTATAAAAAACTTTATTGCTAAAACACCCACTAAAAACGCAACTATATTTCCTATGATAAGAATTTGTATATCATCATACTGTATGAATTTATATCCTTTGAGCAATTTGTAAGCAGAAGCAGCAAACATAGTAGGTACTGCCAGGAAAAACGAAAATTCGGCTGCTTGCTTACGTCCCCATCCTTGAGTCAAGCCACCAATAATGGTTGCAGCAGAACGTGAAACACCAGGAATTAACGCTATACATTGAAAACAACCAACTAAAAAGCTTTTCATCCAAGTATTGGGTTTTATTTCATCGGTGTTTTCAAACCAATTATCTACAAAAATCAATATAATTCCACCTAAAATTAAAGTAATTGCTACAACGAGAACACTCTCCAACAAGGAATCAATGATATCGCCAAATGCAAATCCAATTATAGCAGCAGGAATAAATGCAACCAAAAGCTTTAAATAAAAATCAAACGATTGAAAAAAGCGTTTGTAATAAAGCAATACCACCGATAATATTGCCCCAAACTGAATATTTACCGTAAATATTTTAACGAAATCAGAACTCTGAATGCCGAAAATGCTGGAAACTATGATCATATGCCCTGTGGATGATACAGGCAAAAACTCGGTGAGTCCTTCCACAATTGCCAAAACTATAGCTTCAAATAAAGTCATTTTGATGGTTTAAATAGATTGGGTTCTGCAATCATTTATGATTTTCATGCATTGCCTTACATCCTCTTCAAGTGCAGTATAATTTTTTGAATCAATATGCTCTTGTTTGTTGAGTTTGGACCCCATTCCTAAAGTAATAGCACCCGCCTCATACCATTTGGAAATACTTTCAAAATCTGGATCCACGCCACCTGTAGGCATGACTTTTGCTTGTGGCATGATAGCCAAAAATCCTTTAAGGAAACGAGGTTCCAGCACATTGGCAGGAAATAATTTTACAATTTCGGCACCTTGGTCCATGGCATTGGCAATTTCAGAAGGCGTAAAACATCCCGGTATCCATAGCTTGAATGCTTTCTTGCATTCATTTGCCATTTCTTGTTTGAAAACCGGTGAAACAATAAACTCCGCACCTGCTCTTATATACTCTATGGAAGTCTTCGCATCTAAAACAGTGCCTATTCCTAATACTAATCCTCTAAAATTGTTTTCAGCATATTTCTTTAGTGCAACAAAGTTCTGAAAAGCATTCGCTCCCCTGTTAGTAAACTCAAACACCCTAACTCCTGCTCTGTAATGAGCTCCAAGCACACTTTTGCATACTTCCAGATCATCATTATAAAATACAGGCACCATGCCACTTTCAGCTATTCTTTGAGCTACTTCTTGTTTTGATAAAGCCATTCTATCTTTTGATTACTATCGATCCTTTACTAAATTCTTCAATTTCTTCTAAAGTGCTCAAGCACACATCACCAAAAGTGTAATGTTTGAGCACCGATGAAGAGGTGGCAAAGTTTACAATTTTTTCCAAATTATTATCAAAATTTATACTTCCATATATTAAGCCAGCCATAAATGCATCACCCCCACCTACACGGTCAAGTATTTGAGGTATATCAATTGTTTTTGACTTAAAAAGTTGTTTGTTATTATAAATCACTCCTTGGAGCGTATGATGATTATTATTAATCACTTTTCTTAATGTGGTTGCAAATAAAGAAGCTTTGGGAAATAAATCGTGCAATTGACCAAATATTGACTGAATATCTGCATCTGAAAGTTCAATGTTGGTTGTATTTTTGCCTGCTGGTACAATACCAAATACTTTCTCAGGAGCGTCAATACCTCCCATAATTATGTCGCAATATTTTAATAATTCGGGAAGGACTTCCTTAGGTTGCTTGCCATATTTCCAAAGTTTGGATCGGTAATTTATATCGGTTGAAATTGTTAAACCTTGTTTTGAAGCAATTTCAACCGCCTCTAATAAAGCATCTGCCGTTGATTGTGATATTGCAGCAGAAATGCCTGAAAAATGAAACCATTTTTTGTATTTAAAGATATCATGCCAATTGAATTGACCTTTAGTTATATTCGAAAATGCAGTATTGTTTCTGTCATAAATCACTTTGGAAGCTCTTAATCCAACGCCTGTTTCTAGGAAATACATTCCAATTCTGTGATTCGTTTTTTGAATAAATTGCGTGTCAACATTATTTGCTAATAAAGTTTGCATGGCTGTAAATCCAAGCTCATTGTCAGGTATGGCAGTTATAAAAGCGGCCTGATGACCCCATCGGGCGAGGGCACAAGCTACATTAGCTTCAGCCCCTCCATATAAAGCGTCAAAACTCTTGGATTGAGATATTAATTGGGAATTGGCAGTAGAAAGGCGAAGGAGTATTTCTCCAAAGGTTACGATCATTATTTTAATCCTTAATTTTAAAAATTTTCCTTAATTCAGAAACATCATATTTATCAATAAATGATTTATTACCTTCTCTGTTCAAATTTTCCTTGTTTTTGATCAAATCTAAGTAATGTATGATATTCAATTGCAATTCACCTGTATCAAAAAGTTTTTTGTTTTTATAAGCTTCTTCAAAGGTAACACCTGGAGTAAAATTCAAAATATCAACTCCATCATTATAACTCCCAAAACTAAGGTATATTTCTTTTTCAAAATCTTCAGGTATTAAGTCTCCTGTATCTAATTTTATATCTTTGAAAGCAGAAATTACTTTATGTCCATTTGTAACAGTCGGATTTACAAATAAATCAATATCAGAAGTTGTGCGCCTAACTCCATAGAAAATAGCCGCGTGACCACCAATGAGTAAGTATTCAACTTTATTTTTTTCAAACGATTTAAGTATTTTAGTGTGTAACTCTCCAAATACACTCATTTTCGTTTGATTACCAATTTAATAGAATCAGGTTTTTGAATATCAAAATACATCCTTTTATTGAGTTCTGTATTGAGTTTAATTCTTTCGATAGGAGATAAGTTAATGTAAACCATTTCTTTATCCTTCAAATCTTGTTCAAAAGTAGTTTTTCGTACAATGTTTGGATTCATATATACAAAGCTAAGAATAAAGTGACTAAGAATAATGTGTTCAAATAATACAATTACTCTATTTGCAAATTTAACTAATCACAACAGGTCCAACATTAAAATTAGTGTTTAATACTACTTTAATTTTATTTATATAATTTTTTAAGGTTAAATAACTATTGTCAGATGCATTTATTACAATGACTTTAATAGGATATTTCGAGAAATTTTGTTGAAACTGTAGATTTTTATCAAATGTCAATAATGCATCAAATTCATTTTCTAATAAAAGCTTCAAAAGATTTCCATTTGAAATTCCAGCCCACCCTTTTTCGAATGTTGTATAAATTTCGTACTCTGTAAAATCAAGTTTTAATTTTTTTGGTAAATTTTCATCAAGCAGCAGTTTCATAAATTTGCTCAATGTTTTTTGAGGTCAATATTGTACTGGCTATTTCAATTAAAGCAATAGCATGTTCCTTAGATACCGAAGGAAAATCATCTAAAAATTCATCTAATGAAATACCTTTTTCTAAATGATCAAAAAGTGTGGTGATTGGAACTCTAGTTCCTTTAAAAACAGGTGTTCCTGAAAGAATTTCATTATCAATGTTAATATATTTCTTTATAGCAATCATAGTACAAAAATAATCTATTTTTTATAAATAGTACACTGTATATATTGTTACTTTTTTATAATTAGCTTAAACTCAAAACATGGACAAAATCAATAAAAAAAACTAACTAATTTTTATCTCATCACCTCCACCATTCTCTTTTCATCCAGCTCTCCTTCCAATTTTGCCATAAAAAGTGTGGCTACACCATTGCCAATCAGGTTGGTAACTGCTCTTGCTTCTGACATAAACCTGTCCACACCGAGCAACAAGGCAACGCCTTCTACAGGCACTATTTCCAATGCTGCCATTGTACTTGCCAGTACTACTATGGCACTCCCGTGCACGGCTGCAGCTCCTTTGGACGTAACCATTAATATAAATAAGATAGAAAGTTGCTGCTGCCAGGTAAGTGGCACATTAAATGCCTGAGCCAAAAATATAGCACCCATTGATAAATAAATAGTAGAGCCATCCAGATTAAAAGAATATCCTGCAGGCAGCACAAAACGAACTACGGAAGGAGTAACTCCGGCATCTTCCATTTTTTTCATCATTCGGTTGAGTACTGTTTCTGATGAACAAGTGCCAACAACAATTAAAATTTCATCTTTGATATATTTGAGGTATTTGAATATGGAAAAGCCTGTATATCGGGCAATTGACCCCAGTACAACAAACACAAACAATATCACAGTGGCATAAAAACAAAGCATGATTTTACCCAGTGGAATTAAGCTTTGCAGCCCAAACTTACCAATTGCATATGCCATTGCAGCAAAAGCCGCAATAGGTGCCAACTTCATTAGCATGGCCAATATATTAAAGAGTACATGCAGTATTTTGTCAAATGCTCCTACCAAAGTTTCACCTTTGGAACCCAGTTGAAGCAATCCCATTCCGAATAATATTGCAAACACCAATACCTGAATTACGTCTCCTTCTGCAAATGCTTTAACTGCATTACCTGGAACCAAATGTTGTAAAAACTCCGCCCAATTAATTCCTTTTGCACCTGATTCAAGTCCATTTGGCATCATCTCTTTTTTGATGGCCGAAAAATCAACTCCTGCACCCGGTTGTACCCAATTGGCAATAAAAAGTCCAATAAAAAGCGCCAAAGTGGTAACTAACTCAAAGTATAATAACGTTTTACCACCCATGGAGCCTAATTTTTTTAGACTGCCAATACCGCCAATACCATTTACAACACTAAAAAAAACAATTAAAGGCACGAGCATCTTTACGACTTTAAAAAATAAGTCGCTGAGCGGTTTCATTGCCATACCCAATTCAGGAAAGAAAAATCCTACTAGAACGCCCAAAAGAACGCAAATGATGACTTGAAATGTGAGGTTTTGAACTATTTTCATTTAAAATTTAACATCTAACATTTATCTTTTCAAATTACTCATTTCATCAAAATATTTTTTCAGTACATAAAAAGCTTTCTTCTTTCTACCTTTTTGATCCACTACCCCTTTGTTATTCCATCCTTCCTGGTATACAGGGTTATTTCGTTTGGGTGATTTAAAATCGGCCAACAGCCAAGGTGAGGCACCTACAAATCCATACCCAATTTTACGCATCATGTTCGTTTGTTCTTTGTAATACCATTCCTGATATTCTTCACTCCATCTCGTTAAAGTGTCTCCATAAAATCCACCTAATGCTTCTGCACCTGTTTCACTGATGAAAAATGGTTTGTCAAATTGCACATCCCAAGACATGGTTCTACAATTAGTTGGAAGGCCTCCATACCAGCCTTTATATTCATTCACCGCTACTAAGTCCACATATTTGCCCAAAGGGTCATTAACAATGTGCTTGTCCCAGTCACCAGGGTTGTAATGTACTTCTAAGGCTGCGGAAACTAATCGAGTACTGTCTATTTGTTTGGTAAGTAATGCCAAGGTTTTCATAAATTCAGTTCTGGCATCACTGACTGGAGTTTCATTACCTACTGACCAAATGATAATTGAAGTCCTGTTCTTATCTCTGGAAATCATTTCATTCAGTTGCACCTTAGCTTTTTCGAGCACGGTTTTACTGGTAAAATCAACCGTCCAATACACCGGAATTTCAGACCAAACCAATATGCCAAGTGAATCAGCAACACGAGTCATGTTTTCGTTATGCGGGTAATGTGCGAGGCGAACCATATTACAATTCAATTCTTTTGCCCAACTCAATAATTGTAAAGCATCTGCTTTTGATTTTGCTCTTCTAATTTCCTGTGGAATTTCTTCATGAATACAAATACCTCTCATAAACAATGGCTTACCGTTGAGCAACAATTGCTTGCCTTTGGTTTCAATGGTTCTGAATCCTATTTTTTCTTCGATTCTATCAGTTGCAGAAGTAATTATTACTTTATATAATTTTGGATTTTCGGGTGACCACCTTATTAGATTTTGGATTTTAGATTTTAGATTTTGGATTTCGTTTGAATTGTAAACTCTTTTAAATTTTAATTCAGGGATTTCGATAGTGATATTTTCATCTGAGGGACGATTGAGTTTAACGAATCCTTGAATGGTGCCATCTTTTTGTAATTGAAATGAATAATCTTGAATATAAGTATTAGGAACTTCCACTAAGTTAACATCCCGTGTGATTCCTCCATAGTTCCACCAATCGGTATTAATGGTTGGAATTTCATCCCGATACCGTTTGTTATCTACCTTTACTACCAAAAAATTATCATTTGTTTTCAAAACAGAATCCGGTAATTCAAAATTGAATGCAGTGAATCCTCCTTTATGACTGCCCAATTTCTTGCCATTTAAAAACACCTCCGCAGCATAATTCACTGCTCCAAAATGCAAAAAAACTTTATTTGAGGCATTTGATTTTTGATAGTTAAATGACTTTTGATACCAAATGGTGCCTTCGTAATAAAAAAACTTCGGATCCTGACTATTCCAATCGCCCGGTACTTGCAATGTATATTTTGAAATATATCCATGTTCCAATCTGTCTGTTTTGTCAGATGGTATTCCACGACTCCAGTATGCTTCTCGGTCGTTTTCATTTCTTTGAGTAAATCTATAGGTATAATAACCTGTCTCATAAGGGTCAACAATATATTGCCATGTTCCGTTGAGGCTTTGCGTTTTACGACCTTGAATATTGGTAATAAGAGCTTCTTGGGCACAAACACACAATGTAAAAAGGGTTAGACCAAAAGTTTTGATAAATTTCATTTTATTAAAAGTTGAAATATGATTTTGCATTATAATAACAGATATTTTCTACCATTTGTCCAATCCATTTGCGGTCATTGGGCAGTTCGCCATTTTCAATATCTTGAGCCAATATATTGCACAGAATTCTTCTAAAATATTCATGACGAGGAAAAGAAAGGAAACTACGCGAATCGGTAAGCATTCCTACAAATCGGCTCAGCAAACCCAAATTGGAAAGTGTATTTATTTGATTGGTCATGCCGTCTTTTTGATCGAGAAACCACCATCCGGAACCAAATTGTATCTTTCCAGGGATGGTTCCATCCTGAAAGTTGCCGATCATAGTGGCAAATACTTCATTCATAGCCGGATTGAGGTTGTAAATTATAGTTTTGGCCAATTTTCCTTCTTTGTCTAATCGATTAAAAAACTTCGACATTTGTTGAGCAATGCTAAAATCACCAATGGAATCCGCACCACAATCTGCGCCTAACAGAGATTGTAATCGGGAAGAATTATTGCGTAACGCTCCCAGGTGAAATTGCTGTGTCCATCCTTTTTCAGCATCCATCAAAGCAAATATGTACAGCATGGCTGATTTGAATTGCAATTTTTCACTATCGGTAATCGCAGAACCTCGTCTGGCTTTATAAAAAATAGCCTCAATTTCTTTCAAAGTAAAATCTGCTGCGTATATATGTTCTAATCCATGGTCTGAAAGTTTGCATCCTAATTTAGCAAAATAGTCGTGACGTGATTTTAAAGCGTCTGTAAAACGTTGAAAATCTTTGATTTCACCATTTACAACCTGCTCCAGTTGATTAATATATGCATTCCAAGTACCCAATTCATCAATCGCCATACTTTTGTCGGGGCGGAAGGTAGGAAGCATTACAAATTTTGAATTTTGAATTTTGAATTTTGAATGATTGTCAAGTGTATCTATTGGATCATCTGTCGTGCAAATTACTTCAACTTGCATGCGTTCCAGCAATTTTTGAGTGCTGAAGTTTCCCTGTTGCAATTTTTCATTTGTTAAGTCAAATACTGCCTTTGCCGTTTCGTGATTTAACAATCTGGTTTCACCAAAATATCTTTGCAATTCTAAGTGCGTCCAATGGTATAATGGATTGCGCATGGTATATGGAACAGTTTCTGCCCATTTTTCAAATTTTTGCCAATCTGATGTTTCTTTTCCGGTAATAAATGCTTCATTGATACCATTGGTACGCATGGCACGCCATTTGTAATGATCGCCTTTGAGCCAAACTTCTGTAATCGATGCAAATTTTTTATTTTCAGCTACTTCCTGTTGAGGCAAATGATTGTGATAATCAATAATAGGTAAGTTAGCAGCATGAGTGTGATACAAATATTTAGCAGTATCAGAATTCAACAAAAAATCTTCGTCAAGAAAATGCTTCACTATTTTGTTTTATTAAAATATTGCAAATGGGTTAACATACTTTGAAGCGCATTTTTACTCCAAATATGCCCACCCGGATATTCAGCAAAAATATATGGAATCTTGGTGGTGCGTAGTTTTGCCTCTACTTTTTTATTTCCTGTGTATAAAAAATCTTCACGACCCACTTCCAGTACTATGGAAACATCATTACGATTTTGAATTTTATTGAGCAAGTTTACTATACTATGCAAGTGATATTGTTTTTGATTTTGCCAATAATCACCAAGTATCTCTAAACTAATATCATCCCAATTTAGGTCATCCATCAATGATTGTGCATCCAAAGCACCTCCTCTGCTTATGGCCGTAGAAAATACTTCCGGATATCTGCACAAAAGGCTAACAGCTCCATAACCACCCATACTAAACCCTGCAAGTATTCTTGCATTTCTATCTTTTTTGGTACGATATTTATTGTCAATCATTTGAACCAATTCAGTCCCAATCAATGATGCATATTTTTGTTCTTTAAATATTGGAGAATTGATATAATATTTATTGCCAACCAACGGACATACGATAATCACTTGAAATTCATTGGCTGCTTCAAGTATCCCTGTTGCCGAATTATTCATTGAACGAATCCCTTCTTCAGTAAATGGGGAGTTATTGTAGCCATGTAACATGTACACCACTGGATATTCTTTTTTATTATTTTTATAATCCGTTGGTAAAAAAACCAAACAAGGAAAATCTTTATTCATACTATCACTGTGAAACCAAATGAACTCACCATATTTTTTATCGGCAGCTATTTTTGTATAACCGTTATCTATGTTATTTTGAGCTAAAAGTATTGAAAATGAGGAAATTAAAATTAAAATTACGAAACGCATATTTTGTACTATTTTGTTAATAAAGTGCAATATAGATGGTATCTTAAATAATTTTCACATTTATTAAGTCAAATTTATTTAGATGTTGCTTGAATATCATTTATTATTTTTTTACTCTCACTACATTTATAATTTTACAAAATGGTAGATAAAACAGAAATACAAGATTGGTTTATTACGCTCCAGGATGCTATTTGTGAACAAATTCAAAATAGGGATGGAAGAGCAAAATTTATTGAAGATAAATGGGACAGAGCAGAAGGAGGAGGTGGACGTTCCAGAGTGATTGTAAACGGGAATATACTTGAGAAAGCTGGAGTAAACTTTTCGGCTGTATGGGGTAAAACACCACAAAATGTACTTAAAGCACTCAATTTGCCGGAATCCGACTTTTTTGCAACAGGTGTATCTATAGTAATGCATCCAAGCAACCCAATGGTACCTATTATTCATATGAATGTGAGGTACTTTGAAATGAGTAATGGCAGGTATTGGTTTGGTGGTGGTATTGATTTAACACCACATTATGTAGTAAAAGATGATGCACAATTTTTTCATCAACAACTTAAAAAAGTTTGTGACACACACAATAGTAATTATTACCCAAAATTTAAAAACTGGGCCGATGATTATTTTTACATTAAACATAGAAACGAAACACGTGGAATAGGAGGAATATTTTTTGACCATTTGTCTGAAAATGAAAACGTTAACAAAATTCAACTTTGGGAATTTGTTAAAGATGTAGGTAGTATATTTGCACCTGTTTATGGTCATTTAATGGATAAAAATGCGAAACTCCCATTTAATGAAAATCACAAAAAATGGCAACTATTGCGAAGAGGCAGGTATGTTGAATTCAATTTAGTATATGATAAAGGTACTAAATTTGGTTTGGACACCAATGGCAGAACGGAATCTATTCTGATGAGTATGCCTCCGGAAGCACAGTGGGTATATAATTATAAAGTTGAACCAAATAGTGAAGAAGAAAAAACAGTAAGTTTGCTCAAAAAAGGAATTGAATGGGCTTGATTGAGATAATAGAAAAAGCAGATCAAAGTTTATTTTTAGTTATTAATGGATTTAATTCTCCTCTAATTGATCCAATAATTGGTTTTTTGACCACTACTTGGGCTTGGATACCTCTATATTTAATTTTATTGTGGAAAATTATTTCAAAATATAAAAAACACGCTATCGCAATATTAGTAGGTATTGCTTTAGTGGTAACATTGTCCGATCAATTTACATCTAGATTTATGAAGCCCAACTTTAAGCGTCTTAGACCTTGCTATGAACCAGCATTATCAGGCAAAGTGCATACACCTTTTCATTGTGGTGGCGAATACGGATTTTGTTCTTCTCATGCAGCAAATACTGCCGGTGTTGCTTTTTTGATATACCTACTTTTAATAAACACTAATAAGTTGATAGGGTTTGTTTTTTTATGGCCAATATTTGTATCATATACTCGAATATATCTGGGTGTCCATTACCCATTAGATGTGCTAATGGGGGCATTGGTTGGCATCATTATTGCTTTAGTAATTTACTTATTGCTTAAAATAGGCTACTTTAATAAATACAAGATAGGCATTTCATAATTTCCAATGCCCCAGGCATTATACACTAATTACTACTCGCAACTCCTTTTACAAGTACCCCATTATTTTATATGTAACAAATCCTGCAATTTCATGCAATAAATTTTGCCATTCCAATAATGCATCTAAACTGGGTATGAAGTAAAAATCCGGATTATGTGGACCTGATTCGGAAGCCATATCCACCGGATAAGAATCGCAATTGATTCCTTGTTTTTGGAAAACAGCCAAGCTTCTACGCATGTGCAATGACGAAGTGATTAATAATTTTGAAGAGGAAGCCAAATTATTGTTGAGAATTATTTGGGCCGAGAACTTTGCATTTTGAAAAGTGTTTACGGAATTGGGTTCTATAATTATGGCGGTATCAGGAATAGAAAGTAACTTTAAAAACTTAAGTACTTGTGTTGCTTCAGGAACTTTTTGACCAAACAAATTTGCAGCCCCACCTGCATATAATATCTTTTTTATTTTGCCCATTTTGTAAAGTTGAACAGCTTGTATCAATCGATCGCCTGATGCATTAAGAAATACTCTATTGGTATCTCTTAACTCAGTTTTTACGCCTCCCCCTAACACTATCCCTATGTCATAATTGCTAATTTGATTAACTTTTTTAAGTGGAATTTCCCACATCGAAATTAATTTGTTAATAATAAAATGATTTGAACATAGCAAAAATAACGTCAGAGATAAAAATCCTGATATTTTTCTGACTTTAACCTTATTTGAAAATAGATACACCAATAAAAGTGCCAAAATCCACCAAAAGGGGCTGATAATAAAACTGAGGCTTTTGGATAAAATGTGATACATATTAATCGAAAGCCAAGATTAACAAAAAAAACCTTTGAAAAAACTATTTTTTCATTGATTATTGAACCGGATTTCCAAAAAAACAACAATTTGCTTTATGCCATTTATATAGATGGATAGATACGTAGACCTCATTCACCAAAACTTTGAATTCCCAACTGTAGAATTTAAAGAATTAAAAGACGAACTCTATTTTCATGACATTCCTCTCATGAAATTAATAAAAAAATACGGTACTCCACTTAGGTTAACATATCTTCCTAAAATAACTCAACAAATTCAAAAAGCCAGACGACTTTTTAGAAATGCGATGAAAAAATACGATTACGAGGGTGAATACACTTACTGTTATTGTACAAAATCATCACATTTTTCGTTTATTCTGGAGCAAGCACTGGAGAGTGACATTTATTTGGAAACATCGTCCGCCAATGATTTGGAAATTATAAAGTCACTATTAGCAAAGAAAAAAATCGACAAAGACCTTTATATTCTTTGTAACGGATATAAACAAAAAAAATACACGGATGGAATCATTGAACTGTATCAAAAAGGATTTACTAATGTAGTTCCCATTTTGGATAACCTGAAAGAAATTGATTCTTATGAAGGTAAGCTTGAAGGCAAACTTCAAGTAGGAATAAGGTTGGCAGCAGATGAAGAACCTAAGTTTGAGTTTTATACCTCAAGGTTAGGAATTAGACCAAGTGAAGTGGTGAATTTTTACAAAGAAAGAATAAAAAATAGTAAGAATTTTAATCTTAAATTGTTACACTTTTTTATAAATACAGGTATTAAAGATTCCCCCTATTATTGGAATGAGTTTACTGAATTTTTGCATTTATATTGTGAATTAAAGCAAATCTGCCCTACGCTTGATACTATAGATATTGGAGGAGGTTTCCCGATTAAAACCAATATCAATTTCGAGTACGATTATAAATATATGACAGAGCAAATCATTGAAAATATCGTCAATATTTGTAAAGAATACAATGTGCCAAATCCTAACATTTTTACTGAATTTGGTTCTTTTACTGTAGGTGAAGCAGGCGCCATTATATATTCAGTGATTGATTGCAAACAACAAAATGATAAGGAGCTTTGGTACATGATTGATAGCTCATTTATGACAACCATTCCAGATGTTTGGGGATTAAAGCAAAAATTTATCATGTTGGCAATTAATCAATGGGAAAAAGAATATACTAGGGTAAATCTTGGCGGAATTACTTGTGATTCAATGGATTATTATAATTCGGAAGCTGATGGTCAAGACGTGTTTTTACCGGTTTTTGACCCTAATGAACAATTATATGTAGGGTTTTTTCACACGGGCGCTTACCAAGAATCCGTAGGAGGGTATGGAGGTGTTCAACATTGCTTGGTTCCTGCACCCAAACATGTGATTGTGGATTTGGACGATGATGACAATATTCAAACCCGGCTATTTGCCCCCGAACAATCAACAGATTCGATGTTAAAGGTGTTAGGTTATAAATAATAAATTTGAAAATATTATTCCGAAATCATAAATCTTCATTCGTAAATCGTGAATCCGAAATCCGAATTTCGTATTTTTGTGTTCTAAATTGAATCAGTGGGAAATTCGTACGGTAAAATATTCAAAATCACCACTTTTGGTGAATCGCATGGTAAAGGAGTAGGCGTAATCATTGATGGATGCCCGGCAGGATTAGAAATTGATTTAGCAGACATTCAAAAAGAGCTTAGTCGCAGGAAACCAGGTCAGTCCAAAATTGTTACTCAAAGGCAAGAACCGGATGAATTTCAAATTCTTTCCGGAATATTTGAACCTAATAATGATGGTAAATTCTATTCCACAGGAACCCCTATTCATATAGTAGTGCTGAATACTGACCAAAAGAGTAAAGACTATTCGCATATAGCAGATAAATATCGCCCTTCACATGCCGATTATACTTATCAAGTAAAATATGGCATCAGAGATTACAGAGGTGGTGGCAGAAGTTCGGCAAGAGAAACTATTGCAAGAGTGGCTTCCGGAGCTATTGCTAAACAAATTTTAAATAAAATAGGTGTGTCCATTCATTCTTATGTGTCGCAGGTAGGGTCACTGAAATTGGATAAAAGCTATAAAGAACTCGATTTGACCAAAATAGATACCAATGATGTCCGTTGTCCCGACCCGGAAATGGCTGAAAAAATGTACAAGTTAATTGACGATACGCGCAAAGCAGCCGACACTATTGGTGGTATTGTCACTTGTGTAATCAAAGGAGTTCCCGTAGGATTGGGAGAGCCTGTTTTTGACAAATTTCATGCAGAGCTTGGTAAGGCAATGTTAAGCATTAATGCGGTAAAAGGCTTTGAATATGGAAGTGGATTTGAGGGTATCAAATACAATGGTTCGACACACAACGATGTTTTTTACATAGAAAATAATAAAGTAAAAACTCGAACTAACTATTCAGGGGGTGTTCAGGGAGGAATTACGAACGGAGAGGATGTGTATTTCAATGTGGCCTTCAAACCAGTGGCTACCATTATGCATGATCAAGAAAGTGTTAATGAAGCTGGCGATTCGGTTGTAGTTTCAGGTAAAGGTAGGCATGACCCATGCGTGTTGCCCAGAGCAGTCCCTATTGTGGATTCAATGGCTGCATTGGTTACACTGGACTTTTATTTACGCAATAAATTGGTCAAACTGAACGAACTAATTTAAGAATTAATATTTCCCAAAAATCTCTTCAATTTTTTGGAATCGATATTCAAAAATATTTTTCAGCTGTTTTTTCACCAATATAATGTTGGCAATATCTCCAATAAAACCAAATGGAATTTTATAGTCAACAATATCGCGCATTTCAACACCATTAGAAATTGGTTTGATGAAATGTTTATGGTGCCATAAAGCATATGGACCAAACCTTTGTTCGTCAACGAAATATTCTTTGTCTTTGACATGTTTGATTTCAGTGACCCAACCCATAGGAATCAGTGGGAATGGATACACAGTGTACTCAATTATTTGACCTGTATACATTTTATCAGAATCAATTTCTGATAAAATCTTAAAGCCCATATGTGGAGGGGTTATTTTTTTTAGATTAGCAGGCGATGAAATAAAATCCCAAATTGTATCAATATCAGATGGAATATTTTGGACAAAACTTATTCGATATAATTTGCTCATAATCAGTTGAAATGTAAAGGACCGTGTGTTTTGATATTTGATTTGAGACTATTTAGAATATTGTACAATCCGTAATAAGTGCGATTGACATATAACGAATGCCTTGAACCTCTGGCTTTTATAGATTCTCTCACTTCTTTCAAATTGGAAACATATTCAATGTATTCATATATTTCTTTGAAATAAGTATCATCTCCAAAATCAAAACTTGATACTGTAAACGGATAAGTGAGCATATCAATCATTTTCTTAAAAAGCGGTTTGAAAAAATTGATTTCTTGCTCTGTATCTGTTGGGTGAATCATTTCAAGATTATTGTACACCTCTCGCACTCTCGCTTCGTCTTTATATATTTCTTGATTGGTCAGCAAGAAATAATTATCGTAGAAATCTTTGGGTATTTCCTTAACACATCCAAAGTCAAATATGCTTACCGTACCATCTTCTTTGAACAAAAAATTACCCGGATGTGGATCGGCATGTACTGTTTTGAGTTTGTGCACCTGAAAATCATAGAAGTCCCAAAGGGCTTGTCCGGCTCTATTTAATGCTTCTTGAGTTGGGTTAGATGCTATGAAATCCTTCATGTGCATGCCTTCCAGCCAATCCATGGTTATGATTTTAGCTGATGACATTTCCGGATAATATTTTGGGAAAGTCAAATTCGGGATATGAGCACATAATTCTGAAAGTTCCATTGAACGCCTAAGTTCAAGTGTGTAATCTGTTTCTTCCAAAAGTTTGCTTTCAACTTCTTCAAAATATTTGTCAGCATCTCTTGCAGCTAATCCTACAATGCGAACGGCAAACGGTTTTACAATTTTAAGGTCTGAGCTAATGCTATTTGCAACTCCTGGGTATTGAATTTTGATAGCTAGTTTTTTACCATTTTTTGTGGCTTGATGGACTTGACCAATAGATGCTGCATTGCTTGCCTTTATATCGAAAGTATCGAATAATTCACCTGGAGTTTTTCCAAGTGTTTTCATGAATGTATTCAGAACCAATGGTGATGACAAAGGAGGTGCACTGTACTGTGAAAGCTGAAACTTATCCTGATAGGCCTTGGGCATAATCCCTCTATCCATGCTGAGCATTTGTGCCACTTTCAGAGCACTTCCTTTCAAATGGCTGAGCGTTTCATATATATCATCGGCATTGTCCTGAAGCAGTTCTTCACGAGATGTGTCTTTGTTTATAAGTTTTTGGGCGTAGTGTTTGACATAATTACCGCCCACTTTAACACCTGTAGCTACAAAGTGACCTGCTCTCTCTATTTTGGAAACGGGAATTGTAACCTGTTCTTTGGAGTCGTTACTCATACTGCTTTTTGGAATAAAAATTTGCCAAAGTCAATAACATTATCCAAGGTATTGTCGGCCAATAGTTTAAATGAAAGATTCACGGCTTTTTCAATAGCAGCATCCGTCATTTCAAAATTTGCACTATTATCGTTAACCCAGTAGTTGAGCACAAACATGGTTTGAATCCACAATCCATAGTGATATTTATCGCTGATAAATTTTCGTTCTTTTAATTCTTTGGTTTCGGTTCCTTCTTTCACCAATTGTGAAGCATACTCAAGAAATGCTGTTTTGAAAGCACTTAAAGAAGCGTTGGTAAGGGCTATGGATTTAATTTTAGCATCTTTAAATGAAAGTACGTAACTTCTATTATTTCGTAAAATGGCGATCCACACAAAGTAGAAAGTTAATAATTTGTCCTTTGATCCATAACCTTTATAGGTTTTGTCTTTTGCTAGTTTTTCCAAAGCTTCATCAAAAGTAGATTTCCAGAATTCACTTTCGATAGCTTCGAACGAACTGTAAAAAGTGTAGAAATCTGTTTCCTCCATACCCAATGACTTGGCAAACGAAAACACAGAGTTAGGTTTGTGACCTTGCTCCAGCACATATTCAATATATTTATTTCTTATGGTTACCTTATCCATGACATTATTGTTAATTATTGATAATACTACAAATTGATTACTTGAAATGTTTCCTAAATGTAAAAAATTATCATCATTAGTGTGATAAAGGATGAATATATATTACCGACACAAAATTCGAATTTTAATCGAAGAGTAAGTAGGTTATAGGAGAAGCATACTTAAGGATATGAAGGCCATTTATACCTATAAATAGCTATTAATCAATATTTTATATGATTATATTAAAATTTATCAGGTTAATTCGATAAATTATATTTAATTTATAGATAGTAAGTACTAAATTGTATATAAACTAGTACATTTGTACGATAGAATACAGAAATGATTGACAGAATTAAAACTAACACCATTCAAAATTGGCTTTATAAAAATAAAGTGGTAATGATAATGGGTGCTCGTCAAGTAGGGAAAACAACCATTTGCAAAGATTTATTAAAAAACAACCTTCCGTCAGTTTATCTCAATTGTGAACGCATTCAAGTCAAAGAATTGCTCGAAAGCAAGAATATAGAACAAATCCGCAGTTTTTTGGGTGATAATAAGTTGGTGGTATTTGATGAGGCACAAAAAATCAAAGATATAGGGTTGGTATTGAAGCTCATTCACGATACTTATCCTGAAATACAAATTATTGCTTCTGGCTCAAGCAGCTTTGAATTGAGCAACGAACTCAATGAACCTCTGACAGGGAGAAATATTAAGTTTCAAATTTCGCCTATTTCTATAAATGAACTGATAAATCACTTTGGCAAAATGTGGATGAATGATAATTTGGAGAGCCTGCTTCGTTTTGGTTCATACCCAGACATTGTATTGAGGCATGAAAGTGAAAAAATGATGTTGCTGGATGAAATTGCCACAGATTATTTGTACAGAGACGTACTGATGATGGACTCAGTAAAAAACAGCGATTTGCTCATAAAACTATTGAAAGCGTTGGCACTCCAACTAGGGAACCAAGTTTCGTATAATGAGCTAGCTAATTTGCTCAAAACTTCTGTAGAAACAATACAAAAGTATATACGTTTGCTCGAACATTCGTTTGTGATATTTAAACTGGGTACATTTAGCCGAAATCTAAGAAGTGAACTTGCCATTAGCCAAAAATATTATTTTTATGACTTGGGAGTGCGAAATAGCTTGCTGCAAAATTATCTTCCCATGTCAAACCGAACGGATGTGGGTGCACTTTGGGAAAACTTTTGCGTGATAGAACGCATGAAAATATTGAGCGAAAAAGATACTAAAGCAAACCATTATTTTTGGCGTACCTACCAACAACAAGAAATAGATTTGGTGGAAGAGCGCAACGGAAAACTGCTCGCTTTTGAGTTTAAGTATTCTGAAAATGCAAAAGTAAAAGCCCCAAAGTTATTTTTAGAGACCTACAAAGAAGGAGCGTTTGTAGTGGTGAATAAAAGTAATTTTTTAGATACGCTTTTAAAGGTTGATTTGGTTTAAAAAAATATATTCAACACCATTACTTTTTCTTTTTCCCTTTCAAAATAGTGTGCCCCATTTTGTCACGCTTGGTTTCCAAATACTTTTTATTGTGTGGATTGGGTTTTACTTCTAATGGCACAACCTCTTTAATTTCAATGCCATAACCCATCAATCCGGCACGTTTTTTAGGGTTATTGGAAATTAACTTAAGCTTTGTAATTCCCAAGTCTCTTAGTATTTGGGCGCCAATACCATAGTCGCGTTCGTCCATTTTAAAACCAAGCGACAAATTAGCTTCCACGGTGTCCATACCTGTTTCTTGAAGTTTGTAAGCTTTTAGTTTGTTTAGTAACCCAATTCCTCTTCCTTCCTGATTCATATACAAGACCACGCCTTTACCTGCTTTTTCAACCATCTCCATGGCAGCATGTAGTTGCTCACCACAATCGCATCGGCACGAACCAAAAATATCTCCCGTTACACATGAGGAGTGTACTCGAACCATAACGACCTCGTCCACAGTCCATGATCCTTTAATAAGGGCCAAATGTTCGTCTCCAGTATTAATTTGTTTAAAAGCAATTAAGTCAAAGTTACCCCAAATGGTTGGCATTTTTACGGATATTTCTCTTTTGATTAATGATTCGTTTTTGAGCCTATATTCAATCAAATCTTTGATTGAAACGAGTTTCATATTGTGCTTGTCTGCAATTTTTCTTAATTCAGGCAATCGAGCCATAGTACCTTGTTCATTCAAAACTTCAACCAATACACCGCCCGGATATAATCCGGCCAAACGTGCAAAATCAACCGTTGCCTCTGTATGACCTGTTCTACGCAAAACACCTCCATCACGTGCTTTTAATGGGAATATATGACCGGGTCGACCAAATTCATTGGGTTTGATATTTTTGTCAACCAGAGCATTGATTGTTTTGGAACGATCAGGCGCTGAAATACCTGTAGTACAACCATGTCCCAACAAATCAACGGAAACGGTAAAAGGGGTAGCATGAACAGAAGTGTTTTTACCAACCATCAAATCAAGTTCCAGCTCTTCACATCTTTCTTCATTGAGTGCCACGCATATTAAGCCTCGGGCTTCTTTGGTCATGAAATTGACAATTTCAGGAGTGGCTTTTTCGGCAGCACAAATCATATCTCCCTCATTCTCACGATCTTCATCGTCAACCACAATTATGATTTTGCCCTTTTTAATATCTTCGATTGCTTCTTCAATGGTGTCAAGCATAATTGTTTTTTAATAAAATTTAAATATCATATTTGAGAGCGCTATAATTCAGTCAAGTTGCCATAATTTCTTGAACAGCTTTATTGTAAGCTTCTTCATATTTTGGCAATATATTGCTAATGTCAAATTCTTTTGCTCTTGCAAGCGCATTTGTTTTAAACTTAGGCAAATTCTCATTTTCTAACACATGAAGTGCGTTTTTTGCCATATCGGATATGTCGCCTACATTGCTGGTAAATCCACTAAAACCATTAATATTTAACTCAGGTATTCCTCCGGCATTGGTCGATATCACAGGAACTTCGCAAGCCATTGCTTCCAACGCAGCCAATCCAAAACTTTCAGTTTCGGAAGGCATCAAAAACAGATCGCATACCGATAAAACTTCTTCAACCGAATCTAATTTTCCAAGAAATCGAACTTCTTCGCCCAATCCAAGATCTCTGCATGTTTGTTCCGCTTTTTGTCTTTCAGGCCCATCACCAATCATTAGTAGTTTGGATGGTACAGACTTATTTACCAAATCAAATATATGTATCACATCATCAATTCTTTTTACTTTTCTGAAGTTGGATGTGTGAACCAATAGTTTTTCATCATTGGGGCAAATTGCCTTTTTGAAATGATCCTTTTTTTGTTTTCTGAAACGGACCAGGTTGATGAAATTAGGAATTACCAGGATGTCTTTACTTATTGGGAAATGCTTGTAAGTATCGTTTTTTAAGTCTTGCGATACGGCCGTTACCATGTCCGAATTATTGATGCTAAAAGTAACCACCGGTTCGTATGAAGGATTTTTGCCTACTAAGGTAATATCCGTTCCATGCAATGTGGTAATTACCGGTATTTCGATGTTTTTGGTCTTTAGTATTTGCTTAGCCATATATGCAGCCGAAGCATGCGGAATGGCATAATGTACATGCAATAAATCAAGATTAGCAAATTGAGCAACATCTACCATTTTGCTGGCAAGTGCCAACTCATAAGGAGGATAGTCAAATAATGGATAGCTATAAACATCGACTTCATGATAAAACAAATTTTCATTAAAAAAATCAAGTCGGGAAGGTTGTTTATATGTTATGAAATGTATTTTGTGCCCCTTTTCGGCAAGACCTTTTCCCAGTTCGGTAGCTACCACTCCACTACCTCCAAACGTGGGATAACATACAATTCCAATGTTCATTTTTTAGCTTTTATTTACAACGCTTAAATGATGCTGATTGTTCCATTAATATCATTTCAATGTTTAAAATGTCGCACTCCTGTAAATACCATTGCTACCCCATTTTGATCACAATAATCGATGGAATCTTTGTCCTTTACAGATCCTCCCGGCTGAAGCACTGCAGTTACACCGGCTTTATGCGCAATTTCAACGCAATCAGGAAAAGGGAAAAATGCATCACTAGCCATAACAGCTCCTTTGACACTGAATCCAAATGAATGTGCTTTTTCTAATGCCTGTTTGAGTGAATCTACTCGGCTAGTTTGGCCTACTCCGCTGGAAATCAAACAATTCTCTTTGGCTAAAATAATCGTATTTGATTTGGTATGCTTAACTAATTTGTTGGCAAATACCAACGCTCTTTTTTCTGCATCTGTAGGCGCTTTGGTTGTTACGGTTTTCATGTCTTCAATGGATTCAATTTTCAAATCTTTATCCTGATCAATGATTCCGTTCAACAATGTTTTGAATTGATTTGGTGCAAATGCAACGGGTTTGCGTTTTAATATGATTCTGTTTTTTTTCTCTCTAAAAAGTGCCAGTGCTTCAGGCGCATATGAAGGGGCAATAAGCACCTCAAAAAACAACTGATTCAATTCTTGTGCAGTAGCCAGGTCAACCTCAGAGTTAGTAATAATCACTCCACCAAATGCGGATACCGGATCACATGCCAATGCAGTCAGATAAGCTTCTTTTACAGTTTTTGCGGATGCAACACCACAAGCATTTGTATGCTTAATGATGGCAAAAGTGGTTAGTCCTTTTTTTAGTTCATCGTTGAATTCGTCAATGAGCGCTACACATGCATCCACATCAACTAAGTTGTTATACGATAACTCTTTGCCATTTAATATGTCAAATAGCTCATCCAAATTTCCATAAAATGTACCTTTCTGATGTGGATTTTCGCCATACCTTAAGGTTTTGGATGTGCGAACACTTTGTTTGAAACTTTTAATTCCTTGTTTTTGGTTAAACCAATTAAAAATTGCTGAGTCGTAATGAGAAGTAATGTCAAATGCATAAGTAGCATACCACAAACGTTGCTCTCTTGTACTTTGTCCATTATTTGAATGAAGCAATTCCAGTAAATGCGCATATTGTTCTCGCGAGGAAACGATTAAGCTACTCTCAAAATTTTTGGCTGCTGCTCTTATTAAGGATATACCTCCAATATCTATTTTTTCAATGATTTCTTCTTCCGTTCCTCCGGCCTTAACTGTATCTTCAAATGGATACAAATCAACAATTACCATGTCAATAGGTGGAATTTCATATTGTTTTGCTTCAGCCAAATCAATTGATTCATCTCTTCTGTACAAAATGCCACCAAATATTTTAGGATGAAGCGTTTTGACCCTGCCTCCAAATATCGATGGATACCCTGTAAGGTCTTCAACTGCCGTCACTGGAACGCCCATGTCTTTAATAAACTTTTCAGTGCCGCCTGTTGAATATATTTTTACTTTAAGTTCATTCAATTTTGAAATTATAGGAGCGAGTCCTTCTTTGTTGTAAACAGATATTAAGGTAGAGGTTATTTTGACTTGAGACATTTATTAAAACGGTTTAGCGATTGAAATAACAATTTTAGATTTGCTTTTGATTGAATCCAAATAAAAGCTTAAATAAAATTAAGAAATGTTTGGTTGAAAATTACAGCAGATAGTTAACTCTTGGCACTTTCAATATAAGAATTTAATCGAGCAATTGCTTCGGAATTTTCACATTTGAATTCTATAATTTTTAGTGCTTTGGATGGGGTATAGAAATTTTTTAGTTTAGCTGCCAAACCTTTTAGGTCGCTAATCTGAGTGTATTCAATGCCATATTCTTTGGCTAAGTGCAGAGCCGAATATTTTTGTTGCGTCACAAAAAATCTATTGAGTTCCGGTTGCTTGGATGCATCAGGTAAAGTTCCAAATATCGCACCACCACTATTATTCAATAGAATTATTCGAATATTTGAAGGAGTGTTTTCCAACCAGAAAGCATTTCTATCATAAAAAAATGACATGTCACCTGTAATTAAAGTTACAAACTTATCTGTAAGCATACTCATCCCCATTGCAGTGCTGGTGCAACCATCGATGCCACTTGTGCCTCTGTTGCAATAATTTATGGTGTTTTTGCTTCCGATCAAACTTCCGTACCGAACAGAAAGGCTATTTGAAAAGTGCAAAATGGATTGGTCTGGAATGTTTTCCAAAACACATTTGAAAACATCAAATTCGCCAAAATTCCCGGACTTGAAAAAATTAGTCTTGCGTGATTCAACTTCTGCGTCTAGTTTTTGAAAGTTTAACAGAAAGTTGCTATCCACATTCAATTTTACTTTGTTTAACAATTCCGTAAAAAACAATTTCGGAGACATCACCAGGTGATGCGTAATACCTTTGAATGTATCCTCAATTTCATCTGAATCAGTAATTTTTAACTGTACTTTTGTAGGGTTGGCTCTAAAGTATTTTTTGATGTTTTTTGATAAAATGTGGTTTCCAATGGTAATGATTACATCAGGCAATATTTCAGAGCCGTGTTTACCAAAAATGATATCATTGTTGATAATTGCATTTGGCAAATCCTGCAAATTGCTGTTAATATCTGCAACTAAAGGGATATTATTTCTCTCCAAAAAAGATCTAAGAATGGTTTTGAATTGTGGGTCCGGTGATAATTGTCCTGCAATTATGGCTATTTTTCTGTGTTCCAATAATAACGATATAACCTGATCCCAACCTGACTTTGATAATTGAATTTCTGTATCAAATACTTTTACAGGGCGATAGTTAATTGCTGATTCATTAAGAGAGTGATAAAGGGGCTCTCTCATTGGTATATTCACATGTACGGGACCCTTTGCTCCGGAGTTGGATATTAATATTGATTCATTGATCATTCGACCAACAGCCCATTCGGAGTCTGTGTGAATGCTATCGACTGGTAGTTGATAATACTTTTTAATGTTAGGATAAAAAAAATTGTTTTGATTGATCGTTTGACCATCACCTTGTCCTATCCATTCAGGAGGACGATCTGCAGTTAATATGATAAGAGGAACTTTCTGATAATAGGCTTCACAAACAGCAGGATTCAAGTTGGCAACTGCGGTTCCGGACGTACAAATAATTACAACTGGTTTTTGCAAGCACAAAGCCATTCCCAAAGCGATATATCCTGCACTTCTTTCATCAAATACTACCGTACTATTGATTTTGTTATTTCTGGTGAAAGCTAAGGTTAGTGGAGCTGAACGTGATCCGGCACAAATAATTACCTGATTGATACCGTGTTCAACGAATAGATTAGGAATATTAAATATATGTTTGTTTTGACTCAAGTTTAATAATCAATATAATCAGGCAGGAAATTTATACTGCTAATTACTCAAGTTTGTTTAATATTTTCAATAGAGCATCCATTTTATTTTCAGTTTCAAAAAACTCCATAGTAGGATTGGATTCGGATGTGATTCCGGCTCCGGCATATAGAATGTATTTGTCATGCAAAAGTTGCATAGTTCTGATATTTACATACAAATGTGTTTCTACACCTTTGATACTATTTCTGGTCATATGGAGTGGCCCAAGGAAGCCGGTGAAAAATGATCTGTCAAAATTTTCAGTAGTTTGAATCCAGTTCTTAGCGATTTCGGACGGCATTCCACAAATTGCCGATGTAGGATGCAACAATCCAACCATTACGGACAGAAAGTTTTCAAAATTTATTTCATTCAAGTCAATCACATACTCTGTTTTGAGATGAAATAAATTTCCGGATCTGAATGTTTTGGGCCCTATTTCATTGAACTCCCGTACCCTTATTTTTTTTAAACAATTGATGATATACCTGCTTACCAAGGCTTGTTCTTCAATTTCTTTTTGACCCCATTTGGCCATCAATTCAGTCATTAATGGATCGGCTTTTTGAGTTCCGGCCAGTGAAACAGTTTTAAATATTTGATTGCTGTCTACACTTGAAAGTATCTCAGGAGAAGCGCCAACCCAGGTACCGTGATTGGGAATGCTTACCAGCGAAACGAATGCATTTGCATTTTCTTTACATAATGTTTCAAATATTCGAAGGGGATCTATATGTTTTTTCTTCTGAACAATTTTGGTTCTTGATAAAACTACTTTTTCGAATGATTCTTTGTTGATTTCTACAATGCTACTTTTTACCCACTTTTCATATTCATCTTGATGAATAGTTCTGAAGTTTTGGTTGACAATTGAAGTTTCGTGAAAATTAATTTCTATACCTTTAGTATCTACAATGAATGAGCCTTTCTCAACTATAACATCTTCATTTACCTTGTTTTGGCAAGCAAATATGGAATCTTTTATCAAAATGGCACGATTCTTATCAAATGAAGTAAATAGAAACCCTTTTATTGTTTCTATATTCTCTGAAATATCTATTTGTAAAGGTTGGTCATCAGCTATCCAATAGACAAAATCATCTTTAGGCAATTTGTAAACTGCCACTGCATGATTAGTTGAAACTAGTCGTTTAAAAAATGCCTCAGGAGATATTGTTGCAGAGTTGCTAACAGATATTTTATCCAAAACAATTATTTTTTATTTATGACCGCAACTGTCAAACGGCTTATACAAACCAATTCGGATGCTTCATTTTTGATTTCAATATTCCACACGTGTGTTTTTTTGCCTTTATGGATAATTGTGGCTTTGCCATAAACATATCCACTTGTGGCACTTTTAATGTGATTACCATTGATTTCTAAACCTACACAATATTCAGTTGAATTATCTACTATCAAATTTGAAGCAATACTTCCAAGTGATTCAGCTAATACCATAGAAGCTCCTCCATGTAACAAACCCATTGGTTGTTTTGTTCGATCATCTACCGGCATTTTACCGCATATATAATTAGGACCTATTTCAGTGTACTCAATTCCAAGGAATTGAGTCATTTTAGTATTTAAATTTTTATTTAAATATTCGGGAGTAAGCCCATCTGGAAACATCTGAAAACCTATTTAGTTATCAGATAATAAATAAAAAGTAACATTAAAAATATTGCAACTCCAATGTATACGAAATTAATGTTGAACCATGGAAGCACTACTTTTCCGCTTTTTTTGAGAACAATTTCATTGATATTTTTAACCAAATTACGAAAAGCATTTGCCTCTTTATTAAGATAGGCATAAACACCTGAATTCAAATATTGGATACATACAGAGATGTCTTGCTGAGAAGAAAGTACGATAATATCACTTCCTATAGCATTAGCTTTAATTTTATCTATATATTTTAAAGATTGTTCGTCTTCCAATATATGGTCTAAGATAATTATATCAAATTTTTCACCACTACTTAATATTTCTAATAATTGTTTGCATGATGGCACAGTTTTTATAGTGCCGATTTCGGGCAAATTGTTATTAAGGTACTCAGTAAGAGCAAGTTGTTCAACAGCATTGTCTTCTGCCAACAAAATATTGAGCATAGTGCAGATAAATTAATCGAACAATTATACATAAATATTTATCAAGTTTCAAAGAAACCCTAATATTTGTGTCAGTATACACAAATGAAAATATCAATTATTGTTGCAGTTGCTGAAAACGGAGTAATCGGTGCCAATAACGCATTGCTTTGGAGATTATCAAAAGACCTTCAAATGTTTAAGACTTTAACATCCGGACACCATATATTGATGGGACGCAAAACTTTTGATTCAATTGGAAAACCATTGCCCAACAGAACAAGCATTGTTATCAGCAATTCAACTTCGTTTTTGGGAGAAGGGGTATTTGTTTTTAATAATATCGAAAAGGGAATTGAATTTGCTCGAAGCAGAAATGAAAGCGAATTATTTATTATAGGGGGAGGTAAAATTTATGAACAGGTTTTGCCTATTGCGGATACTTTATACTACACTAAAGTACATGCTTCTTTGAAAGGGGATGCATTTTTTCCTGTGCTTTCTGATAAAGAATGGAGGATATTACAATCAGAAAAATTTAATAAAGACGACAAAAACGAATACGACTTCGATTTTCAAATTCTTGAAAAAACTCATATATGATACTCAGCATATTTACTTGCTGAGATTTCTTATTCTGGCCAATAATGGAGGATGAGAATAATGAAAAAATACATAAAGTGGATGAGGTGTGATGTTGCTTAAGTTGTTGGATGATAACTTCTTAAGTGCTAAAATCAATGGTTCAAATCCAAATGTGTTTTTTGCATAATCATCGGCTTCATATTCGTTTTTGCGCGAAATGATGGTCATCAATAATCCACTAATAGTAGACAACGGTGAGTAAAGCAAACCAAAAGCAATCAGATTGAGATGTATATAATTTTGATTAGCACCTAAAGCAAAGGACAATTTCTCGTTAAATACAAATAATGAAAGAACATAAAGCATAATACCAACCTGAATTACTGAAAAAACAATACTCCAAATGATATGTTTCTTTTTGAAATGACCCACTTCATGAGCAAGAACAGCAACCAATTCATCTATTGAATGGTCTTTAATTAATGTGTCATAAAGCACGACTTTCTTTTGCTTTCCTAACCCCGAAAAATAAGCATTTGCCTTTGAAGAGCGCTTAGAGCCATCAATTACGAATAAGTTAGATAGGGGGAATTGCACTTTTTGACAATAAGTAACAATAGCGTTTTTTAGATCACCTTCTTCCAAAGGCTGTAATTTATTGAAAATAGGCACTATTAAGGAGGTATAAAACATATTCATAAAAACCATAAAAGCGGAAATAAACACCCAGAAAATAATCCAAAAACTGTTTCCTAACCATTGAATTAAAAATAATAAAGTGCCAATAATAATAGCTCCTAATATCGCAGAAAGTGCATATCCTTTGAGCTTATCTTGGATAAAAAGAGATGGGGTCATTTTATTAAAACCATATTTTTCTTCGATGACAAATGTGCTATACCATTGGAAAGGAATACTTAATACATCTGAAACAATGAACATGATTCCAAAGAACGATAGTGATAAAAGCATTGGCTGTTGAATCCATTGCATGAGCCAATTGTTTACCCATCCAAATCCACCTGTGGCAAGCATGATGAAAGATAGTAAAAAAGTAAACCCGGTAGTTATAAAACCGAATTTTGTGGTAGCATTTTGATATTGCAATGATTTGACATATTGGTCATTATCATATACATCAGCTAATTCACTAGGTAATTCTGCTTTTTGATTTTGAAGATTTATTATTTCAAGAAATAATTCAAAAATAAATTCAAAGGTAACTATGCATAGAATTATTAGAAGAAGTGTTTGCGGACTCATGTTTGAACGATATAGGCTGGTTATATCTACAAAAATACAAATTAATAACTCCTTCAGTTCAATCATTAAAAAATATTTGTACAATATTTCAAAAGCAGTACCTTTGCAGTCCTTTTTCATTAAAATCACATATCGGTGATTTAATGAAAAATTTTGAGGTAATTGATTCTCAAAGAAACAAAATGCCCAGGTGGCACAAACTCACATATCGGTGAGTTTGAAAAAAAAATATTGGGAGGAACTACCAACCTCAAAGAAATAAAAAATGCCCAGGTGGCACAAACTCACATATCGGCGAGTTTGAAAAAAAATGTTGAGAGGAACTACCAACCTCAAAGAAACAAAAATGCCCAGGTGGCACAAACTCACATATCGGTGAGTTTGAAAAAAAATGTTGGGAGGAACTACCAACCTCAAAGAAACAAAAATGCCCAGGTGGCGGAACTGGTAGACGCGATGGTCTCAAACACCATTGATAGCAATGTCGTGAAGGTTCGATTCCTTTCCTGGGTACTTTTTTTATTTAAATCCATTATTAATGTCTAAAAAAATCAGAGATTTGTCGTATGTCCAATACGAGAATATATCTTGATAACGCTGCTACTACACCACTCGATCCGGAAGTAAAGGAGGCTATGATGCCTTATTTTGAAACTTACTTTGGTAATCCTTCATCCATACATACTTATGGACGTGAGGCACGCTCCGCAATTGAGAAATCAAGAAAAAAAGTTGCAGAATTGCTTTCAACATCACCCGCTCAAATCATATTTACCTCCGGAGGAACAGAAGCTGATAATATGGCGCTGTGGGGATTAGTAAGATCCTATAATATTAAATGCATCATTACCAGTAAAATAGAGCATCATGCGGTACTACATTCGGTTGAACATATTTGTAAATATTGCAATATAACTATTCGATATGTTTCTCTTGATAATCAGGGCAATGTAGATTTGGCTTCTCTTGAAAATATACTGAAAGAAAATGAAAATGCAATAGTAAGTCTGATGCATGCCAATAATGAAATTGGGAATCTTACTGACATTCAAGCAGTTGGTGAATTGTGTAAAAAATATAAAGCTTTTTTTCATTCAGATACAGTACAGACTATGGGTCATTACCCATTTGTGCTTAATCAGTCACCTGTAAATGCGATTGTTGGTTCAGCACATAAGTTTCATGGTCCGAAGGGAGTTGGTTTTTTGTATGCTTCAGAAAACACTAGAATTGTTCCCTTTGTTCAAGGTGGTGCTCAGGAACGAAATATGAGGGGAGGTACTGAAAATGTAGCATCAATTATAGGAATGGCAAAAGCTCTTGAGATCGCCTATTCAAATCTGGATCAAAACCGAAAGCATATTGAAGAATTAAAAAGAAAGCTTATTGAATTGTTGAAGTCTAATTTTCAAGATATTGAATTCAATGGATTGTGCGATGACTTTGAAAAAAGTACATACAAAGTTGTCAGTGCAAGTTTTAGTAATGTAGAAATGGCAGATATGCTGTTGTTCAGTTTAGATATTAAAGGTATTGCAGTGTCGGGGGGAAGTGCTTGTAATAGTGGTGCATTGGCTGGTTCTCATGTACTGGAAGCCTTGTATGGCGCTGACAATGAACGCCCTGCAATAAGGTTTTCATTAAGTAAATTCAACACTGTTGATGAAATTAAATTTACAATTGAAGCATTAAAGCAGGTGCTCAGTAAGACCTAATACATATCAAGGCATAAGAATTAATGGCAAATGTTAAGGACAATAAGCTTCAAAAAGTAATTGCAATTGGCGATTTGCATGGCAAAAATGTTTGGCGAAATGTGCCCATTTCAAAATATGATAAAGTTGTATTCATGGGGGACTATGTGGACAGCAAGGATAAACATACTATAGATGAAATTTCTCAAAATTTGATAGATATTATTTCTTTAAAAAAAAGATTTCCAGATAAAATTGTATTGCTATTAGGCAATCACGATAATCAATATTTGCATTACCCTAAATATCGTTGTTCAGGATTTTTGCCTGAAGCAAAAAATATTTGGTCTTCAATTTTTAGAAATAATGAGCACTTGTTTAATGTAGCCTTGCAATACAAAAATTATTTGTTTACACATGCGGGTATTTCACAAACTTGGTACAAAAAACACGCAAGTTTTTGGCATGAAGGAAATGTGTTGGGGACGATAATTGAGGAAATTAACAAAGACAAAAGACACCACCATATTTTATATGAGGTATCAGAAAAAAGAGGGGGTAAAAATGAATTTGGAGGAATTTTTTGGGCTGATAGAACAGAAACTTGCGAAAATTACCTGCCAAATATACATCAAATAGTAGGTCATACCCGAATATCGGATATTATAAAATATGGTGATAACAATGCTTCTATTACGTATGTAGATTGCTTATCAACTGTTGAAAAATACTGGGAAGCAGAGATTTAATTTGCTTCCAGCATTTTGAACAATTCGTCCAATTTAGGACTTAAGATTATTTCTGTTCTTCTGTTTTTTTGGCGAGCCTCGGATGTTTTTCCCTCAGCTACCGGCGAATACTGGCTTCTTCCGGAAGGAATTACTTTTTTAGGATCAGCTCCTTCCTTGATTAATATTCTTGCTATTTCGGTAGCACGAAGCACACTCAGGTCCCAATTATCAGAAAACGCTGCTGAGCCTTTGCTCACCGGTACATCATCCGTATGTCCTTCAATCATTACATTAATGTCATCTTGTGATTTAAGCACACCGGCAAGTTTTTTTAATGCATCTTCACCTTTTTTGTCAACAGAAGTACTTCCTGATTTGAAAAGTAATTGCTCTGAAAGAGACACATATACTTTTCCGTTTTTAACCTTAACTGTGAGGTCTTTGTCGTCAAATGCCAAAAGCGCATTGGTAACTTTGTTTTTGATCGCTACTACTGCACTGTCTTTTTTACGAAGTACCGATTCAAGCTCTTTTACTTTGCGTTCTCTTTCTTTCAAATCCGCAGCCAGTTTATCATTTTGAGCCTTAGTGTCTTGCAACGATTTTTCTAAGTCGATCAGTTGTTGTTCTTTTTTTGCCAGGTTAGAGGTAAGTTTGTTTGATTCCGCAGAATAGCTTGCTAATAAGTCTTTGTAATCTTTACGCAAACGGTCACTAATATTACTTTGATCTTCAAATTGTTTTAAAGCCACTACTAATTTGTCGTTAAGCGAAGTGCTATCGGATTTTAATTTTTTAACCGAATTGTTAAGGGCATTGATTTGGTCTTTATTGAGTTTGGCTTTGTTTCGGGCATTATTCAAACTATCTTGACATTCGGCAAAATCAGCCTCTAAAAGTGTTTTTTTCTTCGAAAGTGCATCAAATTTTTTCTTTGAAACAATACAACCAGAAAGTACTAGACCAAGGGTAATTATGGACAAAACAACGATTTTTTTCATTAAATTAATTGGTTAATTAGTGATATTTCTTTTAACTGATTATCCGATAAAATAGGAACCGAACTATACAAATCAAATGTAAGACAAAATTCAATATCTTTAATAATATTCAAATTTATTAACCTCTTGGCATGTTCTGATGCCTTTACTATTTCTAATAAATTGCTTTTGTGTTGTTCGAAGAGGTTTTTAGCTAAAATTGCGGCATCTTGTTTTATAGAAATGGCATCATCCAATATGCTTGCTAATGCCCCGGCAAATAAGGTATCCTCCAAATTTACATTTCCTTTCCATCCCGCACATACCACCACAACATCATCGTTGAATATTTTAATTTGCGTAGCAATTGATGAAATGTTTAAAAATGCACCTACTAAAATCAATTTTGCATCCTTTGATTTTTCTATTGCTTGCGTACCATTGGTAGTAGTTACCGCAATGGTGACACCTTTCAAATGAGGATTCATGTAACTGAAAGGTGAATTATCCAAATCAAACCCTTCTACTTTTGATCCATCTCTTTCGGCAGCTGCTTTATAACCTTGCTTTTGTAGCGATCTGCATTCATCAAGCTTCGCGACAGGGATAATTGAATCTATTCCATGAGCGAATGCAGTTACCATACATGAAGTTGCTCTAAGGATATCCACAACAATTACCACTTTACCTTTCAGGTCGAATAAATGGAGTAGGTCCGGACTCAGACAAACCTGATAATTGATTTTATCCACACTCATTTTTTGATAAAAGGGGGTTTTGTGATAATTGCTTTAATCAAGTTTTCTCTAATTTTAATATAAATGGCATTGCCAACTGCACTTTGGCTTGTATCAACATAACCCATGCCAATTCCTTTATTGAGTATTGGAGACTGTGTACCGGAGGTAACTTCACCTATTTTATTCCCATTAGCATCCGTTATCTCATAATGGCTACGTGGGATGCCTCTTTCTTCCATTACAAAACCTACCAACTTTTTTTGAGGGCCTTTGGTTTTGATTTCATGAGCCAATTCAGAACCAATAAATTTTTTCTCAAACTTTGTTACCCATCCCAATCCGGCTTCAATAGGAGATGTATTATCGTCAATATCATTGCCATATAGAGCAAAGCCCATTTCAAGTCTTAAGGTGTCTCTCGCACCCAATCCAATAGGTTTTATACCAAATTCATAACCAGCTTCAAATATTTTGTCCCAAACTTTTGAGGCTTCTTTATTTTGAATATACAATTCAAATCCGCCGGCACCTGTATATCCGGTATTTGAAATGATAATATTGTCAATTCCTGCAAAATTCCCAATCGCAAAATGATAGTATGGAATGGTTTTTAAATCAACTTTAGTGAGTTTTTGTAATGTGTCAATTGCCTTGGGCCCCTGTACTGCAAAAAGGCACAATTCATCTGAAACATTTGTGAGTTTAGCTCCAAAGCTATTATGAGAATAAATCCAATTCCAGTCCTTATCAATATTGGAGGCATTTACCACCAGAAAGTATTTTTCTGCATTTACTCTGTGAACCAACAAATCATCAATAATGCCACCGGTTTTGTTGGGCAAACAAGAATATTGAACCCTTCCATCAAATAACTTGGATACATCATTGGATGTAACCATTTGCAACAAATCGAGTGCTTTTGGACCTTCTACCCAAAACTCTCCCATGTGTGATACATCAAACACGCCTACGGCATTGCGCACCGCCATGTGTTCGTCAATGTCGGATGAGTATCTTACAGGCATATTGTATCCTGCAAAAGGCACCATTTTTGCGCCTAATGATATATGTTTGTTTTCGAGAGGGACGGTTTTGAGTTCCAAAGTTTTATTATTTAATATCTATTTGATCTAAATTTTGTAGTATATATTTTGCTAATCCAATTTGTTTTTCTACTTCTTGCCAATTTGTTTTGAAATGACCATTATAATCAGCATCATTTCTGATTTTTCTTAGATTCAATAAGCAAGTTCCAATTGTTTGAAAAATTGGAACATCATTATTTTCTTTATAAAAATCTATTACTTTTTTATGAGATTCTCCTATTGATATTGATGAAGGTAAATTGGCCTTTATTTTGCATGTAACAAACGCAGCATAATAAGCTCTACTAATTGCAGTTCTTAACTTAGCTTGGTTATCATGGGATTCCATTAATTCCTCAGCTAAGTCCAAATATGAAGTCCAATCAAATGCCATCAAAGAAATTAATTTGTAGAAAAATTGACTTTTCTTTTAAAATCAATTGATTGTAAAAAGACCCATTCCATCAAAAAATTATTAAAATCTTTTAAATTTATTTTCGTTGATATGATAAAAAATAAAGTTACCCAATCTTCCAATTCTTCATCATGAACTAGTTCTAATTTTGTCTTAACATCTCCAAATCTTTTTTGTATCTCAAGCTTAGCATCTAATAACGTGTCTATTAAATTAGGATTTAAGAATAAAAACTTAAGAACTCTTGGAGAATCCAAAATGGTGAATAGTTTCTTTATTTTATCAATTTTGGTTTCAATAAAATTCGATTGGTTGTTTATTTCAACAGCACTATCTTCAATCACCACCTCTTTCCCATACATTTCTTTTGGAAATTCATAGTAAGGATTTTCAGCTGTAGGTGTAAATGTATCTTTAAACATGGCACATTTATTTATATTCAAAGATATTAAAAATAATTAATCTTTTTTACTTCGAAATGCGGTTATTCCGTACACAAATATTCCTGCAAACAATAATACTGAACACGCTAATCCTATGGTGTTGCCCAATTTGTAAGTTGGATTATCCATTACAAAAGCAATAGTATGCTTCCCTGCAGGAACCTCTAATCCGCGAAGCACATAATTAACTCTTTTAATATCAGCAGGTTTGCCATCAATTGTAGCAGACCAACCTATTGGATAAAAAACTTCTGAGAAAACTGCAAAACCTTCATTAGCATTTTGGCATTCATAAGTAAGTTCATATGGCTTAAACTTGGTTAGTTTTATAAATGAAGCAGAATCAACATTATAAGTGTTATTATTTATTGGAAATTTTGAAACATCCAACACTGCTGTTTCATAAGGATTAATTGTCGATAATGTTTTAATTTCTTCATCTGGGTTATTCACTTTGGTAATTGAAGAAATAAACCAGGCATTTCCAAAAGCATTTGGGTTTTCTATTACACTTTCAGCACTTTCACCAGCAATTACATATTTGGTATTGAGCATATTCAACACAGGAGTGGATTTGAAGGAATAATCGCCTGCTTTTAAAGCGGTCAATAAGGTTTGTTGTTCGTTTGAAAGTACGCGTTCAATTAAATCCTGATACCTACGTAACTTCGCAGGGCTATAGCCACCCACAGATTTATGAAAATAAGATGTACGTGCATCGTTAAAGGGATCTTGTAAATTAAACACCCTGAAATCAGGGTCTTTGTCACTCAATATTCGTTGATCTGCTTCAGTAGGTGCGTAATAATTTTCAATCACTTTTTTATCAAAATTGTCATTATTCAGAAAACGTTTGTCAACCAACCATAAGTCAGCAGTGGTAAGCAATAATAGAATAATACTTGCAACTAATTCTTTTATCTTATTGATAATCAAAAGATAAATTGTCCCAATAGCTAATAAAATAAACAAAAACGAACGAAAAGCATCGCCAGTACGCATGCCCTTACGATCAAGCTCTAAAGCAGAAATCAACCAAGGAGGTAATTGATACATTTGGTCGGCAGGACTCGAGTAGGAACCTGCTCCTGCCATTAAGAAAGTTAATAAACATAACCCCCCTGTAACGCCTCCGGCAATAACCAAAGGTTTGATAAATTCTATTTTGTTTTTCGATTCCACAATTCTCTTTAAAGCCAGTACTCCCAAAATAGACATGCAAAATTGTGGAATCACCACTGCCATGGTTACCGATCGGAACTTGTTGTAGAGTGGGAAATAATCGAACAGAAAATAATTGAGTAATGGTAAGTTTTTGCCATAAGTCATTAATATTCCAAATATTGTACATGCTAATATTGTCCATTTAAAAGGCTCATTTACAATGAGTAAACCTAATACAAACAAAAGACAAATAATGGCTCCCAGATACATAGGTCCAGCCACAAAAGGTTGCTCTCCAAAGTATAGTGGCACATTAGAAGTAAATTGTCGAATATTTTGAGGATCAACCCCATTTTCGCGAAGTGCTTTGGTGGTTTCAGAGTTTTTGTCAACAGGACCTGAACTTGCTCCTCCCATAAAGTTTGGAATTAAAAAAGTAAATGGTTCGCTGATGGAATTGCTGTAATTAAATACATAATCTCTGTCCAATCCATCTGATCGAACAGCCTCTTTATTAGTTTCAAGAGGTGTTAGTTCCGTTTTTCCGCGAATTGAGAACTTGCTATATTCATTAATTGACAAAAAATATCCTGCATGGGTACCTAAGCCAACTACTGCGGCTATTAAAAGAAAGGCACTGTTTTTAATGAAAGCCGGCATTTTTTTCTCCTTCAATGCTGAAATAAATTCTACAACGATGTAGGCCAAGGCAATAAAAGCCAGATAGTAAGTGATTTGAATATGATTGTTAACCACTTGGAGTGCTACACCTATTCCAATTAGCGAACTACCCAACCAAATATTTTTACGATATCCAAACACCAATCCTGCTATTACCAAGGGCATATAACTCATACAAGCAAGTTTGGCGTTATGACCAACTTCAAGACCTATAAAGTTGAATGATGCAAACGAAAACCCTACAGCACCAATAGCTGCAATTATGTAAGGTACATCAAATGCCAAAAGCATAATATAAAAACACAATAAGCTCACAAAAATGATACTTGCTGGGTATGCAATTATCCGTGTAGTAAATATATGAATAGGCTTAACCAAATTGCCATATTGTTCCATACTTACCATAGTACTTGGCATACCACTGAACATGGAGTTTGTCCAAAAGGGCTCTTCGTTGTATTTGGCTCGGTTATCTTGAATTTCTTTGGCCATCCCTTGATACTGAATTATATCGGACTGCCTGATGCTTTTGCCTTGAAAAAGAGGTAAAAAATAAATAAAGACGGCAACAAAAAAGCCTGCAATTACATAAATATGAGGCAAAAATGGTTTTATGTTAAAAGGTTTCATTGGAATGAGAATATGATAAATGAGGTGTAAATGTACGTTCTTTTCTGTAAAAGTATATGCTAATTATAATGCAAATTAACCAAAGAAAGTCTGAAATAAAGAAAGTAAAATAATGTAGTTGTCTTAAATTTTGGGCTGGGAATGAGTTGATTTCTGCATATTCAACTTTGTCAAAGAAATGATAAGTGATGGTGCTGTCAGTATGGTCATTTTTTATATTTTTTAAATAATATTCATTAAATATTTTTTTCGAATTTTTAATCTCTTCCGCACTATAAAGGGTGTCCATTTTGATTAGTTGCAATTTTTTCCCAACATCCATGAATACCCATTTGCCATTTATAAATACTTCGCTACAAAAATGTTTGTTGAGCCTTACAACTCTTGTTTTAAAATTCTTCAGCCTTAGTAGTTCATTAAATAAAATTGTTTTTTGACTACAAATCCCTTCTGATTCCATTGCCAAATGTTCGGCTATTACAATACCTCTATGTTTGCTTTGAGTTAACTCCGAAAATAAAAACAAAACATAGTTATCATAAAACGAATATAAAATAAAATTATGCGAGTAATCGGCATTGAAATTATAATTTAAATGTTTAAGATATTTAGTTGAATCAAAAATGCCAAATTCTAATTGGTACAAATTGTCATATTTATTGGAAAGCTTAATAAGACCATTATTATATCCATTCGAAAAATCTACACCGTAATTGATATATTTATCTCTTTTTGATATGCAAATTATTGTTATAACACATATTAGGGTTGTGAAGGTATAAAAGCCAATTTTAAGAAATTGTTGTATTTTTGAAGTATGCAAATAAGTGACTTGTTTTTAACTCCTGTATATCTATTTATTCTTTTTCAAGTACTTTTTATGATTCGCAAAAAAGAATGCGGTAAAAGTATAATAAAAAAGTATTTTATTCCAGCTGCATTTGCAAAAGTAATTGGTTCTATATGCCTTGGCCTAATTTATTATTTTTATTACAAGGGTGGAGATACAGTTGCTTTTCATAAAGGGGTAGAAATAATGTATAAAATTTTTCAAGAGGATCCAGTTCTCTGGTTTCAAACCTTAGTCAGAAATTGCGAGGTGCGTATGACACCAGAACAGTATAAATATTTTACCATTTATCCATATATATATGACAATGCATCTTTTTTCGTAATAAGAATTTGTTCCTTATTCGCAATTATTGATTTCAATAGCTACACAGTAAATGCTATTTTATTAGGAATGTTTAGTTTTAGTGGATCATGGGCTTTATTTAAAACTTTCCTATACGAATATCCTGAGTTACACAAGCAATTATCCTATGCTATTTTTTTTATTCCATCGGTAGTATTTTGGGGTTCCGGTATGTTGAAGGACACTATCACTTTTGGAGCGCTTGGTTGGTTAGTTTTTGCCTTTTATCAACTATTTATTATTCGAAATTTTAATTTAAAAAATTGGGTAATTTTTACAATTTCAGTTTTTCTATTAGTTCACATTAAAATATATATACTAATGTCATTTGTTCCAGCAATGGTAATTTGGTTGTTTTTAACATATAATCAAAAAATCAAATCTGTAATTACAAGATTGTTATTTGTCCCCTTATTAATAATATTTTCAATGTATTTAGGATTATTTGTAACACAGAAACTTGCAGAACAAGACGATCAGTATAAATTTGAAAACTTGGGAAACAAAGCTAAAATTACGAATGAATGGTTGGCTTATTTAACCAAATCACAAAATGGCTCCTATTACGATTTAGGCGAAATTGAATATACACCTTTAGGAATGTTAAAGGTGTTCCCTAAAGCCGTTAATGTAAGTCTTTTCAGACCATATTTATGGGAATCAAAAAATCCTGTTATGTTATTGGCAGCATTGGAAAGTACATTTTTCCTATTGTTTACACTCTATGCAATTTTTAATGTTGGTTTAAAAAATATTTTATCCGTTTTGTGGCAAAATCATATGGTAATTTCATTTTTGATTTTCAGCATTGGACTATCCTTTGCCGTTGGATTAACTTCAACTAATTTTGGAACCTTGGTAAGATACAAAATTCCAATAATGCCTTTTTATATCATTTCTATTTATTTGATAAATATTAAAGCGGTACCCAAAAGAGAGCATATAATTGCAATAAAAACATAGTGTTTGAAAGATTTCCTCTTAAATTAACCGTGTTTTAAACCAAATAACCTAACTAACTGTTGTTAACCTAAAAACTATGCCGGAGATTAATAAATTATTGCAAATACACACTTTAGGGGACCTTAAAAAATCGGGTTTCAAAACCAAATCAATCAAACAAGAGTTAAGGGACAATTTGATTGTCAAATTAAAGACCAACGAAAAATTGTTTGAAGGCATTTGGGGATATGAAGATACAGTGGTGCCGGATGTAGAGCGTGCGATTTTATCAATGCATAATTTCATTTTATTAGGTTTAAGAGGACAAGCCAAAACCAGAATTGCACGGTTAATGGTGGAACTTTTGGATGAATATATCCCTTATGTTGCTGATTCAGAACTATATGACGATCCTTTTAATCCTTTATCAAAATTTGCAAAAAATCAATTGGAAATTCATCAAGATAATACTCCAATCTCTTGGTTACATCGTTCCGAAAGATATACTGAAAAGCTAGCTACACCGGATGTGTCAGTGGCCGATTTGATTGGTGATGTAGACCCTATTAAGGCAGCCTCCTTAAAATTAAGTTATTCTGATGAAAGAGTAATTCATTTTGGGCTTATTCCTCGTTCCAATCGCCAAATATTTGTAATTAACGAATTGCCTGATCTTCAGCCTCGTATACAAGTTTCGTTGTTTAATATTTTGCAAGAAGGTGATATTCAAATCAGAGGGTTTAAACTCAGGTTGCCATTAGATATACAATTTGTGTTCACTGCCAATCCGGAGGACTACACCAATAGAGGAAGCATTGTAACCCCTCTGAAAGATAGAATTGAAAGCCAGATTCTTACCCATTATCCCAAAAATATTGAAACTGGTAAGGCTATTACTAAACAAGAAGCGTATATCAAAGTTGAACAAAAAGAAAAAGTAAAATACCCTGAAATTGCCCTTGAAATAATTGAACAAATAGCCATCGAAGCACGGAGCAGTGAATTTGTAGATGCCAAAAGTGGTGTATCTGCTAGGTTAACAATCTCAGCGTTAGAGAATTTGCTAAGTTCGGCAGAACGTAGAATGTTAATTAATAGTGAAAAAAATGCTTATGTAAGAGTTTCCGATTTTTGGGGTGTATTGCCGGCAATTACAGGCAAAATTGAATTGGTATATGAAGGCGAACAAGAAGGGTCTGCTATAGTTGCACAAAATTTGGTGAGCAAATCCATCAGAACTTTGTTCTTGGAGCACTTTCCAAATCCCGAAAAATCAAAGAAAAAAAGCAAAATAGCCTCCCAAAGTCTGGATAAGCCCAAAGAAGTACCTAATCCTTACGAACCAATAACTTTGTGGTTTAGCAAAGGCAACACTTTGGATATTTTAAACGACTGTTCTACAGCAGATTATGAAAAGTTACTTATGTCTATCACCGGTTTGCAATCACTAGTTCAGTCATTACACCCAAAAATATCCAAAGAAGAACAACTCTTCATGATGGAATTTGCTTTGCATGGATTAGCAGAATATTCATTATTAAGTAAAAATCGATTGGAAAGAGGTATCCAATTCAAAGATTTGTTTAATTCAATGTTTGATACTTCCAAGTTTGTTGGCGAGGACGAAGATTTAGACTTTCGTATTAATTAATCGTCATTACTTGTATTAAAATTTCAGTTTTAAATATTTAGAATTATTTGCCTGATAAGCCTCTAAATTACAATAGATTCTGAAATTTTAAGCTAACCTAAGAAGAATGAAATTTCTTATTAAATTAAGTTTGTTTTTGGGTTTAAACCACACAATATGCGCTCAAGTTAAGGTAACTCAAGCCACTTCAACTAATATTATTAGTCATATTAATTCACTTTTTGGAGATGGCATTGTTGTTACTAATTTAAAGTATAGTGATTCAATTGCTGCTTTTGGTTTGTTTGATGATGCTGCCTCATTTACTGGATTTAAGAGTGGATTATTAATAAGCACCGGATATGCAAAAGATGCTGAAGGCCCAAATGATGACAATAAATTTGGAACTAATTTTAACTTACCGGGTGATTTAGATCTCAATACGTTCACTACACAACCAACTACAGATGCTACATTTATAGAGTTTGATTTTGTTCCATTGGTTGATACTTTGAAAATTAAATTCACTTTTGCATCAGAAGAGTATGATGATGCAGCTAATCGAATCAGAGATATGTTGGGAGTATTTATTAAATATCCCGGATATTTGGGGTATGTAAATATTGCAACTTTACCGGGTTTCAATTTTATTTCACCATATACAATTAATTGTGGTCAGGTAAATACAGGATTATGGCCTCAAAAACCGCCATTTTTAAATCTTACAAATAATCAATGTTTAATAAATGATTACTACAGATATAATCCATATTTGAGCAATTCTTTTCAGTATAATGCATATCTGGTTCCAATTACATTAACTATCCCGGTAAGTCAGTGCTTGACACATTCCATGAAATTGGTTATTGCTGACAATGCAGATGGGTTTAAAGACTCAGGTATATTTTTTGAGAAAGGCACCATTGGCACAAATTTAATTTATATTAATAACCAGCCTGCTTTAAGTACATCAAACGGTTGCAGAGGGAATGAACCATTCCTTTCTGTATCAAAACCCAATTTGAGTTACAATTGGTATTACAACAATACATGGCTTGGCAGTTCATTGAATCCTTTTAAATCCACACTTTCAGGTGTTTATAAAGTAGTTACTACAGTTTCAGGAGGTTGTACATGGTCTGATTCTGTTCAAGTATTTATAGGAGATGCTTTTAGCGCGGATATCAGACCTGATACATTTTTGTGCGAGAAGCAATTCGTTAAATTGAATGCAATTATGACCCCCAAAGATAGTATTTATTCTTACCGATGGGATTTTAATAATGCAAACAATATTGATACAATCAGTAACCCTATTTATTATATTGATAGTACTCGTACTGTAAAACTTTTCATCAAAAACAAAGGGGGATGCTCTTTAATGGTGAGTGATACTATTTTTATGAATCCGGTATTTTATAAATTATCCCCAACTATTTCTGATTCAGTTATTTGTAAAAATTTTCCAATTAACATCAGTTCTGGATTAGATTTTTCGGGTTGCCGACAGTATCATGTAAAGGATACAATTTATAATATTATTACTTCTACATCGAACAGAAACTTAGATTTTACAAATTCAGAAATTCAATTTCAAATTCCAATTGGATTTAGTTTTAATTTCTATTGCAACAATTATCAAAACTTAAATATCTCAAAAAACGGTTTCGTTTCTTTCTCAAGCGCTACCACAAATATTGGAGAATTGATTCCCAGCATCAATTCACCTAATAATTTTATTGCTTTAGCTGCTGTTCCTATCCAAACTAATGCAAATAGCGAAATTAGCTATTCTACGTTGGGTAACATCGGCAATCGAGTATTAATTATCAATTATTTTAATGTAACAATGAAAAATTCTTTTGGAGTGAACTCTATTAGCGGACAAATCCAGCTTTATGAGAAAGACAACCATATTGAATTGCATATCAAAAATCTAAATAACGACTTGCCATTAAACGTAATTCAGGGTATTGAAAATGCAGATGGTTCTTTAGGAATTGCAACTCCCGGGCGAAATTTTAGTACATGGAATTCAAATTTTAACTCAGTGATATTTAGGCAAACTACACAAAAATATGATATCAAATGGTTTAAAAACGGAAAGCCATTTGCAAGTTCCGACACCGTAAAAAATGTAATTTCTTCTGTTTCTTCAATATATAAAGTTATTATTCAATCTGAAACCGGATGTTCAGTATCAGATTCAATTAAGGTTAATGTAGTCTCCAAAACAATTGAAGCCAGTAAAGATACCGCTATATGTATTGGAGATAGTGTTCATTTAAAAGTGATTAATGCAGATATTTATACATGGTCTCCAAATACTTTTTTGAATAGTAGTTCTACTTCTTCTCCCATTTCAAAACCAAAAAGCTCCATTAGTTATATAATTACAGGTAATTACAATTACCCTAAAGGCTGTGTTGCCTTTGATACCGTTAAAATTATAGTTAATGAATTGCCTTTAATTAATCGAACAGCGGATACCGCAATTTGTATGGGAAATAATTTGATTGTCACTTTCAGTGGAGGAAAGTTTTGGTTGAATAATATTTCTTTTCCGGGCAATAATATTCCATTAATTGCTTCCAAGGATACTGTAATTAATATTAAAGCTGTGGATCAAAATTTATGTATTTCTTATGATTCAATTAAAATTAAAGTACATCCAAAACCAAAAGTAATTGCCACTGGCGACACCATTTTGTGCGCAGGAAATAGCCATATCCTAAATGGATTTGGAGCAAAAAAGTATGTTTGGAAAAATAACAATTTAACATTTAACACTCAATATTCAACATTTGACATTTCTCCTTCCGAATCCGCCACCTACACGCTAACGGGATTCAACGAATTCAATTGTTCATCTAAAGCTTTTGTTACAATTGTTGTGAATCAAGTTGAATCAAAACCGCCATTTATTCAATATGATAATTTGACCATTTGCGATATTGAAAACACCAAAAGCACACTGATCGGACCTGAAGGATACACATATTTTTGGTCAACAAATGAAAAGTCAAAAAATATTACAGTATTTCAAGAAGGGAAATACCTCTTACGCATTACAGATAAAAACAAATGCAGTTTGTCAGATAGCATTTTCATAGTTAATGAATGTTTTGGAATATACAAATTACCAAATATAATTACGCCAAACAACGATGGTATAAACGATAAATTAGAGATTATGGGTTTGAAACAAAACACCATAGTCAAAATATATAATAAATGGGGTACATTAGTTTATGAAACTAATAATTATGAAAATGATTGGGAAGCACAAAATGTAGTCAATGGCGTATATTATTTTTCTGTGATAAACCCTGATACTAAAGCAAATATCAATGGTTGGGTTCAGGTAATTCGTTAAAATATTCAATCATACTCATACTTTTTACATTTCCTTTCCCATTAATTAATTGAAAAAACGTTTTAATCATTATTTGAATATCATACCATAAAGACATATTGTTGACATAATCTACATCACATTGTAACCGATAATCCCAACTGATTTCATTTCTTCCATTTGTTTGTGCCAAACCGGTTAAACCGGGTCTTACTTCAAATCTCCTCAAATATTTTTGAGGATATTTGGAATCATACTCGGGCAATAATGGTCTTGGTCCAACAATAGCCATTTCACCTTTTATAACATTAAATAATTGAGGAATTTCATCCAAACTATATTTTCTAAGGAAATTACCCCACGTAGAGAAGCGTAGTTCATCAATTAAAATTTTCCCATTGCTATCAAAAATATCATTTAATGTTTTAAATTTTATTATGTAAAATGATTTGAGATTTTTACCAGTTCTTTTCTGAATAAAAAATGGCTTTAAACCAAATTTTTTAACATTAAGGCAAAATATAACTATGAAAGGAATTGATAAAATTATCAGAAATGTCAATGAAAGTGAAATATCAAAAAGTCTCTTACCAATATATTTGTACAAATTCATTTTTTTGTCACTTCAATATAAATATAAAATGACTTTAATACATACAATTTGTTGAGTATGTTGTTACCTTTGTTATAAAATTTAACAAAGATTAGAGTATGTTAAAATACAAAGCTGATTTGAGAGCCGTTGCTTATATGATTGCAACATCCTGTTTATTTGCATACCAATGGATATATGGGTTTAATGTTTGGATTTATATTATTTATCTACATTTTTCGGTTGCGGTTTCTGTTATGACACACAATCACAATCATATCAATATTTGGAAAAACAAAGTTCTTAATGTGTTCACTGATTGGTGGTTAACTGTATTTTATGGTGTTCCGGTTTTTACATGGATACCTACGCATAATCGTAATCATCACCGTTATAACAATAAAGAAGGTGATAGTTCTATTACTTATCGTCATACCGAAAACAATAATATATTCTCAGTGCTTTCTTATCCAAGTATCAGTGGATATCACCAAATGACACAAAGTATTATCCCTTACATGAAACAATTATGGGCAGATGATAGACCAAAGTTTTATGAATACTTGACTCAGGTTTTTGTTTTGATTTCTTGGGTAGCGACTTTTTTAATTTTGGATTGGCAAAAAGCATTACTTTACGTAGTTATTCCGCAACAAGTATCAGGATTCTCAGTATTTGTTTTTAATTATGTACAACATGTTCATGCCGATGAGGAATCACGTTGGAACCACTCTCGCAATTTCATGTGGGTAAATGCTTTTTTGTTCAATAATGGATATCATACCATGCATCATGAAAAAGCTAATATACACTGGAGTGAATTACCTCAATATCATAAAGAAATAGAAAAAAATATTGCACCTGATTTAATTGAAAAAAGTTTTTGGGGTTATATATTCAAGACCTATGTTTTAAGCATATTTGTTCCAAAGTATCGTTCGGAATCCATGCGTTTGAAGAGAATTGCTTCTGGTCATAACGAACCAGTTACGCTACATTAATCTAACAGTTTTGCTTACTTTGATTTTTTTATAGCATAGTTTTAATAACCCATTTATGTAATTGAAACTTTGTCTTGTCTTCTACATCAATCCATGCTGGAATAAGGCACAAAAAGTCCTTCTCTGAAGGAGTAGGACATATGATGAGGTTTTTTCCCTTCTTTCTGAAAGCTTTAGAGAGTAATGTAATTAACTTGAAGTTTTTATATTTTAAGCCATTGCGCTACGCAATGTGATTTTAGTGATTTCAGGCCATATTCCCACTCTACCGGGAAATCCTATAAAGCCAAACCCTCTGTTAACATAAAGAAAAGTTCCTTTTTCTTTATATAATCCTGCCCAACGAGGATATTTGAATTTAACAGGGCTCCATTTAAAAAAACCGGGAATCTCGATACCAAATTGCATTCCATGAGTATGTCCGGAAAGTGTTAGATGAAAATTGCTTGGATGAACCAACACTTGCGCATCCCAGTGCGATGGATCGTGAGAAAGAAGTACTTTAAATGTTTCTTTTTCCAATCCATTAATGGCTTTATTAATATCACCTTTTTGAGGGAATGGAGGAAGTCCCCAATTTTCAATACCTACCAGTGCCAATTGTTCTGAATTACGGGTAAATACTACGTTCTCGTTCATTAGTATTTTAAATCCAATTTTGCTATGATTATCAAGCAGAGCTTCAAAGTTCTTATTCCTCGCTTCTTCACTAGGCCATGGTACGTACTCACCATAATCATGATTCCCAGTAATAGAATATTTACCCAAAGGGGCTTCAATAGTTTTAAAAATATCAATCCATGGGTGGAATTCACTAGCTATGTTATTCACTAAATCGCCTGTAAATACCACAATATCAGATTTTTGAGCATTTATTAATTCCACTCCTCTCTTTACTTCTGCAGCATCATCAAAACTCCCAGAATGCACATCAGAAATTTGAGTAATAGTAAGTCCGTCAAAACTCCATGGGAGCTCTTTGAATGTCAGTTCCACCTCACGTATAACAAAGTTGTATTTACCTTTAGTTACTCCATATAAAACACTTGCAAATGGAATTGATGCTATTGCAAGTCCAATTTGGCTTACTATTTTTCTTCTTTCCGGGAAATAATTGGCATTTCCTTTGGCCTCCCAACCAAATTTGTCGAAAGTAAACACAAAAAGTGCATTAAATATTCTAAAAATATCCTCTCCAATAAGAAATAAACAAAATACAATCTTTGGTAACCAAAGTAAAACCAACCCTATAGTAATGATTTTGAAATTTATTCCTCTGGGTCCATTCATTGGGTTAAAATTCAATACTCCAAACACTATTGCCGAAAAATAGAGTATTGTTATTGTCCAAAATACAATATGAATTGCTTGGCGTATGAATGGGGTTTCAATAGAATTGGTTACCGACTTAAGACCGTTAAAAGTATAAAGATCAATTAATATTAAAAACAAGGAAAGTATTCCAATTCGAATAAGGAAGGTGGTTGGTGACAAAGCGTTAGGATTTAAGGACGCAATATAAAAAGAAAAGACCTTCCAAGTTTTATAAACTTGGAAAGTCTTAATCAAATCATTGTTCTTAAGTAAATTTCAACACACCAATAATTAAACCAGCCATTCCGAACATAATTGAAAACACCCACAGTATTATTTGATTCTTGACTGATTCTATTTTAACATCTAATAAGCGTATATCTTTTTTAATGTCAGCAATTTCTTTGTTTATGTTAGCAATTTCTTTTTCAAGTTTAATAATATCTGATTTAGCACTTGACTCCATTCTGTGCATATCTGCAATAATCAACTGAATATCTGTTTTAGTAGCTGTTTCATCTGATTTTGCTTCCTTAATAGTTTCTACTAATGCTTCTGCATCTTCCCTACTGAAATTGTATTTCTCAAAAATTTTAATAGCAGTAAATTCAAAACTTTTCATACAGGATTTAATCAAAGCCAAAGATACAAATGCAAAATATATTTCCCAATGCAGATTAGACAACTTTTAATAAGTTGTCAATTTTAATGATTGCACATTTTAGGACAAAAAAAACAAAAAGATAAGACAACTTTCAAAAAGTTGTCTTATTTAAAAAAAGACCAGTCAGGATTTTAGAACCAAAATAATTTTATGAAGGTTTTATTAATAGCCAATAAAGACATTATATGGTTAGACTATAAGTTACCCCTCTCCCTTATTGGAGAGGGGCTAGGGGTGAGGTCAAAAAAAAAGCGACCTCAATTTGAGGTCGCTTTTTTTTATTAGTTTATTTAATAAATGAACTAACAATAATTAGTAAGTAGCCAAGATAGGAGCTTTATCTGTAACTTTATTAGCAGTTCCTACAGCAGTTTGAGCAGGAATAGTAAAGTCAACAGTTTGAGAATAACCATCCGGACGAGTAAATTTAGTTTGGAACAAAATGCTTATGTCATAAGTAGCTTCAGGAATGTTAGCGAAAGTATAAGTTCCATCAGCTGCAGTATTTACGCTGAATGTTTTGTTTCCTTGAAATCCAGGTATACCTGTGGTTTTCAAAATAACAGTTATTCCAGATTTAGTGAATGTAGTTGGAGCTGGTAATGCAGGAGCTGCAACCAAAGAACCATTCGTAATTACATATGATTGAGCTAAACTTCCACCAATAGTATTTTTGTTAATGATATCATTAGCAGAAAATCCTGGATTTGTGAAGAAATCTCCGAATGACATGTTATTACCAAAAACAGTAGTTAAATTACCTGTGGTTACGTCTCTACGAACAACTCCTAATATAGTGTTTGTTCCTGAAACAAGTCCAATACCAGTGATTGTACCTCCTGTTGCAAATACTGTTCCAGCTACTGTAGCTTCAGAGGTAATTCCAACGTTTCCAATGCCGTTAACACCAGCAATTTGTGTGCCGATTAATGAACCTGCAGATGATACAACATTTGCAACAAATGGACCAAAACTTCCATTGCTTGCTGTTAAAGAAATTATACCATTTACAGTATTAACGCCAGCAAGACCAAGTAAATATCTAGAAGGATTAGCTGCACCACCCAAATTAGTAGATGTTGCTACAGTAAATTTATTAGCAAATCCAAAATCACCAAATATTAAACCAGTGATTGTAGCTGTATTGTTAAGTTTTGGAGTTACTAATAATTGTCCTAAATCAATTGTTTTAGCAGCAGAATTTGACATATCAACAGTAAAAGAACCTGTGAATGATATAACAAGTCCATTATTTACTTTATAATAATCAATTTGTAGAATCGCATTTAATTCATTATTAATGTTGTTTAATGAAGGAACATTAGCAAATGAGAATGTTCCATCAGTACCTGTAGCGATTTGATAGAAATTAGGCTCTGGATAGTAGAAATTACCGTCAGTTGGAGTACCTGCAATACCTTTATCAGTTTGGTTAGTTGATTTATAAAATAATCTAACGTTTGCGCCAGCAACTGGAGTTGGATTAGTTGTAACATTAAAATCATCATCAGCCACAATAAAACCTTTAATATTAGCATTCAATGTAGGTAACTTAACAGTATGTGAAATTAGACCTATTTGATTACTATTATTGGATTTATCAAAAAAAGCAGAATTGGCTTCTAACTTTGTAGTACCAGATACTTGAGCTAATCCGCTTGTAGTTCCAGCATTGATATTCCATTCTACATTTCCTTCATTTAAGTTGGTAAAGTAAGCAATACCATCAGCTCCTGTAGTTACGGTTTGTATTGATGTTCCGTTAGACGCAGTTACTACTGCACCAGAAACTGCTTCTTGTTTAGCACCTCTAGCAATATTAGATAATACAAGTACTGAGAAATTGAAAGTACGAATTCCTCTACCTACTTGTTGGCTATCTTGAACCACAGCCGGGGTTACTACATCTCTTTGGTTACAAGAGTTGATTGCAATCATTGAAACGATAGTTGCAATTGATAATAAGATTTTTTTCATGTCGTTTTTAATTTGGGTTAGTTACAAAACGTTGCAATTCTACATAAAACATTTTTGATAGCCAAATATGTTTCAATACTTTTTTATAGATAAAAATGCGATGTTAAATTTATGTTAAGTGTTAAATATTGCTAATTGCCTCGTTTGCACCTAATTATAACAAAAACAAGTTCATATATTCTTATTTTAAGAAATTGTTAATAAATTATTGCACTTTTATTTTAAACACTCTTTTGGACTTCTCGTTTTTTTTTAACTGATTTGCGCATTATTACATCAAAACCAAAACATAAAAAATTATGAAAAAGGCATTCCTTATTATTACTTCTTTAATTTGTTCTATCACTTTATCAATGGCTCAGGAAACAGCCTCCGGTGGTGAAGGCAAAAAAATGTTTCTTGGAGTTTCAGGAAACATGCAACATGCTAATGTTCCAAATTGGGGTGGTGGTTTATCATTTGAGTACTTTGTATCCAATAAAATTAGTGTAAACTTTGGTTATCAATACTCTTTTAGCGAAAGTAGAAATAATTTGTATACCAATAGTAATGGTGTAATTCAACCAATACCTGAAACTAAAGGTTTGGATAATCTTAAAACTCAGACACATTTACACAATTTCAATCTAATAGGTCGCTATTATATATTAGGTGGAAACGATGCAGCCTTTGGAATGTATGCCGGAGCGGGTTTAGGTTTTGGTTGGAATCGTTCAAATCAATTTACTTCAGATTACAAAATGGGAACTTGGAGAGGTATTTATTTAGTAACAAATTTCGGAGGTGATTTTGCTGTGGGTCCCGGTCGTTTGTTTGCTGAAGGAGGAATCAATCCAAGATTATATGCTTTAACATCATACGAAAAAACAGTATATTTCATAAGTGAAGTATATGTTAACCTTGGATATAAAATTGGTTTTTAATACAAAATCTTTTAATTAGTTTAAAAAAGGCACATTTATGTGCCTTTTTTTATTTTAATTCGTTAAAGAATATTCCTCAATATATATTTGAAAAGAAATACTAATTGACTTGGAAAAAGAAGAAGAAAAAATATCTGAAAAAGATTTAAACATACTTTTATATAAAGTTACGCATGATATCAAAGGCCCATTAAGTTCAATAGTTGGACTTGCAAATGTGGGTTTGATGGAAATAAGTGATGAAAATGCTAAAATGTATTTGAAGAGAATTAAATCGAGTACAGAAAAGCTTCATGCATTTGTGAGCGATTTGCTAAATGTTACAAAAATCACAATCAAAGATGCGGATCAGGAAAGGATAAATTTTCAAGAATTATTAGACGATATACTTAATAGTTTACAATTTATTCCAAATTTCAAAGACATAGATATAAATATTAACATTCAAGAATCAGAACCATTTTATTCTGACTCAATGATGTTGTATTCCATTTTCCAAAATATTATCGAGAACTCAATAAAATATTCTGATAGTTCTAAACCACAATCTTATTTGAAGATTAAAATTAAATCTAAAGACAAAAAAACAATTGTTGAGTTTGAAGATAATGGCATAGGAATAGAAGATAATTTGAATGAAAAAGTATTTGAAATGTTTTTTCGAGCCACAGATAACTCAGGTGGAAATGGGCTTGGATTATATATCGTTAAAAAATCTATTGAAAAACTTAATGGCACGGTTACCATCACTTCAAAACTTGGAGAGGGTACTGTAACAACAGTCGTTTTTAATCATTTTGAACCTGTTACCAAACAATAATTACCAATTCACTTTGAATTGATTTATTTTATTTATATTTGCGACCCTAAAAAAAATATTATATGGCATCGCCAATCACAAACACTATAATTACAAGAAATACAGCAGAAATAGCTGCACCTACGGGAAACATATATGAATCTGTAATCATAATTTCTAAAAGGGCCAGACAAATTGCTGTAAAACAAAAGGAAGAACTTAGCAATAAGTTGGCCGACTTTGCTTCAACTGTGGATAATTTAGAAGAAATTTTTGAGAACAGAGAACAAATTGAAATATCAAAATTCTATGAAAGACAACCTAAGCCTTCAACTTCGGCATTAGAAGAGTTCATAGATAATAAAATAATGTTTCGTAAAATCGATTCAGAATAATTATTTTTAAAGACTATTGTTAAAGGCTTCAATTTGAAGCCTTTTTTATTTCCATTTTGAAATGATTTTGAAAAATAGAAAAATATTAATAGGTGTTTCCGGTAGCATAGCTGCATATAAGATTCCATTTCTGGTTCGTTTGCTAATAAAAGCAGGTGCAGAAGTGAAAGTGATAATGACCGATTCCGCTCGTGATTTTGTTTCTATTTTAACTTTGGCAACGCTCTCAAAAAACAAAGTCTTATCTAACTTTTATTCAAAAGAAACAGGTCAATGGGAAAATCATGTTGAACTTGCATTGTGGGCAGATGCAATCGTAATAGCACCTGCAAGTGCTAACACAATAGCCAAAATGGCAAATGCAATATGCGATAATTTATTAATTGCCACTTATTTATCAGCAAAGTGCAAGGTGATTGTAGCACCGGCAATGGATTTGGATATGTACAAGAATGCTGCATTTGTTAGAAATTTGGACTATTTAGCATCAACAGGAGTTGAAATAATAGAAGCAGTCGATGGAGAGCTTGCAAGTGGCCTGGAAGGTAAAGGAAGAATGGCCGAACCGGAAACAATTCATAAATACATTATTTCAAAACTATTATATCAAAATTCTCAGCTTAAAGGAGTTAAAGTATTGGTTACTGCAGGTCCTACTCGTGAGGCATTGGATCCGGTTCGATACATTACAAACCACTCTTCCGGCAAAATGGGTTATGCAATTGCACAAGAATTTTTAAAAAGAGGAGCAATGGTAACAATAGTTTCAGGGCCAGTTTATGGAATTGAAATTGAGGGTGAAGTGCAGATCGTTAATGTGAATTCAGCTGATGAAATGTATGCTGAAAGTAGAGTACATTTTTCGGATACTGAAATTGCAATTTTCTCAGCGGCAGTTGCGGATTACAAACCAGCAATAGTGAACAAAGATAAAATAAAAAAGGCGGATTCAACGTTTGCTTTAGAAATGACAAAAAACGTAGATATTGCCTTCGAGTTTGGAAAATTAAAAAGCGATAAACAAATTTCAATTGGTTTTGCACTTGAAACAAATAATGAAGAGGCAAATGCTTTAAGCAAGTTAACTAAAAAGAATTTTGATTTTGTAGTATTAAATTCAATGAATGATAAAGCAGCCACTTTTGGTTATGATACTAATAAAATTACCATTTTTAAAAATGATCAGAGCAAAATCGCATTTGGTTTAAAAACCAAATCAGAAGTAGCAATCGATATTGTTGATGAAATAGAGAATTTATATAAATACAAAAAGTCAATAACATTGTGAAAATTATCTCATTCATTTTATTATTTTTTGTTGGAATATCCAGTTCGTTTTCTCAAGAAATTTTTGCTACAGTATTAGTTGAATCAGAGCAAATTCAATCACAAGAAAAGCAAATGTTCGAGGATATGAAATCAAACATTGCTAGGTTTATTAATACTAAAAAATGGACAAACGATAAATTTACGAATGTTGAGAAAATTAAATTTAAATTGGTAATCAGATTAACGGAACAACCTTCGGTTGGGAAGTGGAGAGCTGTGGCACAGATTTCGGTTGTAAGACCTGTATATGGTAGCAATTATGAATCTCCTTTATTAAGTTTTTTAGATAAAGATTTCAATTTTGATTACACCATGTCACAACCAATTGAGTTTAATGAAAATACTTATACTACAAATCTGGCTGCATTGATATCTTTTTATGTTTATTTTACACTAGGCATTGATTATGATTCATTTGCTCCGAGTGGAGGAACACAATATTTGGATAGAGCAGTGCTCATCATGAATAATGCACAACAAATGTCGGTTGATGGGGGATGGAATATAAGCACAAGCAATCCTAACAACAGATATGCTTTGATGGAAAATATGTCAAATCCACAATTTAAAGAGTATAGAGAAGCAAGCTATTTGTATCATCGACAAGGATTAGATTTTCTTGCATTTCGGCCTGAAGAAGCAAGAAAAAAAATTCAAAGTGCCATTGATTTAATAAAAAAAGTTTACGAAGTAAAGTCTAATTCCTGTTTATTAAGAACATTTTTTAATACTAAAGATGATGAAATTGTAAGTATTTTTTCTGAAGCTACTTCTTTAGAAAAATCAAAAATTATTGAGGATTTAAAGCAAATGGATCCTACTAATTCAGACAAATACGATAAAATCGCAAAGTGAAGTTCAAGTTATACCATCTTGAAAATCACTTTGTTATGATATGCTTTTTTGTTTACAATTGAATCAAAAATCTCAGGACCCTCATCAATGGAAGGTAAATCCGTAATTAATGGAGCCACAATAAGTTCTTTGTCCATAAATTTCAATACCGTGCTCCAATCATCAGTTCCTCTGGGAACAATTTTGCTATTCCAAGTACCATAGATGGTTAACTCTTTTCTCAGTATATCTGAAAAGTCCTTCTCGCCAATTTTAAATTCACCTAAAATATTTCCCATAAATACAACTTCTCCAAACATTGCCGCACACTGAATCGCTTGTAAAAAGGTAGCAGGAAATCCACAAGCTTCTACCACTCTATTTGTTCCTTCTCCACCCGTTATTTCCTTGATTCGTTTAACCGGATCGGTTTCGTTACTATTGATAGTTTCGAATCCCATATCTTTGGCTATTTTAAGTTTTCTGTCGTCAACGTCCGTAATTATTACTTTGGAACAACCATGAATACGAAGCCATTGAGCAACCATATTTCCAATGGGGCCGGCACCTATTACAGCAGCAGTATCACCTGCTTGAAGCTTGAACTTACGTACCCCATGAAGTGCTACTGCGGCAGGTTCCGTCATAGAAGCATGCACGATGTTTACATGTTCCGGGATTCGGAATAAATTTTCAAGTGGTACTCTCAGATATTCTTCAAAAGCTCCATCTCTTCTGCTTCCAAAATAATCATAACCAACACCTTGTGCATAGTCTCCGGTTTCGTAGGTTTTGTCTTCTTTGTTGGGAATCAGCGGAAATATTGCAACTCGATCACCTTTCTTAAACTCGCCTTTGTCTTCATCAACGATTCCACTAAACTCATGCCCCATAACCAAAGGATAGTGATAAGCTTTCCCAAAAAAACCTCTGGGAATATCGGAACCGCATACGCCACAAGCAGCCACTTTTATTAATACAGAGTTTGATCCTTTTGGCGCTTCCGGAATAGGTCTTTCTTCTACTTTCAGTACCCCTTTTTCTTGTAATACGAGTGCTTTCACTTTATATAATTTTGAATGTTGAATGTTGAGTTTTGAATTTTTACACACAAATTAAACCTTATTTTGATTAATTTCAAATAAATATGATTAAATTTGATTATTTGTGATTAAGTTTTATATTTGGACCAGAATTGAATGATTAAGTAAATATGAAAAACACCGTTTATTATCTTGACAAACCCGGTGGACAATTTAGTCCGGTTGTTGAAGAAATAGCTCCTTTAAAGAAAGGAGAAATACTTTTAAGAACGCGCAGGACGTCAGTATGTCAGTCGGATGTGGTAATTTATAAGCATGGACTTCCTCGCATTAAAAAGTGGCCTGCCATCATTTTGCATGAAGTTTGTTGTGAAGTAGAAGCTGTTGGTGAAGGAGTAACCAAATTTTCCAAAGGAGATTTGGTTGGTGTGGGTTGTGATATTCCTTGCAGTGATCGTAATTGTATTTATTGTGGCGATAATGGAACAGGTGATTGGACAAGTTGTCCTAATACTTGGGCGACTGGACATGAATTCCCTGGCTTTGCAAGAGAATATGCTGTTATTCCTGATTGGTTTGTAGACTTAGGACCGATTAAGAAGTTTCCTAAAGGATTCAGTCCTGATCATGCATGTCAATTAGAGCCCTTGGCTTGCGGATTGGAGGGAATGACTCGTGTGAATAATTGTATTACAGATAGAGTAGTGGTGTTGATTGGTGCGGGATCTCAAAGTACATATGCTTTGCAGTCAGCTCAAGCGATGAATGCACGAAAAATTATATTGGTAAATAGAGGTAAGGACCGATTGGATAGAGTAATCAGAGATTTTGGGAACGAAAAAACAGTAGGTGTGTTATGGGATGACAATGTGATTGCTAATGTGTTCAAAGAATGCAAACCCTTCAATGAACCACATTTTGTAATGATGAATGTGCCGGCTCAAGCAGGGTATGAATTGTCAGTTAAGCTTATGGGTTATAACACAGTTTTTGATGCTCATGCCGGAGTAAAAGGTCCTCAAGGCAAACCTAGAATAGCGCATGAAGTGGATTTGAATAATGATATTCACTATAAACTTCAATGTTACCAGGCAACACACGGAAGTAGTATGCATGGCATTAACCTTGCGCACAAAATGTTAAGTGAGGGAAAACTTCCAAACATTGATAAAATGACCAATAGCACTGAGAAATTCAAGAAAAATCAATTGCTGGAAGCCATTCAAAGAGCGAATGACCCAGATAGTTTAAAGGTGATTATTGATTGGGACTAAATGGAATTACGAATTTGGATTTTTGATTTACGATTTTAAAAAATGCAAGAAGAATTAAAGTTAAGAACTAAGAACATAGTAATTGAAATAATAAAGTTAATAGACTCAGTGCCAAATACAATCTCAGGTAGGGCAATTGCAAATCAAATCATAAGAAGTGCTACTTCAATTGGTGCTAATTACCGGGCTGCTTGTAGAGCAAAATCAACCGCTGATTTTGTAAATAAGTTAAAAATAGTTGAAGAAGAAGCTGATGAAACAATGTATTGGTTAGAAATAATTGAAGAATCACAATTGTTAAAATCAACCAATATTGATTCACTCAAAAAAGAAATCAATGAAATCATTTCAATAGTTGTATCCTCAATCAAAACATTAAGAAATAAAGAAAACTCAAAAATCGTAAATCAAAAATCGTAAATCAAAAAATGAAAATTTCCCCCAGCATGATGTGTGCCAATTTTCTCGATTTGAAATCGGAATTGGATGTTTTTGAAAAGTATAAAATTGATTACCTGCATATGGATGTTATGGATGGCACCTATGTGCCAAACTTTACTTTGGGAATCGACTTCTGCAAATCAGTGGCATCTTATAGCAAAATTCCGCTAGACTACCACTTGATGGTTGAAAATCCAGATCGTTTTATAGAAATATTTTGCCAGATTAAAGGTTCGATTTTTACATTTCACCCCGAAACTTCCAGACACCCGGCAAGAACAATAGATAGCATACGCGCTATGGGATGTAAACCCAGTATTGCGATTGATCCTGCATATTCGGTTGATCAATTCAAACACCTTTTGCCTCTTGTAGATATGGTATGTGTGATGACTGTAAACCCAGGCTATGCCGGTCAAAAACTCATTCCTTTTTGTGTAGACAAAATGACTGAATTACAGGATTTTAAAAAGAAATGGGGGTTGAATTTTGAAATTGAGGTAGACGGAAATGTAAGTTGGGAAAATATACCCAAAATGATAAAGGCAGGTGCTGAAGTGCTTGTGGTAGGAACTTCCAGTGTGTTCAGTAAAACAGAAAGCAGGGAAGGTACTTTAAGTCGGTTACAGTCAATTATTAATTGATAATTATTAATTAATAATTATAAAAGTGACTCAGGGACAACGACATAGAAGCATTTTAGAATATCTCGACAGTAAAGGTGAGCTTATTGTGGATGTTGCTTGCAATTTATTTAACGCATCACCGGCAACCATAAGAAGAGATTTTAACCAATTGGTCAATGATCAATTGGCCGAAAAAACCTGGGGTGGCATTATTAAGAAAATGGAAAGTGGAAATGCAGGTAATTCCATGCTTCCACTTTCGTATAGGCAAGAACAATTTGTTGAAGAAAAGAAAAAAATTGCAGAAAAAGCGGCTTCTCTGATTGAAGATGGTGACGTGGTAATGATAGATGGAGGAACTACCACCTTTTTTATGGCACCTTTTTTGGCAAATAGACATATTCGAATTATCACCAATTCAATAATCATTGCCTACCAAATCGATAAAGATAAAACTGAAAAGCAAGGAGCAGAAGTTTTTTTGACCGGAGGAATGTTATATCCTGAATCAGGACTATTGGTAGGTCCGCAAACGAATAGCAGCATTAAGACATATCATGCCAAATGGGCTTTTTTATCGGCAGGGGCTGTTGATGAAAATGGACCATCGAACTCGAATCAACTTGTTGTAGAGTCGGAGCAAGCGATGATACATCAAAGTACCAAAACTGTGTTATTGGCTGATCATAGTAAATTTGATAAGCGAAATATGTGCAGTTTGTGTAATTGGGAGGATATTGACCAGGTTATCACCAATTATTCAGGAAAGCTTTATTCCAAACTCAAAGGCAAACTGCATAAAGTTTGACAAGTACTTTACTCTTCAAACATACTGCCTAATCCACCTAATAATCCACCGCTTTCTTTACGCGCATTTCCTCCATAAGGCGAAAGTGCAGAAACAAGTTTACTGATAGGAAGCGACTGTATCCAAATTCTGCCAGTACCACGTAATACTGCTAAAAACAATCCTTCTCCACCAAACATCATGGTTTTAAGTCCGCCAGCCGATTGGATGTCAAAGTCGATTTGAGGTTCAAAAGCTACAATGCATCCCGTATCTATTCGAAGTGTTTCATTGTTCAGATATCTTTCAACTACTACACCACCTGCGTGAATAAATGCCATGCCATCTCCTTCCAGTTTTTCCAATATAAAACCTTCACCTCCGAAAAAGCCTGCACCTAATCGCTTGTTGAATGTAATTGATACTTTTGTCCCTAAAGCTGCACAAAGAAAGGCATCTTTTTGTGCAATAAGGGTGCCGCCAAGAGATTTTAAATTAATTGGCACAATGGTTCCCGGATATGGTGAAGCAAAGGCTACTTTTTTCTTGCCAAAACCTTGATTGGTAAAATGGGTCATAAATAAGGATTCTCCACTTAGCAAACGAGAACCTACCTGCATTAATTTACCCAAAAACCCTTGATTAGGGTTACTGCCATCACCCATTTTGGTTTCAAAAGCGATATTATCTTCCATATATAACATTGCACCGGCTTCAGCAATAACTGTTTCTTGTGGGTCAAGCTCAATTTCAACCATTTGTAAACTTTCGCCTATAATTTTATAATCTATTTCGTGTGAAGTCATGTTGGAAATTATGAGTTATGAAATTTAATTTATGAATGATATAGATTCAAGGCTCAAAATTAATTACTAAACTTGCATCCCCAAAATAATATTAGAAAGTATATTAATGGTTAATATCAGATTATCTCATCCAACCGGTAAAATTGTAACAAAAGTTAATTTGGTTGCATCAAAAAGCGAATGTAATAGAGCGCTTATAATCAATGCTTTAACTAACAACAAATCGACATTACACAATATTTCTACCGCTAGAGATAGTGTTACTATGCAAAAATTATTAAAAAGTAATGAAAATGTACTTGATGTAATTGATGCAGGAACAACAATGCGTTTTCTAACCGCATATAGCTGTTTGCAAGAAGGCGAAAAAACATTGACCGGAACTGAAAGAATGTGCGAACGCCCAATTGGAATATTGGTAGATGCTTTGCGATCAATAGGGGCTGATATTCAATACCTTGGAAAAGAAGGGTATCCACCAATTAAAGTCAAAGGGCCTATACAACAAACTACCAATCAGGTGACCATACGGGGAGATGTAAGCAGCCAGTTTATTTCAGCTCTTTTGATGATTGCACCTAATTTGCCAAAAGGATTGGAACTTCATTTGACAGGAGAAATTGGTTCCAAACCTTATATCAACATGACTTTGCATATGATGAAGGATTTTGGAATCAGAATAGAAGATAAATGGGATAGAATTATAAAAATTGAACCCAAAAAATACACGCCAACGGAGTTTTATATTGAGTCAGATTGGTCAGGAGCAAGTTATTGGTTTAGTATGGCTTTATTGTCGTCCGAGGCAAAAGTGGAATTGAATGGACTGAAGGAAAAATCTCTTCAAGGAGACGCAGTTATTGCCAATATATTAAATCAATTAGGATTAAAAACAACATATAAAAGTCATTCGGTTGAATTGTCTCCAGTAGAAGGATTTAAATTGCCTAAAAGTATCGAAGTTGATTTCACGGAATGTCCTGATATTGCCCAAACAATAGCAGTAATTTGTGCTGCTTTGAAAGTGAATTTGACATTAACAGGTGTTGAAAGTCTGAAAGTGAAAGAAACAGATAGAATTTTGGCGCTTAAGAATGAGCTAGCCAAATTTAATGTTACATTAAAAGAACATGAAAAAAACACCTCCTATTTAATTGAATCTCAAAACTTTAAATTTCCGGCAAGTACGCCTGTGATCAACACTTACCTCGATCATCGTATGGCTATGGCTTTTGCCCCATTAGCGCTTTTGGGAGAAATAATTATTGAAGATAAAGATGTCGTTGTAAAATCGTACCCATCGTTTTGGGATGACTTGGAAAAGGCAGGATTTGTAATAAATGTTTAGCAAATAGAGAATAAAATGATATAATTATTATTTAAATTTGTATAATCATACTTTGTTAAATGAAAAATGAGGATCGTATTGTTGAACTTTTAGCAGAATCATTGATAAAGCAAGATCTTTTCATTGAAGGGCTTAATAATTTGGGTGATAAAGTTGATAAGTTGGGTGATAAAGTTGATAAAATGAGTGTGGAAATTTCTGAAATGAAAGAAGAAATTTCTCTAATTAATCGTAACGCAAATAGACAAGAAAAATTATTAGAGCATATACTCGAAGCATTAAGTGATGATGTACCTCATTATAATCAAGTTCTTGATGTTGAATATCTTGAGAATGGCAAAAGAGTAGTTTTGCATAAACATGAGCACAAAAACATTTGATTATTAATTCTTTTTCTTTTGAATTGATTTATTTGTCAGAATATCTATTTTTATCCCAATCCTTTTGAATTAATTGTTTTATGAGTTTCTCTAATCAAAATATTATTTTTGACGATAGTACCTTCACCGGAATAATCAGTTGGTTTAAAGCCAATTCTTATTCGAATATTGCAGTAATTGTTGATGAAAACACATTCAAATATTGTTATCCTACTATCAATGTGTTTCCCAAACATACGTTGATCAAAATAAAATCAGGCGAAGAGCAGAAAACGCTAAAAACTTGTGAAAAAATATGGTCGGAACTCACCAAATATGAATTTGATAGAAAGGGATTGGTGATAAATTTGGGTGGGGGAGTAATAGGAGATATGGGCGGATTTTGTGCGGCTACTTACAAGAGAGGATTGAAATTCATTCAAATCCCAACTACTTTATTATCAATGGTTGATGCGAGTGTAGGAGGTAAACTGGGAATCGATTTTAAAAATTTTAAAAATCACATTGGGGTTTTTCAGATTCCGGAAGCAGTGATTATTTATCCTGGATTTATCAATACACTTCCATTCGGAGAAGTTCGATCGGGATTTGCAGAAGTAATTAAACATTGCCTAATACAAGATGCAAAAGCATGGATGGAAATAAAAAAAATAACGCCCACCGATTTGCAAAACAAAAAATTTGATTGGCATCATTGGATCAAGCATTCGGTTGCAATCAAATCAAAAGTAGTAGACAAAGATCCTCAAGAAAGTGGATTGCGCAAAATATTAAACTTCGGACATACCATTGGACATGCAGTTGAAAGTTACTTTTTAGAAATTCCTGAAAAGAAATTATTGCATGGGGAGGCCATTGCTATTGGAATGATCTGCGAAAGTTATTTGAGCATGAAAACAGGAAATATATCTGAAAAGGATTGCAAAGAAATATCCAATTATTTGATAAGTATTTATGGCAAAAATAAAATAACCAAAGCTGAGATTGATTCTATTATTCCATTAACGTTACAGGACAAGAAAAATAGTAATGGTAAAGTGAAATTGGCATTACTTAATAAAATCGGCGAATGTGGGTACGATTTTGAAACCAATTCCAAGGATATGGAAGAAAGTTTGCATTTTTATAATCAATTATAGATATGGATAACTATTTGCAAATAAATGATTTATATAAAAAATATAATACGCAGGTAGTACTCAACAAAGTAAATATTAATATTCCCCAAAATAAGATTTTTGGACTCCTTGGCCCCAATGGTGCCGGAAAAACAAGTTTGATTCGCACCATTACACAAATCATAGCTCCCGATAGCGGTACCATTCATATAAAGGGAGCGTTATTGTCAGAAAAACACAATCGACTTATTGGTTATTTGCCTGAGGAAAGGGGACTATATAAGAAAATGAAAGTAGGAGAGCAATTATTGTATCTGGCTCAATTAAAAGGTTTGTCAAAAAGAGACGCAAGAGTAAATATTGATAATTGGTCAGGTAGATTGGGTATTGATACCTGGTATGAAAAAAGAATTGAAGAGCTTTCGAAAGGAATGCAACAAAAAGTTCAGTTTATTGCTTCGGTTGTACATAATCCTGAATTATTGATTTTGGATGAACCTTTTTCGGGATTCGACCCAATAAATACCTTACAATTAAAAGAAGAAATACTAAAGCTGAAATCAAACGGGACCACGATTATATTTTCCACGCATCGAATGGATACCGTAGAGGAGTTGTGTGATAACATTGCTTTGATCAATAAGGGAAATATACTTCTTGAAGGGAATCAATATGAAATAAAAAGCAGATATAAGTCATTGACTTACAAAGCAGTACTCAGTTCAAAGCTACAAAAACCCAACTATGATTTTGAAATTGTCAGCGAAATAGTCAATCCTCAAAATATGTATGAGTATGAGATAAAGCTTAAACAAGGTAATTCCAATGATATCATTGCATATTTGATTTCGCAGTCAGAATTAATCTCATTTAATGAAAAAATCCCTTCCATGGATGAAATTTTTGTACAAACGGTAAACAACTAAATGATATTGATTTGAACAAAATATTATTGATTGCTCAAAGAGAATTTTTGGTTCGTATCAGAAAAAAGTCATTTATCATAATGACCATATTGGGGCCGTTTTTATTTGGTTTTGCCATGATTGTCCCTGTTTGGATGTCAACAAAAGGCAGCGAAAAAACCACCATACAGGTTTTGGACAAAAGTGGATTGGATATAAGTAATAAACTCATTCAAAACACCGAGTTTGATTTCGTAATCACCGATGGGGATTTGTTGTACATAAAAGAAGTATTTGCCCAAAGTCCTAATGAAGGACTGTTATACATTCCCAAAATAGATTTGGATAATCCTGATGGTATCACTTATTATTCGAAATCCAATATTGACATTGAAACCCAACAAAAAATTAATCGAATTGTAAAAACTGAACTTCAAAACAAAAAATTAGAGTTAAGTGGGATAGGGAAGGAGTTTTTGGAAAATATATGGACAAAAATGAATATTCAAACCATAAGTATTGATGCCGGTGAAGAACAAAAAAGTTTTGCAGAGGCAAATGCGATTGCCGGATTGACATCAGCCGTATTGATATACTTTTTTATTTTTTTATACGGAACATTGGTTCTTAGAGGGGTTATAGACGAGAAATCTAATCGAATTGTAGAAGTGATTATTACATCAGTACGCCCTTTTCAACTTATGATGGGAAAAATATTGGGCATTGCTACAATGGCTTTAATACAGTTTTTGATATGGATGACTTTGACATTTGCCATAAGCGGATTTATTAATTCTCGCTTTCAAATGAATCGATTTTCATCCGATAATATCGACCAAACATTAGCCAAGCTCAAACCCGGTGACATAAACAATGCGTTGGAAATGAACAAAACTTTGGTGGCTATAGAGAGTATCAATTTTCCTTTAATGTTGACGGCATTTTTATTTTATTTCTTTATTGGGTACCTGCTTTATGCTGCTTTGTTTGCAGCTATAGGTGCTGCAGTGGATGGCGAATCTGATTCACAACAATTCATGTTGCCGGTGACAATACCACTAATTATATCATTTGTTTTTGCCCAAACAATTATTAATGACCCTGATAGTTCATTGGCCATATGGTTATCAATTATTCCTCTTACTTCACCTGTGACCATGATGGTGAGGATACCCTTTGGTGTGCCTTGGTGGCAATTATTGATTTCAATGAGTTTGTTGTTTGCCGCATTTATAGTATGTACCTGGATTTCAGCCAAGATATACAGAGTTGGCATACTTATGTATGGCAAAAAGCCTTCATATTACGAAATATGGAAATGGATTAAGTATAGTTAGGAATTGATGAACTCAATATTTATAAAAAATATTTTACTTCATATTAATAAACTGAAGAGGGACGCCTAAGTCCGATTTCCGAAGCATTTGAATTACGGATTGTAAATCGTCAATTTTCTTGCCGGAAACTCTAACCTGATCGTCCATTATTTGGGCATCGACCTTAAGTTTTGAGTCTTTAATGAGTTTAATGATTTTTTTTGCGTCCTCTCTTTCAATTCCTGCTTTCACTTTAATTTCTTTTTTCATGATTTTACCTGATGGATAAGCTTCCTTAGTAAAGTCGAAAGAACGACCATCAATACCTTGTTTGATACTACGCATCATCAAAACATCCTCAATAGCTTTAATGCGCATTTCATTTTCAGATTCAATGTTAATTACAAAGTCTTTTTTATTCAATTCTATCACAGTCTGACTATCTCTAAAGTCAAAACGTGTAGTTATTTCTTTAGTAGCGACATTTACAGCGTTATCTAAGGATTGAGCATCTACTTTGCTAACTATATCGAATGAAGGCATTGCTTTAAATTTGGGATTTTAGATTTACGATTTTGGATTCAAAAATTTGAATTTGTTTAGAAATTCAAATTTAGTATTTTGGAAGTAATGCTCTATGAATTCAAATTTAATTTATTTATTATATGTGTACAATTTTTACTAAAAATATTACTATTTGATGTTCTTTTCGTATTAATGGTTATATGCGCCAGATTATTCACAAAATAAACTTTTCGCTACCGATACAGCTTTTAAAGATTAACCTGAAAAAGAACAGGATAATTCTACTTTTATGGATATTATTATTTGCAATTGCCACAGGTAATTTTGGCAAAACATATGGTGTTCCTTATCTATTTCTTGACCCTGAATACTTAAATAAAGTCAATTTCTGGAGTTTATTTATTTTGGGGGTTTCCTTCGGAATATTTACGATGGCATATAATATTACTATATACATACTAGAAAGTTATCGTTTTCAGTTTTTAATGATTCAAAAAAGCCCATTTTCCAAATTCAGTTTAAATAATTGCTTTTTTCCACTTTTGTTTTTGATTGTATTTACCGTTAATTTTTTTCGTTTTCAAATGATTCAAGGATATCAGGAGGAGCTTACTATATTAAAAGAACTAGTTGGATTTTACTCAGGATATTTTATTACTTTATTGTTAACCGTTTTTTACTTTGAACTCACCGGATATGCAATTTTCAGGAAGTTTACAATTAGCTTAAATACAACACTTCGTCAACAAAGGATGAACAGAGTGGCAGTAATTCAGAAAATTAAAATGATTAAAAGAAAGGCTTATCACACAGAATATTATATCGATTTCCCTTTCCGGTTCAAAAAAGTTGAATCTTTTATTCCTTACGACAAACAGTCACTTTCTTGGGTTATTGACCGTAATCATTTGAATGCACTTTTCTTACAGGTTGCAGGACTGATAACTATTTTTATTTTAGGCTACTTCCGCGACAATCCAAGTGTACAAATTCCTGCTGGAGCAAGTATTATGATATTATCTGCAATCATAGCTATGATAATGGGTGCATCTGCTTATTGGCTCAAAAACTGGGCGGTATATGCATTTTTGGCCATAATGATAATTATAAATGTAGGCATCCAATTTGATTTTATCAACCCTGATTATCAAGCATTTGGTCTCAATTATCAAAATGAAAAAGCCATTTATTCAGTAGACGAAATTAAAAAAATAGCACCTGATAGTGTAGTTCGTACTGATAGATCCAAAACTATTGAAATACTTAATAATTGGAAAGCCAAATTTGGTTCGGAATCAAAACCCAAAATGGTATTCATTTGTACTAGCGGTGGGGGTCAAAGAGCTGCCGTTTGGACATTGCGAACTTTGCAAATAGCCGATAGCGTAACCAACAACAAACTCATGCAAAATACCATGCTTATTACCGGTGCCTCCGGAGGATTGATTGGAGCATCGTATTATCGTGAATTACATCTTCGTAATCAATTGGGTGAAAAATATAATTTAACTGACAAAAAATATCTTAATAATATTTCAAAGGACATTCTCAACCCAATAGTGTTCACGCTCATTATCAACGATATGTTTGTTCGCTACCAGTCCTTTTCTGATGGCAAATACACCTACACCAAAGACCGCGGTTACACATTTGAAAGCCAACTTAACTTGAATACTGAAGGCGTAATGAAAAGGAAAATAATGGATTACAAGCCCTTCGAAATCAAATCAACTATACCAATGCTATTGCTTACACCATCCATAGTCAATGATGGTCGCAAACTCTATATTTCACCACAGGGCGTTGCTTATATGAATACCCTTTGCCCTGAAAACCAACAAATGATGCATTCTAAATTTATAGGAATTGAATTTATGCGTTTTTTCAAAAATCAAGATGCAGAAAATATGGGTTTCCTAAGTGCCCTACGCATGAGTGCCACTTTCCCGTACATTACCCCTAATGTAAATTTGCCAAGTCATCCTTCCATGGAGATAATGGATGCCGGACTTACGGATAACTATGGCATAGCCGATGCCACCCGCTTTGCTTTTGTGTTTAAAGACTGGATTAAAGAAAATACTTCAGGGGTAGTGTTCATGTGTATACGCGACTCACCTAAGCTTATTCCAGTAGAACGTAAAGCCAAAACTACCATCATGGACCGAATTGTAAACCCTATTGGCACACTCTATTCCAATTGGGATTGGCTACAGGACAATACCAATGAGTATTATTTGGAATATGCCAGTGACTTTTTGGGAAATAAAGTGAAGGTAATCAACTTTGAATATACCCCTGTGCCGGATGGTTGGGTTCGTACCGAAAAAACCAAAGAAGAAAACGACCGCCAAACTATGAAAGCTTACAAAGAGCGCGCTTCTCTTAGCTGGCACATGACCTTTAAAGAAAAAGAAAGTTTGGTTAATAATATTTTTGATGCGCAAAACTTGCAGTCATTGAAAGAGTTGAAGGAGGAGTTGGGGAATTGAAAAAATAAACTATTCCGTGGATTAGGGTCTTTCGACCCTATTTTTTGATTATAACAACAAGTGGGAACACCTGCCACCATGATAATAATTCTAACTTTTGTATTCTATTAAACTATAAATTTTACCAGATACTAAATTGAAAAATTCCGGTTTCACCGCAGTAATTTTTGAAAGAATTAGACTCTTACTCACTGTGAAGATTTTATGCACTCGAATGTAGCTTTTTAGGGGCATTGGCTTTAAACAATCTGTTTCTCCAACCGATATTGAAAGTTTATCATTGATTTGCTTGGAAGTAATTTGAGCAATCAAGTAATCACCAGTTTTATTGACAGATTCATTTGAAATAATTAAAGCTGGTCGTTTTTTAAATTCAGAACCATCTGTGAATGGAAACCTTACCACTATAATATCTCCTTGATTGTACTTGAACTACAAAATTTTATCCCAACGATTATCTTCAGAAGAAAGCCAATCTTTTGCTAAAGATTCGTGATTAACAGAAATATCAGAATAATTGACACCTTTATCTTCTTCAATATCCTCGTCAATTTGAGGACTCAACTCTTCTTTTTTGATAGATTTTAATGTTTGTTCAATTATTAAAAAACGTTTACTTAAAGGTAGTCGTTTGATTTCTCGCACTATTGCTCTTACTTCCATAATCCTATGTTTTGATTGTATTATTTTATAAAAAACCAACTTTTCAACCAGAAGTTATCCAATATTCATCAAATTTAATTCTAAAAAAATGATTTACAATTGGCAAAAAGACAGAATAATTGAAATCTCCAAGAAATGCAGCAATAGAGAGATATGAAGAAACAGTAGGAGTAATCACAAATTGCATTATTTGTTTTTTTTATATTATTGTTATCTTTACATATTCAAAGCACACTATCAAATACAAAATGCAACAAATCAAAAGATTTTTTGGAATTATCTTTTTGTCAATAATTTTATCTAATGTAGTTTATGGTCAGGATTTTATTGGGACAGCACAATTTGGGCCAAACAGTGCTACAGGAATGATATTCACAATCAATCAAGATGGTAGTAATTTTAATATAATAAAATTGTTTAATCCCAGTGAAGGAAAATCACCCATTGGTCTTACTATGGCTAATGATGGAAATTTTTATGGGACTTGTAATAGAGGAGGTGTATATACAAATGCAGGATATGATATTACCAACGGTACCTTATTTCGAATTAGTCCTCAAGGTCAATTTACTAAATTGAAAGATTTGACTACAATTGATGGCTATAATCTAGGCTCCTTACTTTAGGAAATAATGGAGATTTATATGGGACAGCTTTTTATGGAGGTATTTACAAAAACAATTTAGATAATAATTTCCCTAATAATAATGGCACAATATTCAAAATAACTACAAATGGGCAATTTACAAAAATTAAAGATTTAACAACATTTGATGGGATTTATCCAAGTACAGAACTTCAGTTTATTTCAACTGGCGAACTTATTGGAGGTACACTTGAAATGGGAAGTCTTTATTGGTCCAATTCAAGACCCATAATTCCAGGAACCATATTTAAAATTGATGCTTCTGATAATTTCATTAAAATTGTTGATTTGAACACTTTAATTGGGTCGCGTCTAAGAGGTGGTCTAACAAAAGGACCTGATGAGTATTATTATGGAGCAACTGAATATGAAGGGGCCAATAGGCGGGGAACTATTTTTAAAATAAATGACGCTGGGAATATGATTAAACTTATAGATTTAAATACTGTTACTGGAAATGTGATTTTTTCACGAATGACATTAGGTTCTGATGGATGGTTATATGGTATTTTTGATTCAGATGGACTAAATGGATATGGAACTATTTTCAAGATTAATTCAGTTGGGGATTTTGTAAAACTAAAAGATTTTGACAATACCAATTATTATCAACAGGGGTCTCTAAAAGAAATTTCATACGGTACATTTATTGGTACAACAGGGGCAGGTGGATCTTATGGAGGAGGTATTATTTTCAAAATAACGTCAAATGGGAATTTCACAACAATATTTGAATTTAATCCATCAATTTCAGGAGGAGGTCCTTCTTCCATTATGAAAATGGATCCAAGTAATTTATTCTCACCTAATATTAGTGCTGGTAAAAATTTCTTGTTCGTAAATTCTAATGGAGGAATAATTAATATAATGATTACCTCAAACATTTCCTGGAACGTAATATCCTCAAGCACACTACTTGGTATTTCTACTACTTCAGGAATAAACAATGGCACCATTTCAGTTACTGTTCCGGGGCATTTGAGCAGCACCAGTGGTCGAAATTTTACTATCAGCATTTCCGGAAGCAATCAATTGCAAATCGTAACTATTGATCAACTGGCTGTAGGGCAATCGGTAGGAGGCGGTGGTGGTACAAGTGGTCCTGGTCCTGTAATACCTCCCAATACAGTGGTTTCTCAAATGGTATTTTCAAATAATAAGGAAGAATTAAAAATCTTCCCAAATCCTAATCAAGGGAGTTTTACAATTGATAATCTTGAAGATTTCAACTCAATAATTATAACTAATATTCAAGGCGATATAGTCTATAAGCAATCTCTGGTAAGTGGTATTAATGAAATAAATACCAACCTTTCAATCGGGTTATATTTTGTAATTATTGATAATAAAATATTTAGAAAGATTCAGGTTCAGCATTAAAGATATCTATTAAGCTATTGGACTTTCAACCAATTTGATTATTCAAAATTTTAAGGTTAAAATACTGCTAACGTAAAAAAGTTGATTAAAAATAAATCTAAAGAGTAATTCCTAATTGTAAATTGATCGCAATAACTGCCTTATCATTAGCCCCATAACCAGGAATATTCCATGTAGGAATTGGAGTTTTTTCATGATAAACCAAAACTCTTAATTTTCCATTTAAGCTCAGATAAACTAAGTAATTTTTAATTAAACTGAACATAACTCCTCCTCCAAATTCGTTCCATATTGATGTCTCTTTGATATTTTTATAAGATTGAGTGTAATATTCATCCCAATATTGGCTATAGCCACGAATATCAGCCGAAATCACCGCTTCAGTAAAGCTATATCGATATAAGAATTGGAGTTTAGTTTTAAAATTTTCATCAACAACTAAGTCAACATCAAAACCAGGACGATAATAAATACCATAAGTTTGATATCTAAATCTGTCTTTGTCCAAAGTAATGTTATATCTAGAGTATCCAATTTCAGAACCTATTGCCAAATTAACATATCTATTTATTCTTAAAATTGGAAACAATCCGATTTCAAACAACTGAACTTTCGCATTTATAAGAGGAGGTTTTACATCATTGGTTGTAGTATTAGATATCGAATTATAAGTCAGTAAGGTAAATGGTTTTAGTACATCTGCATATATTTTTAAACCAATAATTTTCTTATTCACTTTTAAAGAATCCGAAGCATTTATTTTATTTATCAAGCAAAGCAATAACAGAAAAGGGATATAATTTTTCATAAACATATGGTAACTTTTTTCTAATTGTATTTACGCTATCAATGGAATATTTAATTATTGAAATATTCTCATATCTTAAAACATACACACTAGAGTTATCAATACATCCTGTATTTTTTGTTACATATTTAGTGTACTTAAAAATCAAAGAATCCATTTTGTCATTTTGAAAAAGATAGAATTTTGTAGAATCATGATTTGGCCTTAATGGCAATTCAATTACACTAAAATTTTCTAGTGAATCTTTATATCCTGAATTTGAATTTCTTAAAGTATTCCATTTCACTGGAAGTAATATTTTGTCATTTTGATCCCCGATTGCAAATATTTTATCTGTAAAAGGCACCAAAGTGTCACCTTGAAGTTTCGCTAGTATAAGTAAAACTTTCTCTTCGTATTTTGGACATGGAACAGCAATTTCACGATAATAGCATCCATTAAACAACGCGGTAAAAATTAGTATTTTAATAATATCAATTTTCATCTATTTAAAATCATTCTAAATAAATACAATTATATTTTTAATCCAAAAATAATCCATTCTTTTTTTTCTTTAGCTACCTTTGTTGGTTATGTGATGCGCCATAATCCAATTAATGACTAAAGCATTTCATATTTACATTTTGTAAAGATTTTGCACATGAAAGTAGGCTTATTTATTCCCTGTTATATCGATCAGTTTTATCCTCAAGTAGGTATTGCTACTTTGGAACTTTTGCAAAAGTATGGATGCGAAGTGGGTTATCCATTGAACCAAACCTGTTGTGGTCAGCCTATGGCCAATTCCGGCTGTGAATCTGATTCAATCGAAACTGCTAAACTATTCGTTCAAAATTTTAAAGAATACGATTACATCGTTGGCCCTGCCGCCAGTTGTGTGTATTATGTGCGCAAATTTTATAATATTCTGGAACAAACTGAAGATGTTAAGCACGTAACCAAGCATGTATACGACCTTTCCGAATTTTTATTGGATATTCTCAAAATTGACAAAGTGGATGCTTCATTTCCTCACAAAGTGGGTCTACACATTAGCTGCCACGGGCAAAGAGGGATGCGAATGGCACAATCGTCTGAAATAAATGCCCCTGATTTTTCAAAACAAAAAACACTTTTGCAAATGGTCAAAGGCATTGAACTTATTGAGCTCGATCGTAAAGATGAATGCTGTGGGTTTGGTGGCACTTTTTGTGTTACTGAAGATGCGGTTTCCGCCAAAATGGGAAAGGACCGAGTACATGATCATGAAAAGCATGGAGCTGAATATCTTACAGGAGGCGATGTTAGCTGTCTTATGCATATGGAAGGCATTATCCGCAGACAAAAAACACCTATCAAAGTGATGCATTTGGCAGAGATTTTGAATTCCAAGTCGTAAATGGAACACGAATAACACAAATTGTACAAATATTCACGGATATGGGGTTAATTCATCAGGATTTGAGTAACAGGGTAATTAAATGTTTTTATGACGTGTACAACACTTTGGGATATGGATTTTTAGAGAAAGTGTATGAAAATGCTTTATACTATGAGCTAACACAAAATGGTATTTATTGCACCAAACAATTTCCAATTAAAGTACATTTCAAAGATCAATTAGTTGGAGAATATTATGCTGATATATTGGTTGAGGACAAATTGATTCTTGAATTAAAAGCAGCCGAAACAATTATAGAAGAGCACGAGTTTCAACTAATAAACTATTTGAAAGCAACAAACATCGAGTTAGGTTTGTTACTTAACTTTGGCAAGGCACCTCAGTTTAAAAGAAAAATATTTACAAATGATAAAAAACAAATCAGTATTAATTTGTCAAATTAGTGTTATTAGCGTTCTATGAAAAATCAAACTCATGCGGAGCTTTCCGAAAAGTACATCAAAGATGAAGAACGAACCGACTGGCATGATGGTGCGCTTTGGTTTGTAAGGTATAAAAGGGATATCCAAATCAAAAAAGTGCCCGAATGGGAACAACTCCGTGAATTAGGCTCTCAAATTAAAGCCAATGTGCTTTCCAACTTGGATAATTACTTGGTACAATTTGAAGAAAATGCCATAAAAAATGGAATCACAGTTCATTACGCTAAGGATGCACATGAGCACAACGACATTATTCTGAAAATATTAAAAGCAAAAAAGGTTAAGAAACTGGTCAAAAGTAAGTCTATGCTTACTGAAGAATGTCATCTTAATCCACACTTGATTGCAAACGGTATTAATGTAGTGGACACCGACTTAGGCGAACGTATTGTTCAGCTACGTGACGAACCACCCAGTCATATTGTACTCCCAGCTATACATTTAAAGAAAGAAGATGTAGGTGAAACATTTCATAAGCATTTAGGAACGGAAAAAGGCGCTTCAGATCCAAAGTATTTGGCTGAAGTTGCCCGTCAACATTTGAGGGAGCAATTTCTTACAGCCGATGCAGCACTTACTGGAGTAAACTTCGCAGTTGCCGAAACAGGAGGAATCACCGTTTGTACTAATGAAGGAAATGCCGACTTGGGCGTACATTTGGCACCTATTCATATTGCAAGCTTTGGCATGGAAAAGTTAATTCCTCGTCAAAAAGATTTAGGAGTATTTCTTCGATTATTAGGTAGAAACGCCACAGGTCAGCCTATAACAGCATTTTCATCGCATTTTATCAAACCTATTCCCGGTCAAGAAATGCATTATGTGATAGTTGATAATGGTCGCACGGAGCAACTAGGCAGAGCCGATTTTCGCAAATCATTGTATTGTATTAGATGTGGTGCCTGTATGAATACCTGCCCAGTGTATCGCAGAAGTGGCGGACATAGTTACCATGCCACCGTACCTGGTCCAATTGGAGCCATTCTGTCTCCCGGATTTGATTTGAAAAAGTATGGCGATTTACCTTTTGCTTCCACTTTATGCGGCTCATGCACGGATGTGTGCCCGGTGAAAATTGATATTCATGCGCAATTATATAAATGGAGACAAATTGTGGCCAAAGAGGGTAACTTGTCATTTAGCAAAAAAGTGAGTATGAAGGCGATGGGATTTCTGCTTTCAAAACCTTGGCTTTACCGAATTGCCGGCAAAATGGGTAGAACTGCCGTAAGCATTATGCCTAGGTTTATGTTGTATAACAAGCTGAATGCATGGGGAAAAGAACGTGAATTACCCGTTCCTCCAAAAGAGAGTTTTAGAGAATGGTATGTGAAGCAAAACAAAAATTGAAATTATTTTGTAGGAAAAAAGTTGTAATTTGCAATAATATGGGCATAACAGAAAAAACCTTCAGAATAAAAAAAAATCTAAAAACATCAGAATATGAGGATGTTAACTTTATGATTGATTCAGGTGCAGTATTTAGTCTAGTACCCGGAGAAATATTAAGAAAATTAGGAATAAAACCTCATCGTAAAGTTATTTTTTCGCTTGCTGAAATGTCAAAAATTGAAAGGTGGGTTGGAGATGCTTTCTTTGAATATGAAGGTGAAGGAGGAACTGCTCCCGTAATATTTGGCGAAAAAGATGAAAAGCCATTGTTAGGTGCTACAGTTTTGGAAAGTCTTAGACTAGTTTTGAACCCTTATAAAAGAGAACTTTACCATATGGGCATTATCCCATTATAATTTATGACTTCTCGCGAATATATCCTCCAAAAAATAAAAGAAAACAAACCGGAATTAAGTCCATTGCCGGATATTCCTGATTTTGAAAGAAACGATGTTGACCTAGTTCAACACTTTACAGAAGTAATTAAATTTGTTGGGGGAAGAGTTGAAACAGTGTACAACATTGAAACGGTTATCAATTCCATCAATCATAATTTCTCGGATTGCAAACAAGTGGTTAATTTGGTTTCGGAACTAAAAATGGGAAACGTAAATATTTCTGCCATAAATGATCCCCATGAGTTAAAAACAGTCGAATTAGCAATAATTAAAGGTGAATTCGGAGTATCCGAAAATGGAGCTATTTGGTTCAATACCAATGATTTAGTCCATAGAGCCTTACCTTTTATCACCCAACATCTGGTAGTTATTTTAAGAAAAGAAAGCCTTGTATGGAATATGCATCAAGCGTATAATCGAATCGAGAATTCAGACATTAATGGTTATGGCGTATTTATTTCAGGTCCTTCTAAAACTGCGGATATTGAGCAATCTTTAGTGATAGGCGCTCATGGATCCAGAAGCCTAATTGTGTATTTGGTTTAAATTAAATATATGAAGTAATAAGCTTATATACTTCGCTTTGTTGGCAACATTTAGCACATATACAGATTGTCATAAAATAGAAAAAATTAAAGTTCAAAGTTTAATCATTTACCTTGAACTTTAATTTTGTAAGCAACTAAATTACCTCTATACTTTCCTTTTCTCTTATAATAATTGTTTTCTTAAAATCTAACATAAGCTTGTTATTGGCCGATACATCTGCCTTAGCAAGTTCGGCTCCAGCTAGTTTGGCAACCATATTCTTGTGTGCGAAAGCAAAATTATCAAGGTTTAGTTTACTAATCTTCAACTCACCTGAAAGCACATTTATACTAACCTTGCCAGCATCAGATATCAAATGACCAAATCCGCCAGGGAAAGAGAAAAATACTTTGAAGTTCTTTTCAGGTAAAGCTGGTTTAAATCCGAATGTTCCTTGATTAATGGACATACCAATCATTCCATTGATAATTCCCCAGGCACCCATGGCTCTGAAATAATGCCCTCCAAACTCTTGATGATCCCAATATCGACCACATTTCAAATAGCGTTCATGAACCGTTTTAGCAACTGCCAAAGCTTCGGTGTAGAGTCCTTCATAAAGTAAAAAAGATACAAAACTCACTTCCACACCACTCCAAACGGTGTTACCTTGATCCACCCAAATATCATCAGGTACAGGTTTGTAAAATTCAAAACCGGGCCATGAGCAGTTTTTCAAGCCAAAGTCACTTTTATAGGACATGCCAACCACACTTTTGAGTGCCTTTTTGCGATTTTCTTTATTAAACAAATCACCCAATCCTGACCAATTTGCAGCCCACTGACCAATCAATTGATCGGTTAGGCATCCTTCATCAACACCAGACATATCTTTTGTGATTTCATTTCCTGCACCGTCTTTGGTTTTCATGGTTTTAAGGTCGCTGTTGTACAAACGATAATATTTGCCATTCCAAAGTTTTTCTTCTGCAAGTTTTTTCCCTTTTTCAAATACGGGAGTAAATTTCTTAGTGAACTCACTGTCATTTAGTGTTTTAGCGGCTTGCAATGCACTTGCCAATGCAGCCAGCCATTGCGACTGAATGTAAGAAGCCATCCCATACATCGGAAAGTTGTCATATGAACTCATAATTCCGGTCATGTCTGGTTGCTGGTCGCCATTCATGTCGCGTTCTTTCAAAGTATATTCCAGTGCCTTTTTTACGGATGGCCATATTTCTTTCAAATACTCCAAATCATTGGTCCAAAAGAAATCACGTAGTGCCATTACCGAAAACTGACTATGCAAATCCAAACGTTCAGTAACTCCTGCCACGCCAATTAAAGCTTCAGCAAATCCTTTTTTGAAACTATGACGAATTTCACCGGAAGGCATTTGAAGTTGTTTGTGGATTTTCATTGTCGATTTGGCCAGTTCAGGAAACAAAGATGCTATCATTACGCCACCATACATATTCACATCGGTAGTTCCCACAGGACCCCAGTTTTGATGTTGCGTTATGCCTTCCAGTACTCCAAACTCCATATTTTTGCCTAATAATCCACTGGTAATGAAAGTGGTAAGTTGGGAGTTAACCAAGTCAAGTAAGTATTGAGGAGCAGTTGTTTCGTAAAATGAATCTACGAATAATTTGGTTTTGGCTTTTAAACTTGGCTGGTTACCAATACCATACGCCAATGCTTGAGCGGAAGAAGTAAAAAAGTTACTGTAGTAATGACCTACAATATTTTTAATGTCGGTATCGTACAAATTAGGGAAATTCCAACTCATAACAAAGTTAGCAGAAAGCACATCACCTTGTTTCATTTCTTTCGATACTGCGATAGCATTATAGCATTCGCCTCTACCTTTTAATTTACCTGTTTTGTCGGTATAATTTCTCCCTTTTTCGGTATCGTCCAAATTTCTTAAAGTGTTGTGTGTAAGCACCCATTCATGAAATTGATGACGATGTCCCCAGCCGGTATGATAGCTGGCATTTGGATTAATTACTCCTAATGCCATATCGCCATAAGAACTTAGTTTTGTGTCTACATTTTTAATTTTTGAAACATGAGCCAAATAATCCTGGTTTTTAATGATTTCGCTGTCCCAAACTTTATCTTCTAAGTCGTAACCAACCATACTTCTGTATATTGCTGATATCATTACCGAAGCTTTTTTGCTTGTTTTTGAAATAATATTGAAATCAAAATTCAAAAGGGGCAGAGAAGAATTTTTTACATCATTAGGTATAAAAGCTGACCAAGTATTTAGGGTTACATCAAATGGCATTTCAGCATCATAGTATTTCAGCGATACAAATGGAAAACAACCGGAGTATTCAATTTTTTCTACACCTGTCATCCAAGGGAATTCGTAAATATGCATATCAATACCTCCTACTTTATAGCCGTCTTCAATTTGCAATATTTTCATTTTTGGATTTTCACCCTCCAATTGATATCTTAATATAAAAAATAACATGTAATCTGGTTGCAGAGGATATTGTGTATCAGTCCATTCTTTACCTATATTAGTATCTACTCCCAACATAAACTTTCCGGTACCTTTCGGACTGTTGTTAGCAATTGACCAATTATAAAAAACACCATCTTTCCTTATTTCTGCACCACCGGCACCAATTCCTCCCAACACTACACCACTTCTAGCTTTACTTGACGACATCATGGTGTCTGTAATTCCAGAAACTCCAGAGGTTGCAGATATCGAATTTTTATTTTCTAAATTTGATGTACTAGATTTTGATTCCATTGCTGCCGTAGCAGTAATTCCTGTAAGCACAGTCGTAGCTGTTGCGGCTCCTATAGTTGACTTAGTAATAAAATCTCTACGTTTCATTATAATTTAAATTTAAGATTTTGATTGCAGGTGTTTGAAAAATTATCGGAAGCAAATAAAAGCGTTTATTTCAGAATATTGAAATTATTCAATATTAAATATTGTTTTTTTAATGAATTATTTATTGGTCTTATGATTCCATTTCAATTTAATTCATTTGTAAATTTCAATTATATTTGTAAATGATTTCTAAGGAAACCAAAAAAGAACTCGCTAAACTATTTATTGATTTGGGCAAATTGGTATTTGGTGGTGTAGTTTTGGCAACGGTTTTGAAAATAGAAGGATATCCTAAACTGTTGATAATTATATCGGGTATATTTTCTGTTTTGGTTTTGTCAGTAGCCGGATTAATATTATTTTAATAATCTAAATAGAAAGTTATGGAAGCATTAGTATTATTTGGAATAATGAGTTTTATTGGTTTAGTCGTAATTATTTATGAATTATTTTTTGTCAAACCAAAACAACCTGCAAAAGCTTAAGTATTTGGCTAACAACACACTTTTTATTAGAATTGGATAACAAAAAGCATTGATTGCTTCATTTTATTAATGTTCAATTACTAATATTTATCAAACTATATTTCTTAGAATAATAATAGGTAATGGAGAGTCTGGAAAGATATTTCTCCGATTTTATATAAGTTATCCCTGAATCTTTAGAAAGTTCAACTAAACATCTTATTCTAGAAGTATATGGAAAACCATCATACGAAAATAAGTACATTTCAATTGAAATTAATTTCTGTAAGGTATCGTTTTTGAGAATTTTTGATTTATATGCATCATATTCTTTGAAATTTGGATTATAAGAATTTTCCCATGTTTCATTTACTTTTCCCGAAAGCAAAATAAAAGGAGCTATTGTATTAGATTTGTCTTTTATTTTATTTGTGTCATTTAGAATATCAAGAAAATAATAATTTGTATCAATTAAATAAATTCGATTTTTATTAGAAACTATAAAGTTTTTATTAAAATAAAATTCACCTTTCAAAAATTCATACTTTAAACCAGTTATTTCAATTGATTCTTTTACAATTTTTTCAAGATTATATGTTTTCAAAATGCAGGTGTCATAAGTCACTTCTACTTTTACAATAATGTTATCTTTTATTGCTGGCGAATATTCGCTTGTAACTAAACTATCGGTAATTAGGTATTTATATGTCTTATTTGGTTTAAAATAGGGTTGTGCTTGGAAGTCTACAATAATTTTATTTGAATTTTTCAAATTTATAATGGAATTGGGATTAACGTCATCTGATTTTTTGCAGTTTAAAAGTAAACATGAAATCAAAAAGATACTTATGATATTTTTCATATTTATTATTTGGGGTTAAAATTTATTAAGTATAATCTTAATTTTTTTTTGGTTTTCTAATTCTGAACTATAGCCAAATAAATGATCCAAAATACTTAAATCGAAATTAAACAAATAATCCATATTAAATTCTCATAAACTATTTATCATTAGTATTAAATTTAATATTAATGGTTTATAATTTAGAAACAAATATTTTAGATGGTAATAAACAAAATAATAATATTTTTACTTCCAAAAATCCATTGACTTTTGCCCTTTTATTGATATTCTTGCTAATATATTCAAACTTCAAAACCTCAAAAAATATTATGCAAATCAAAAGAACAGCTTCTGCCCTATGGAATGGGTCAGGGAAAGAAGGTAAAGGTGTACTATCTACAGCCAGTAATGTGTTAAACAAAACACAATATTCATTTGCCACTCGTTTTGAAAATGGCATTGGAACCAATCCTGAAGAACTTATAGGTGCAGCTCATGCTGGTTGTTTTTCAATGAAATTGGCTTTTGTATTTCAGGCAGCGGGAATAACTGCCGAATCAATTGAAACTAATGCAACGGTTATTTTAGAAGATGGCGCTATTCCTGAAGTTCAACTTTCTGTTAAAGTAAAAGCTCCGGGATTGGACAAAGCCAAATTTGAAGAATATGCTTTGGATGCTAAAACCAATTGTCCTATTTCAAAATTATTAAATGCTAAAATCGTTCTTACAACTGAATTAATTTAATTACAACATGTTCAATCCTTGGCACGATGTATCGTTTGGCGACAATGCACCTGAATTTGTAAGAGCCATCATTGAAATTCCCAAAGGTTCCAAATGCAAATATGAATTGGATAAAGAAAGTGGTTTACTAAAACTTGACCGTGTGCTTTTTTCATCTGTGCATTATCCTGCCAATTATGGATTTATCCCCAAAACATATTGCGATGATAATGACCCTTTGGATATACTAGTAATTTGCTCGGAAGATGTTGTGCCCATGTGCCTAATCGAAGCTAAAGTGATAGGGGTTATGCAAATGATAGATGGCGATGAGCAAGACGACAAAATTATTGCTGTTGCCAAAAATGATATGTCGGCCAATTACATCAATGACATTGACCAATTACCTCCACATACACTGGTAGAAATGAGACGTTTTTTTGAAGATTACAAAAAAGCAGAACACAAACAAGTAATCGTTGAAAACTTTTACGGCAAATCCAAAGCCCTTGAGATAATAAAAGATGCCATTGAACTATACAAAAAAGAATTTTTGAAGAACTAAATTTAATTGAATTTCGTATAGCTGTTTATGTTTGAAAACCGATTCCATAATAATGACATTTCAAGAACTAGTTTTTTGGTCACTGGTGGAGCGGGTTTTATTGGGTCAAACATAGTCAGATATTTAATTGATAATGGTGCCGGATTGGTAAGAGTACTTGATAATTTTGCTACCGGATACCTTGAAAACATCATTCCTTATTCACAAAATAAGAATTTTGAATTAAAGAAAGGTGATATCAGAAACGAAGATGATTGCTCTGAGGCAACAAAAGATATTGATGTGGTATTTCATACCGCTGCTCTGGGTTCTGTGCCTCGAAGCTTAGCTAATCCAATGCTCACTAATGAAGTAAATGCTTCAGGATTTGTTAATATACTGTTTGCATGCCATAATAATGGCGTAAAAAGAATTGTATTTTCGTCATCTTCTTCTATTTATGGACTAAATAAAGATTTGCCAGTTAAGGAAAGTTATCTTCCTATGCCAATTTCGCCTTATGCGGTAAGCAAATACACAAATGAATTGTATGCGCAAGTATTCCAACGCAATTATGGGTTAGAATTTATAGGACTTAGATACTTCAATGTTTTCGGACCTAATCAAAACATTAACGGTCCTTATGCAGCAGTAATTCCCGTTTTTATTAATTCAATTCTTGAAGGAAAATCTCCGGTGATTAATGGTGATGGCTTTACATCCAGAGACTTCACATTTGTGGAAAATGTAGTCCAGGCCAATGTAAAAGCGGCATTAACTAACAATAAAGAAGCTGTTAATCAAATATATAATATCTCTGGGGGGCACATGGTTTCACTGAATGAAACTTTTTGGAACATTGTACATCGCCTTGAAAGTAATATTAAACCAAAATATGGTCCTGAAAGAAAAGGCGATATAAAAAATAGTTTGGCAGACATTAGCAAAGCCAAAAAATTACTTAACTATCAACCTACAATTAACTTTGAACAAGGAATGGAAATTACCATTGACTGGTTTAAAGAAAAATTTGTCTTCGCTGAAAAATAAACAAAAATTTATATTTTAACATTAAAAAAGCCAATTTTGCAAAACTGGCTTAATTACGTATCTATTTAACCAATATGGACAAATATTCATTTATCGCAAACGCTGACACTGTTGCTATTGATACCATGTATCAGGCATATAAAGAAGACCCTCAATCGGTTGACATTACATGGCAAAAATTCTTTGAAGGATTCGATTTTTCACTTGCCAAGTATGGCGAAAATGCAGGTTTTAGCAAGGCAAATAACACCTCAGAATTTAATTATAAAGAAGTATTGGTTTACCGTCTTATTCGTGGATACCGTTCCAGAGCACATTTAAAAGCAAAGACTAATCCTGTGCGTGAACGCAAAGATCGAGATGCAAATATTGATCTTAAATATTATGGACTTACGGATTCTGATCTTGATGTGCCATTTAAAGTAGGTAAGGAATTGGGAATGGAAAATGCCACACTCCGTGACATCATAAAAAACTTGCAGTTAACATACGAAGGTTCTTTTGGATTTGAATATATGTATATCCGTCAGCCGGATATTATGCAATGGATGCAAACAGAATGTGAAAAAGCTGCTCAAGCCTATAATCCTTCACCTGAAATCAAAAAAAATCTGATGCACAAGTTGAATCAGGCGGTTTTGTTTGAAAACTTTTTGGCAACCAAATACATCGGACAAAAAAGATTTGGATTGGAAGGAGGAGAAGCCACAATAGTTGCACTTGATACTATGATAAATGTCGGTTCACTTATGGGTGTTGAAGAAGTTGTGATAGGTATGGCACATAGAGGTCGTTTAAATGTACTTTGCAATATTATGGGCAAAACATATGAACAAATATTCAATGAATTTGAAGGCAATGTAAATCTTTCGGAAATAGAAGGCAATGGTGATGTTAAATACCATATGGGTTATGCCAGCGAAATAAAAACCATGTACAACAAACAAGTGCATTTGAAATTAATGCCCAATCCTTCACATCTGGAAGCAGTGGATCCTTTGGTTTTAGGATATACTCGAGCACAAATTGAAGATGAATATCAGGGAGATTATAAAAAAGCACTCGCTATTTTGATACATGGTGATGCTGCAGTCGCAGGCCAAGGAGTTGTGTATGAAACTGTGCAAATGGCAAATCTGCCCGGTTACACAACCGGTGGAACCATTCACTTTGTGATTAACAACCAAATAGGTTTCACTACTGATTTTGACGATGCTCGTTCAGGTATTTATTGTACCGATGTAGCCAAAATAATAGATGCCCCTGTAATTCATGTGAATGGTGATGACGTAATGGCCGTGGCCTTTGCAGCAAAAACTGCAATTGATTACCGACAATTATTCGGAAAAGATTTCTTCATAGATATGGTTTGTTATCGTAAAAATGGGCATAATGAAAGTGATGAGCCTAAATTTACGCAACCCAAATTGTATAATATTATTGCCAAACACCCAAATGTTCGAGAAATATTCAAAAAGGAACTTATTGAACGTGGTGCAATTGATGCTTCTTTGGTTGAAGAAATGGAAGCAGAGTTCAAAAGTATGCTTCAAGACAGGTTAAATAAAGTTAAAGAAAAAAACCTGCCATACAAACCCCAAAAACTCGAACAAGAATGGGAAAGTATGAAAAAAGCAAAGCCTTCAGACTTTGATTCTTCACCTGCAACAGGTATTTCAAAGACCACCTTTGATAAATTGGCAAAAGCACTCACTACTTTGCCTAAGGAATTCAAGCCGTTGAAGCAAATAGAAAATTTGTTGAAAGAACGAAATAAAATGTATTTCGAAGACAAAATGCTCAATTGGGCATCAGCTGAATTAATGGCATATGGTTCATTACTGCTTGAAAACAAAATGGTTAGGATGACGGGTCAAGATGTGAAAAGAGGTACATTTTCACACCGTCATGCAGTTATGTTTGATAGCGAAACCAATGAAAATTATTGCCAAATTAATAATATTGAACCCAATCAATCAGAAAAGTTCAGAATCTATAACTCTTTATTATCCGAATTTGGCGTAATGGGCTTTGAATACGGATATGCAATGGCAACACCTAATGCACTTGTAATATGGGAAGCTCAGTTTGGTGATTTTTCCAACGGAGCTCAAACGCTTATTGATCAATTTATTTCAAGTGCCGAAACCAAATGGCAACGTCAAAATGGATTGGTTTTATTGCTCCCACACGGATACGAAGGACAAGGACCGGAGCATTCCAGTGCACGTCCTGAAAGATTCCTTCAACTAGCCGCAGAAAACAATATGATAGTAGCTAACCTTACTACACCGGCCAATATTTTCCATATCATGCGCAGACAATTGGCTTGGGAATTTCGCAAACCTTGTGTGATCATGTCACCGAAATCATTGCTACGTCACCCTGCAGTAATTTCACCTGCTTCAGAATTTATGGAGGGTAAGTTTAGAGAAACCTATGATGATGCATCTGCCGATCCTAAAAAAGTGAAAAAAATCGTGTTTGTAACAGGTAAGTTGTACTTTGATATTTTGGCCGAAAAACAAGCAAAAAATGTGGAACATGTTGCGCTTGTACGCATTGAACAGTTATATCCATTCCCTGAAAAACAAGTAGATGCTATTATTAAGAAATATGCTAATTCCAAATTGTACTGGGCTCAGGAAGAGCCAATTAATATGGGTTATTGGGACTACATTACTCGAATATATGCTAAAGTAGATATGGATATAATTGCACGCAAAGCAAGTTCATCTCCGGCTACCGGTTATGCCAAAATGCATGCCAAGGAGCAAGCAGAAATTGTAGCAAAAGCATTGGAATAAAACCAATTGATAATTATGGGAAATTCATTTTTAGGAAAACTTGCAATTGTTTGTGGAAGTACACAGGGGATCGGTAAAGCTTGTGCAATTGAGTTTGCAAATGCAGGCGCCAATGTAGTGCTAATTGCTCGAAATGAAGATGCATTAAAGGAAACTTTAAATTCGCTCAATTGTTCTTTTCCTGATCAAAGACACGAGTATATTGTAGCAGATTTTACCCAAGCTGATATACTAAAGTTGAAAATCAATAATTTTCTTGAAGAGGTGGAGGCTGTTCATATTCTGGTAAATAATACAGGAGGACCTGCTGCCGGTCCTGCTTTTTTTGCCAATGCCGATGAATATACTGCGGCCTTTAACCAACATTTGATATGCAATCAGATATTGGTACAAGAAATAGTACCATATATGAAACAAGCAGGATTTGGGCGGATTATTAATATTATTTCAACTTCGGTAAAACAGCCTATCCCCGGTTTGGGTGTTTCAAATACCATTCGTGCAGCAGTTGCCAACTGGGCCAAAACGCTTTCTGTTGAATTGGCTCCATTTGGAATCACAGTTAATAATGTGCTGCCAGGATATACTTCAACAAAGCGGATTGAAACGTTGATTACTTCAAGAGCAAACACTTTAAACAAATCAATTGAAGAAATTAGGAAAGAAATGGAGAACGAAATTCCTATGAAGCGATTTGGAAAACCTGAAGAAATAGCCAAAGCAGTTGCGTTTTTAGCATCTGATGATGCATCGTATATAAATGGTGTAAATTTGCCCGTGGACGGTGGCAAAACATCTGCCAATTAAAAAAAATTTTATTTAAAAAAGATCAAGTTTAAGCTTAAGCTCAAACTTGATCTTGAAATATTTAATTTAGCGTTTTTGCACTGATACCCAGTTGGATCCAAAATCGTTTACTTCCTCATTAGTAAATCCATAAATTGCTTGTAACTTGGTAATCGCCAAGTTGAGACTTGTTACTTGATTGAAGCTATCTGTTTTGAGTTTATAAAAAGTGGATGTTCCATTAGGAAGTAAATTTAAAAGGGGTAAAATTTCATCCAGCTGTGCTTTGGTAATTATTTTATGCGCTTGGGGAATATAATACCATCCGAAAGCAAACCCTGCTGCTTCACTGCAAGCGTGCATAGCTCTTGAATAATCGTATGGTGATGGATTTGTTTTAGAAATAATACCAATGGTAGATTTACAATAGTTAATAACGGATGCCATTGCCGCTTTTTCCCATGCCTTTTTAAAATCAGAAATGGCTTGAGTTTGATAATTTTTATAAGAATTTCCTCCATTTATAGCGACTTTAAGCGTAATTAAAGCCGTTTTAGCTTGGGTATAATATCCTTTACCATCATTTTTATCTCTTCTGGTAGCATAGTTTGCCATGAATACATCTGGAGTTTTTGTATTGTTCGTAGTGTATGAATTCGGAAATAAAGGAGAAGCACCAAATAAAACTACCATTTTATCTACAGTTGTAGTAGTCAAAGGTTGATCTAATAGCAATAAAACATTGTTGTAAAAGTAAGCACCAAACATTGTTTTTTCAATGATTTCTCCCAAGTCAGCTCCATAAGCATCAAATAAATAAGAACTATCTTTCTTCCCAATGTAAGTACCTCCGGTACCTGTAATAGTTGCTGAGGGTTCAAAAGTTTTTCCTGAGGCCTTTGAAATATCTTTTATCCAACCTTCAATAAATGGCTGATATTCAGTTTGAGTTTTCGATTTTATTTGATTATTGTAAATCGATAGTATTTCACCTTGATTTAAGGTTATGGAAGCATCACGAGCTTCTTCAATGGTTCCAATAACATTTTCCAAATCTTCTTGCATGGTGACTTCGTTCGAAGTATTTCCTGCAAATCCGCTGCTATCATAAGTAGCAGGAATATTCAAAGTGGGTGTTGGGTCTGAACTAGATGAAGGTTTGGTACATTGTGTAACTGATAGGGCTACTATTGCAATAATTATTAATTTTATTTTTTTCATTTTTATATAGGTTTTGTAGAACGATTCTAAATAGCGTCCAAAACTAAAGACCGAAATTGATAATTCCAAATTGTTTAGAATGATTTTAAATAAAAAAATATTATTACTTTATTTTATAGCAGAACGACATAAAATTTTCGAGAGCCAAAAGGGTTTCTTTTTCCTTCTCAAATAGTCCTTGATGCGCTGTATCACTTAAAAATATAACTTGACTGATTGGTGCTAAGTGACATTGTGAAACACTATCTTCCATTTTTATAGCCCCATCATTTTTGCCAACAATGTATAAAACAGGATACGAAGCATTTTTGATAACATCAGTTCTATCTTTTCTATCACGCATTGCAATTGTTGCGTTCACAATAGATTCAATAGGTGTGTTGCAACCAATACTTGTAAGTAATTGAATTGATTTTTCACATGATTTACGATTTTGAGGATAAAAAAGTGGTGGCACAAATGGTATAATAAAAGCATTTACGCCATTGTCTTGAACGAATTTAGCTGTTTTAGTCCTATTGGCTTTTTTTTCATCACTGTCAGCGTAGGCAGTGGAATGAAACATGCATAGACCTTTGAGGTGGTGACCATATTTTTCGGCATAAGCCAAACTCACATAACCCCCTAATGAGTGGCCTACTAATACAAAATTTGAAATGTAAATGGATGCCAAAGTTTCATGAACGGAATCGGCCATCGCTTCAATGGTTGTAATTTTGTGATTAATACTTTCGCCAAATCCTGGCAAATCAATACAAATTACTTTGTTAGATTTTGAAAGTGTAGGTACAAAGTGTGTCCATATCTCTTTAGATTCGCAAAAGCCATGTAATAACACAATTGCATTCCCTTCACCTTGAACACTATATGATAACATATTTCAATTTATGAATATGGAAAATATTACAAAACCGATTAAACCAAAATTAATTACATATATAGGGTATTCAATTATCTTATAATTTCTAATTTTTACATATTTCTTTCTTTTGGCTTCCTTAATAAAATTCCTTTTCTCCATTTTGGAAGCAAATTCCACTTTTATCCTTCTTTTACCTTTTTCTTTAATATAAAGACTATTTCCAATTAATGATGATTCAATTAGTCTCACTTTTTGGGTAAAATAAATGCTTCCCTCATGGTCGCCATCCAAATCCACAACAATACTTGAATCCATTACAATAGTCACTCCAGTAGTGTCATTCAAATCTTTATAACTACAACAAATGATATTGTATGCCTCACCTGTGGTAGTACTTTGTGCAAAAACAATAGTAGAGAAAGTAAAAAAACTATATAAAAAGAATAAATATTTCATGGTTAATGTATGATTATGTAAATATAAAAAAGGAAATATCGTGTTTGCATATAAATTTGCAAAATGAATCCTCAAATTGTTATTCTTGATTTTGGTTCACAATACACCCAATTGATAGCCAGAAGGGTCCGAGAACTTAATATTTACTGCGAAATATATCCATTCAACAAAATACCTGATAACATTGAAGGTATTAAAGGTGTAATACTATCAGGAAGCCCATGCAGTGTAAGAGACGCTTCTTCACCAAATCCTGACCTTTCTTCCCTAAGAAGTGTATTGCCTATTCTGGGAGTGTGTTATGGAGCACAATTATTGGCCTTCCAAAACGGAGGATCTGTGGTGGCTTCTAAAACCCGTGAATATGGAAGAGCAAAGTTATCAGTGGTAAATAATACTTCCGAACTTTTGAGAGGAATTGATGAAGAATCTCAAGTATGGATGTCACATGGCGATACCATCACGAATATTCCTTCTGATTTTGAAATTATAGCCGGAACAGAAACTGTTCCGATTGCTGCTTTTAAAATTAAAGGTGAACAAACCTTCGGAATTCAATTTCATCCGGAAGTAACGCATTCTATACAGGGTTCCATTATATTGAAAAATTTTTTAATTGATATAGCAAAGGCAGAACCTAATTGGACACCTGCTTCTTTTGTAGAAGATTCAGTTTTACAAATCAGACAACAAGTTGGAAATGATAAAGTTGTGCTTGGACTTTCAGGAGGTGTTGATTCATCAGTAGCTGCTTTATTGTTGAATAGGGCAATTGGTCAAAACTTGTATTGCATATTTGTAGATAATGGCTTGTTACGCAAAAATGAATTCGAACATGTGCTTGATTCGTACAAACATATGGGTCTCAATGTGAAAGGAGTTGATGCTAAAAATGATTTTTATGCAGCACTTAAAGGACTTTCAGACCCCGAAGCTAAGCGCAAAGCCATTGGCAAAACTTTTATTGAAATTTTTGATCAGGAAGCCCATAAGATTACAGATGTAAAATGGCTTGCACAAGGAACCATATATCCCGATGTAATTGAGTCTGTATCAGTTAATGGACCTTCCGTAACAATCAAGTCGCATCATAACGTTGGAGGACTTCCTGAAAAAATGAAACTGAAAATTGTAGAACCACTTCGAATGTTATTCAAAGATGAAGTTCGCAAAGTAGGAAGAGAACTAATGTTAGAGCCTGATATTCTTAATCGTCATCCATTTCCGGGTCCGGGATTGGCAATTAGGATTTTGGGAGATATAACATCCGAAAAAGTTCGCTTGTTGCAAGAAGTGGATTACATTTTTATTAAGTCCTTAAAAGATAAGGAATTGTATGAAAAGGTATGGCAAGCGGGTGTAATATTACTCCCGGTGCAATCGGTTGGAGTTATGGGAGATGAACGTACCTATGAGAATGCAGTGGCACTACGAGCCGTTACGAGCACCGATGGCATGACTGCCGATTGGGCTCATTTGCCTTATGAATTTTTAGCCGATGTATCGAACGAAATAATCAATAAAGTAAAAGGAGTAAATAGAGTGGTATATGATATTAGCTCTAAGCCTCCGGCAACTATTGAGTGGGAATAATAATTTTAATATTTTAAATGATTAATTATCAATATTTTAGTTTAGACAATGGGTTGCGTGTATATGTGCATGAAGACAAAAGCACTCCGTTAGCAGTAGTCAATTTATTATATAATGTTGGCAGTAGGGACGAAAACCCGGAAATGACTGGTTTTGCGCATTTATTTGAGCATTTAATGTTTGGGGGATCGCAAAACATTCCTTCTTATGATACACCGTTGCAAAAAGCAGGTGCTGAAAATAATGCATTTACCTCTCCTGACATTACCAATTATTATATCCAAATTCCTGCAAACAACATTGAAACTGCTTTTTGGCTGGAATCTGATCGAATGATGGCTTTATCATTTGACCAAAATGTGCTCGATGTTCAAAAGAAAGTGGTTATTGAGGAATTTAAACAAAGGTACTTGAATCAACCCTATGGCGATGTATGGCTTAAGCTTCGTGATTTGGCTTATACGGTGCATCCATACAAATGGCCTACTATTGGAAAGGAAATTGAACATATTGAAAAAGTGCAAATGAAGGATGTAATTGAGTTTTTTTACACTCATTATGTGCCAAATAATGCAATATTGGTTGTAGGTGGAAATGTAACGCTTGAGCAAATAAAACAACTCTCACAAAAATGGTTTGGTAATATAAAGCCAGGTAAAATATCACAACGAAATCTTCCAAAAGAACCCATTCAAAAATCAAAAAGGACTCAAGAAGTTTTTGGAAACGTACCTGTTAATGCAATATATAAAGCTTGGCATATGTGTGACCGATTGGATGATGCCTATTATGCTACTGATTTGTTGAGTGATATTATAGGACGAGGTCATTCGTCACGTTTGTATCAACAATTAGTAAAAGAACAGAAAATATTCAGCAATGTGCAGTCATATATAATGGGCTCAATTGATAACGGGTTATTAGTAATTGAAGGTAAATTAAACGATGATATTTCTTTTGAGCGTGCGGAATCGTCTATCACTGAAGTAATAAGTCATGTTAAATACGATGTGCTTGATAATGAATTAGTTAAAGTAAAGAATCAAGCTGAAACTTCTATTATTTTATCTGAAACTGAGCTTTTAAGCAGATGCATGAACTTGGCTTTTGGCGCTAATATGGGCAATCCGGATTTAGCAAATCAAGAAGGAGCCCTTATTCAAAAAGTTACGGACGAGCAATTGAAAAATATAACAAAAACTGTTCTAACTGATGAAAATAGTAATGTTTTATATTATCATAAAAAAAATAAAAATTGAATATAAGGGTCGGTTTTGGTTTTGACACACATCAATTGGTTGAAGGTAGGGAACTTTGGCTGGGGGGAATTAAATTAAATTCGAATAAAGGTGCTTTGGGTCATTCGGATGCGGATGTATTGATTCATGCCATTTGTGATGCATTGTTAGGAGCTGCCAATCTTAGAGATATTGGATTTCATTTCAAGAATACCGACCCAAAATGGAGAAATATTGACAGCAAAATTTTATTGGCTGAATGTGTTCAAATGCTAAAAAAAGAAGATTATAAAATTGGAAATATTGATGCAACCTTGTGCCTTGAGGAACCAAAAATTAATCCTCACATTTCAGAAATGCAGCAAGTTTTGGCATCAACGATGGAAATAGCACCAACTCAAGTATCAATAAAAGCAACTACTAACGAACAAATGGGTTACGTTGGACGTAAAGAAGGTGTGAATGCATACGCAGTTTGTTTAATTTTTAAATAAAGTGTATTCTAATACAAACATTAAATAATGAAAATTGCTTTTGTCATTAATTCATCTTGGAATATATTTAACTTTAGATTGACTTTAATAAAGTCGCTACAACAACTTGGACATCAGGTAATTGCTATTGCACCGGAAGACGATTATGCACCTCGATTAATAAGTGAAAACTGCAAATTTATTCCGGTAAGTATTGAAAGTAGAGGACTAAACCCATTAAAAGATTTAAAATTATTTTTAAAATTATGGTACGTATTTCACAAGGAAAAGCCGGATGTAGTAATGTCATATACAATTAAACCAAATATATATGGTGCTTTGGCAGCTCGAATATTAGGAATTAAAATAATATGTAATGTTACCGGATTGGGCACGGTATTTATTCGTCAGAATCCCATCTACAAAGTAGCTCATTGGTTATACAAATTTGCATTTCTTTATCCTCAAAAAGTATATTTCCAAAATTCTGATGATTATAATCTATTTATTAACTTAAAATTAGTTTCGCCTTCTAAAGCAGAAATAATGCCGGGTTCGGGTGTGGATTTACAAAAATTTATGCCAAAGAAAATGTTAAGTAACGACAAACCTATTTTTTTGTTGGTTTCTCGAATACTTCAGGACAAAGGTATCAAAGAGTTTATTGAGGCTATCAAATTAGTGTTTTCCAAAGGTTACGAAGCAAAATTTCAATTGCTGGGTTCCATTGAAGATTCAAATCATTCAGGAATATCTGTAAATGATATTCACAATTGGCAAAAGCAAGGCTATATAACTTATTTGGGATTTACTGATAATGTGTTACCTTTTTATGAAAGTGCAGATTGTGTAATTTTGCCTTCTTATAGAGAAGGGATGCCTAAGTCACTTTTAGAAGCTATGGCAGTTGCAAAACCAATCATTACCACCAACGTGCCGGGGTGTCGTGAATTAGTGTATGAAGGCGAAAATGGATACCTATGTGCACCCAAAGATTCGATTAGTTTGGCAAATTCAATTGAAAAAATATGCAATTTACCGGCTATTGAGAGGCAGAAAATGGGCCAAAAAAGTAGAGTTATTGTAGAGCAAGGCTACGATCAAAACTTTGTAACTTTTAAATATATTCAAACCATAAACCAAATTACAACATTCAATGGAATTTAAAGAGACAAGATTTAAAGGATTAGTTGAGATTTTTCCCAAAATATTCGGTGATGAAAGAGGGTATTTTTTTGAATCATACAGCGAAGCCAATTTTTCAAAAAACGGCTTAAATCTTAAATTTGTTCAAGATAATCAATCATTTTCAACCAAAGGGGTATTAAGAGGGCTACATTTACAGAAACCACCTTTTGCACAAGGAAAGCTTGTAAGAGTTGTTCAAGGTAAGGTATTGGATGTAGTTGTAGATGTTCGCAAAAACGAACCTACCTTCGGGCAATCTGCTTCTTTTTTATTAGATTCAAAAATAGGAAATATGGTTTATGTTCCTGAAGGATTCGCACATGGATTTGTGACAATAGAAGACGCACTTTTCTTATACAAGTGCACTAACATATACAATAAAGACTCAGAATCCGGAATTATATGGAACGACTCCAAATTAAACATTGATTGGCAGTTTGCTAATCCACTTGTTTCAGAAAAAGACAAATTATTGCCTACTTTTGATGAATTAATTCGTACATTATACCCTTAATATGAAAAGGTTATACATTTATTTTTGTTTATTTTTGTTTAGTACTTTTTTTTCTTGCAGTTATTATAGAAGTAACAGATTGTTTCAAACCAAAAATGAAATTATTTCTGATAGTTTATTGCACAAAGTAAAGCTCGCTGAAAAAACTTATCTAATCAGAAAAAATGATTTTATATCCTTCCAAATATTTACCAATAAAGGGGAAGTAGTTGTCGATCCTACAGGTAAAGTTCCTAGTAAATATTCAAATATGCAGAATGGAAATAACCAAATGGGGATTCAACAACTTATAGATAAATACCTGATTTACAACAATGGATATGCCGATCTCCCCATGATTGGTTCTATTAAACTTGAAGGATTAAGTATACACCAGGTTGATAGCTTATTAAGCAAGGAGTATAATAAATATTATCAGGAATCATTTGCTGTATCAAAAGTTATAAATAAACGAGTGATTCTAACGGGTGCATTCGGAAGTAAAGTAATTCCTTTGGAAAACGAAAACATGAATCTTATTGAAGTGCTTGCTATGACTGATCAAATGGGCACAGCAACAAGTAGTTTTGCAAAATTTAAGAATGTTCGACTTATCAGAGGGGACTTAAAAAACCCAAACGTTTATTTGATTGATTTGACCAGTATTGAAGGATTAAGAAAGGCAAATCTAAATGTTCAACCCAACGACATTATTTATGTAGAGCCTTATAGAAGAGTTGTTTTAGAAACCATAAGAGATATAAGTCCGATAGTGACATTATTCACAACAACACTGACGCTCACCCTCACTTTGATACTTTTGTCAAACCGATAATTCATCATGGCAAAATCAAATTTACAAATTGAAGAAAAGCTAAGTTTTCTGAATCAACAAAAACAAATTGATGAAGAAGAAGACTCAAATTTTCTAAGTAATCTGGATTTTATTAAATTTTTAATAGTAGCAAAGCGCAATATATTTTGGGTTTTACTTATTATGTGTCTAGCATTTTTAACTGCTTATTTATACATAAGATACAGTAGTCCAATTTATGAATCTTCCGCATTATTAAAGCTTGAAGTTGCTTCAAAAGGCGATTTGGTTGGATTAAACAGAAATAACAACAACCCATATGTAACTAATGATTTGTCTGGCGAAATTGAGCTGATTAAATCTACATTAGTGCTTAATCAAGTCGCAGATGTTATGAAAATGGATATTTTTTACTTTGCAAAAGGCAAAATACTTTCTGAAGAACGTTACAATTCAAGTCCTTTTGAAATCAAAAATTATTCTATACTTAATGATGAAATATATAATAAGAATATTAATGTTGAATTTACAACCGGAAATAAGTTCCTGCTTTCATATTCTATTGGGACAGAAAGTTTTGAAAAGGAATATTTTTTAAATGAACGAATCCAAACACCTTATTTTCAATGTGATATAGTTCCAACCGTATATTTTCAGCAAGAACTTCCTCATGCCGAATATTTTTTTATTTTCAATAATAAACAAGCTCAGTTGAGTTATATTTTTAATAATTTGTCGGTAGAAATCATAAATCCTGAGGCAGCTACTTTAGCTATTGCTTTTAAAAATAATCATCCTCATAAGGCTAAAGATTTTGTAGTAGCTATTGATTCAATTTACACAAAAGAAGGTCTTGAAAATAAATATCGTTCAAGTGAACAAACGATAAAGTACTTGATGGAACAAATCAAAAATAATGAAGAAAAAATGGAGGCTTATGAAAAAGAAATCCAAAATTTTATTGTCAAAAACAAATCACTTGATCTGAAAGGTGATGTACTCAAAAATATTGCTGAAGTTGAAAAAATCGATAAAGAAATTGCTTTATTAAGAAGCCAAGTAATCAAAATCAACGAAATATTTGACCTAATTACTAACGAAAGTATACTTAATGAAGCTATTATAATGCCTTCTGAAAATAATCTTACTGCCATAAGTAATTTAATTACTCAATATAATACTGTCAAAAAACAACGCGAAATATTAGCAGTAAGTAATAAAGAAAATACCACAGTAATTCGATTAAATGAAATGGAGCTTAGTAGTATTAAAAAACAAGCATTCAAAATAATTGAACAAGAGAAAAAGAAACTTTACGAGAAAATCGCTGAAATTAATGCAGTCAAAAAGAAACTAGAGGAAAGCATTTACAATGCAACTCCAAAAGATAATGACTTAAAAAAAATTCAACGATTGTACGCTTTTTACGAAAGATTGTATTTAATGTCATTTGACAAAAAAATTGAGTTTGAAATGCTAAAGGCTTCTACAGTTCCTAATTTTAGAGTACTTTCTGAACCAATAGTTTCACGAACGCCTATTTCTCCAATTATTCCATCGGTGTATTCATATGCAGCCGCAATTGGATTTGCTTTAAGCTTTATTTGGGTTGTAATTCAATATTTCTTACACAATACTATCGACAATGTGGGCGAACTCGAAAAAAGTACTGTTGCTCCTATCCTTGGTTTTATTCCAAAGTATACCAGAGCTCGTTTGTCACATTCCATGTTAGTTATTGATAAAAGTCCGAAAGGAGCTATTTCAGAAGCGCTTCGAACGATAAGAACCAATATTGAATTTCTATTACCAAACAAAAATTACAAAACCATTTCTCTTACTTCTACAATAAGTGGTGAAGGCAAAACATTTGTTTCTATTAACCTTGCAGGCGTAATTGCATTTTCAGGCAAAAAAGTTGTTATTATTGATTTGGATATGCGAAGACCAAAAATTCATACCGCATTTGAGGATCAAAATTTGGTAGGAATTAGTTCTATTTTAATAGGTCAGGAAAAATGGGAAAACTGCATCCGAAACACAACAATAGATACACTCAAGTATATTACATCTGGTCCAATTCCTCCTAATCCATCAGAACTAATCATTGGCGATTCTTTTGACATTCTACTAGATGAACTAAAAAAAGAGTTTGATATTGTTATAATTGACTCACCTCCTGCAGGTTTGGTAACAGATGGTATTTTAATAATGAAAAAAGTGGATCTTCCTATTTATGTAGTGCGTGCTGAATATTCCAAAAAGGGATTTGAAAAAAACATCAATCGATTAGTGTTAAAGAATGATTTTAAAAAACTTTGTGTAGTTCTTAACGATTTCAGCAATCTTTCAGGATATGGTTATGGTTATGGTTATTATTCCAAAAATGAACAAAGCAACTGGATTGAAGTTGTAATGAAAAAAATTAGTTCATATCTTAAAAAATAAATGGGACTCTTTTCATTTTTCCAAAACAAAGAAAAAGAACTGTCAAAGCGAATTGATTTAGGTTATCAAACGGAATTTCATAACCACTTATTGCCAAATATTGATGATGGTGTAGAATCGGTTGAAGAATCAATTCAAATTATCAATATCCTTCACGGCTTAGGTATCAATCGAATTATTACAACACCTCATATCATGTCCGATTTTTATAAAAACACGCCACAAAATATAGGTGATAAATTAGAATTGGTTCAAAAAAGTATTCAAGACCAGAACATTTCGGTTGTTCTGGAAGCTGCCGCAGAATATTATCTTGATGAAGGATTCATTGAAATGCTAAATAAAAACAAGCCTTTTTTGTTTTTTGGAGATGGCTATGTTTTGTTTGAAACGTCTTATATGAACGAATCACCATTTTTAACTAAAGTAATTTTTGATTTGAAAAATGCCGGTTACAAACCCATTCTCGCACATCCGGAAAGGTACACCTATTTTAGAGGTAATATGAAAATGTACGAGTCCGTTTATGAAAAAGGTATATATTTTCAGTTAAATATGAATTCACTCACAGGATACTATGCTCCCGAAGTAAAAAAAATTGCTGAAAAGCTTATAGATGCCGAAATGGTTGATTTTATTGGCACCGATTGTCATGGCATGAAACACGTCCCAATCATCACGAAAGCCATAACAATGCCTTATTATGAAAAACTTTTGCAGCTTAATATCTTAAATGATAAAATTCCTTTAACTTCGCACCGCAAATAGCTAAAGTTATTTGCCATGCCAACCTCTTCGAAATCAAAAGTCATATACGAAGCACTCACATACGATGATGTGCTATTACTTCCGGGATATTCAACCGTACTACCTCGGGAAACAAATGCTTTCACAAAGCTCACCAAAAACATTTCTCTAAACATCCCTTTAGTATCAGCAGCCATGGATACAGTTACGGAATCCGAAATGGCTATTGCTATGGCCCATGAAGGTGGCATCGGATTCATTCACAAAAACTTATCTATTGATGAACAAGCAGCTCAAGTTCGGAAAGTAAAGCGTTCAGAAAGCGGAATGATACTTGACCCCATTGTGCTTTCAGAAGATGCTACGCTTAAAGAAGCATTAGACATAATGAAAGAAAATAGGATTGGAGGGATTCCGGTTGTTAACAAAAACAAAAAGCTTATTGGCATTATTACCAATAGGGATTTGAGGTTTGAAAAAGACTTACGAAAAAAAGTAGGTTTTGTAATGACTAAAGAAAATCTCATTACGGCCAGAGAAGGCGTAAAACTTGAAGAGGCGGAACTTATTTTACAAAAAAATAAAATCGAAAAATTACCCATCATCAACAACTCTGGTGATTTGGTAGGACTTATTACTTACAGAGATATTTCCAAACGTAAGGACAGACCTTATGCCTGCAAAGATCAATTTGGACGATTAAGAGTAGGTGCAGCTGTGGGTGTAACAAAAGATATGATGGATCGAATAGCGGCACTCAAAAATGCAGGAGTTGATGTAATTAGTATTGACACCGCGCATGGTCATTCCAAAGGCGTTGTACAAGCTCTAAAAGATGCTAAGAAGAAATATTCTGATTTGGATATAATTGTAGGAAATGTTGCAACTGCTGATGGCGCCAAAATGCTTGCCGACAATGGAGCTGATGGTATCAAAGTTGGAGTAGGTCCAGGTAGTATTTGTACTACTCGTATTATAGCTGGAGTGGGTGTCCCTCAGTTGTTCGCTGTAATGGAATCAGCTGAGGCTGTCAAATCAATGGGAGTGCCAATAATAGCTGATGGGGGCATTCGTTATTCAGGGGATATTGTAAAAGCACTCGCAGGAGGCGCTTCTACTGTTATGATTGGTTCATTACTGGCAGGCACTGAAGAGGCACCAGGAGAAGTTTCTATTTTTGAAGGACGTAAGTTCAAGAGTTACAGAGGTATGGGTTCACTTGAAGCCATGGAAGATGGCTCCAAGGACCGTTATTTTCAGGATGCAGAAGATGATATCAAGAAACTTGTTCCTGAAGGTATCGTAGGCAGAGTGCCATTTAAGGGCAATGTAACTGAGGTGATTTACCAATTGGTTGGTGGCTTAAGAGCCGGAATGGGGTACTGCGGTGCTAAAGACATAGATGCGCTTCAAAAAGCTAAGTTCGTGAAAATAACAACAGCTGGAGTTAAAGAAAGTCATCCGCATGATATATTCGTAACGCGCGAAGCGCCTAATTATTCTCCTCGATGAAATGCCCATTAAATTAGTTTATTCAAACCCAATTGTCATTTTGGATATGTACCATTTGACCAATTTAAATCAAATCGTATTTGCATGAAATTCAAAAAACACATTTTTATATGTACTAATCAGCGGGTTGATGGCAAAAAGAGTTGTGGAGAAGCTCATGGAATGGCTTTGGTCAATGAGTTTAAATTACTCATCAATCGTGATAAACTTAATGTGGATGTTCGTGCTCAGCGAGCAGGTTGTATTGATGTATGCGATTTTGGACCTTCTTTAGTCGTATATCCCGAAGGAATTTTTTATGGTAATGTGCAAATCAATGATGTCAATGAAATTTACGAAAGCCATATTAAAAATAACCTTCCGGTTGAACGATTAAAGCTGAAATTCAAAAAAAATTAAATCTAAAATGCAGATTGTTTAGTTCATATTTTTTGCCAATTCTTCAGCAATTGTGATTAAATGTTCTCTTGTGATTGGTTTGACTATATAATCTGAAACATCAGATATTGATTTTGCTTTTTTTATTTCATATTCAATATTTGAAGAACTAACTACATATACAAGAACCTTTTTGCCTATGTTAGGTCTGATTTGTACATAAAGTTCAAGAAATTCCCATCCATCCATCACAGGCATATTCAAATCCAGAAAAATAACATCCGGAAATTCTCCGTTTTCTACTTGATTCTTTATTTGCTCATTTAAAAAGTTAATTGCTAATTCACCATTATAGAAACTAATCGTTTTTCTCACTAGTTTACTAGCTTCTATAGTCTTTAATAGTGTAAACTGATATATTTCATCATCATCAATTACACACAAATAATCAATTGGGTTTTGACTCATCTTCATTAGTGTTTTTAAAATAAATTATAAACGTTGTTCCTTCATCCACCTTGCTTTTTACTGATATTTTTCCATCCAGCGATTCTATCTGATTTTTTGTAATAAATAATCCAACACCTCTGGCATCTTGGTTACCGTGAAATGTTTTGTGTAGTCCAAATATTTTATTTCCATACTTTTGTAAGTTAATTCCTACCCCATTATCTGAAAAACTTAAAACCGAATAACCCAATTTTTTCTTAGTTTCAACTTTGATGAATAAATTTTTTTTAGGATTTCTATATTTAATGGCATTTGTAAGCAAATTCAAGAATATACTTTCTAAATATACTTTATTGTATATAATTTTTTCGCAAGCTTTAAAATCAGTCTCAATTATTGCTTCAGTACTTGAAATCAAAGAAGAAATACTTGCACAAACTTTGTTAAATATGGATTCGAAATAAAGTTCTTCTAATTCAACGTTTATATTTTGATTAATTTTTACGGTTTCACTCAAATCATGGATAGTGTCATTGAGCCGCTTTACCGAAATATTTATTTTATTAACTATGTCTTCTTTTTCTTCAAATGTTTTTAAAGTATAATATATGCTTAATAGCATACTTATATTTGAGGTGACAGACCTTAAATTATGAGAAACAATATAGGCAAAATTTTGAAGTTTATTAGCTTTTCTGATTAATCTTTGTGAAAGTATTTTTTGTTCTTGCAGTTTATTTTGCTCAATTTTTTTTATTAATTTTTCAGCAGTTATGTCTCTTGAAACGGAAAAAACGCCTACAATTTCCTGATAATCAATTCTCTTCTCAATAATTGGTACAAAGTTAATATTAAAACACTTACCATTCATATTGCCTTCTGTAGTATCCAGCTCTATGGTACACATTTCTTTTTCAGATATACATTTGTCTAAAGCCGATTCAATCTTTAACATGAATTCGGTACTATATCCGAATTCATAAATTGATTTTCCAATGTAGAAATCAGGATCTTTCCCCGAATATTTCTTTATGGTATCATTAATAAATACAATTTTTTTGTCAAGATTATATCTACAAATAATGTCAGGATTATTATTTACAATTAATTCAAAATGGTTATTTAAAATTTGAATATTGCTTTCAACAGTTTGCATAGTCAAATAAAAATAAGGATTTACAGTTATATTCCAAAATTGTTTTAAATTTTATTGTAAGTAAATAGCAAAAACAATTGGTATAAATTATAATTTGATAAATTATTAAAAAATTATAATTACTAACTTATCTTAAAAAGTATTGTCAAAAAACAGAATACCAACATACTTTTGAAAATATTTGATGTAAAAAGAAACTTTATTTTACTTAAATTGATTTTAAATATTATATGAATGATTCAGAAACTATAGTCAATAAGGTTGCTCAAAGTGACCTCCTCACAATTGACCTAGAGGAATATTTTCCTAAAGGTGAACGAATAGAGCTTGATATTAAACCTTGGCTCTTTTTGGAAGAAATTCTAAAAGAAAAAGATTTTAGAGAATCTTTGAAAAATCATAACTGGGAATATTATCAAAACAAACATGTATCAATCACTTGCTCTGCTGATGCAATTATTCCTACTTGGGCATATATGTTGGTTGTTTTAAAATTAACCCCTTTTGCTGATACAGTTATATTTGGTTCTTTAGAAAAATTGGAAGAAAAACTTTGGGATATTTCACTTCAAAAAATTAACCCAAAAGATTTCCAAGACAAAAAAATAGTAATCAAAGGATGTTCAAAATTGCCTGTGCCTGTGTATGCATATACACAACTAACACACAAATTATCTCCTTTTGTATCAAGTTTGATGTATGGTGAACCTTGCAGCACAGTTCCTCTTTACAAAAAACCAAAAAATTAGATTCAGTTTTTACTTAATAGTTAAAGTAATAATTTTTGTATTTTCAAAAATCAACAACCAAAAATCAAAAAAATTCAACTATTCAAAGAATATTATTTCTTTCTAAATTTTATTCACGATTTTTTAATCTCTACTTATGAATTTTGGTTTACATTTGCACAATTTGAATTAACCAAGTTCGAGTAAATCAAAAGTATTTACATTAACAAGTCTAAACATATTACAGAGTGCCAAAAGACACCAGCATCAAATCGATATTAATAATAGGTAGTGGTCCAATAGTTATCGGTCAAGCTTGCGAATTTGACTATGCAGGCTCACAAGCAAGTCGCTCACTTCGTGATGAAGGAATAGAAGTGACTTTGATTAATTCAAACCCAGCAACTATCATGACGGATAGTGTAACAGCCGATAATGTATATTTAAAACCTCTTGAGAAAAAATACATCATTGAGATTCTTGAAAAGCATAAAATAGATGCGGTATTGCCTACAATGGGTGGGCAAACGGCACTTAATCTTGCCATGGAATGCGACAAAGCCGGTGTATGGAAAAAATATGGAGTGAAGATAATTGGTGTGGATATTCACGCCATTCAAACTACTGAAGATAGAGAGAAGTTTCGTCTTCGTATGCTTGAACTTGGTGCAAATGTATGCAAGGGACGTACCGCTAAATCTTTTCTGGAAGGAAAAGAAATTGCACAAGAAACGGGTTTTCCATTGGTTATTCGACCTTCTTATACTTTGGGGGGTACCGGTGGCGGATTTGTTGAAAAGGCAGAAGATTTTGATAAAGCACTTACTCATGGACTCCATGCTTCTCCGGTACATGAAGTGTTGGTTGAACAAAGCATATTCGGATGGAAGGAATATGAATTGGAATTGTTGCGCGATTCAATCGGAAACGTGATTATTATTTGCTCCATTGAAAACTTTGACCCTATGGGCATTCATACCGGAGACTCTATTACCGTGGCACCTGCTCAAACACTTTCCGATACCTGCTACCAGCAAATGCGCGACCTTGCTATTAAATGCATGAATGGTATTGGCCAATTTGCCGGAGGATGTAATATACAGTTTGCTTTAAACCCTGAAACAGAGGAAATTGTTGTAATTGAAATAAACCCAAGGGTATCTCGTTCATCTGCGTTGGCTTCAAAAGCTACAGGTTACCCAATTGCCAAAATTGCAGCCAAACTAGCCATTGGTTATAACTTGGATGAATTAAAAAATCAAATTACAAAAACCACAAGTGCATTTTTTGAACCAGCGCTGGATTACGTTATTGTAAAAATACCTCGCTGGAACTTTGACAAATTTCACGGAGCAGATCGTTCACTTGGATTGCAAATGAAGTCGGTTGGTGAAGTGATGGGGATTGGCAGTAATTTTCAAGAAGCGCTTCAAAAAGCTTGTCAGTCGCTAGAAATCAGAAGAAATGGACTTGGTGCGGATGGTAAAGAACTTCGTGACCATGACAAAATCATGTATAGTTTGAAACATCCTACCTGGAATAGGGTGTTTCATGTGTATGATGCATTTCAGATGGGTATTTCATTAAAAACCATTCAGCAAACTACCAAAATAGATCGTTGGTTTTTAGCCCAAATAGAGGAAATGACATTTTTTGAAGAAGAACTTGAAAAACATAGCATCCATACAATTACTAAAGAGCTATTGCTAGAGGCAAAAAAAAGAGGCTATGCCGATCGACAAATTGCCCATTTGATTAAATGTTGGGAAAGTGAGTTATTTACTAAGCGTATCAATTTTGGAATAAAGCGAGTATACAAATGCGTAGATACTTGTGCTGCCGAATTTGAAGCCAAAACGCCATATTATTATTCCACATTTGGAGAAGAAAATGAGTCTATTTCTTCAGATAGAAAAAAAGTAATTGTGTTGGGCTCAGGACCCAACCGTATTGGCCAAGGTATAGAGTTTGATTATTCATGTGTGCACGGTGTACTAGCTGCAAAAGAGTGCGGTTATGAAACCATCATGATTAATTGTAATCCGGAAACCGTTTCTACCGACCCTGATATTTCTGATAAATTATACTTTGAACCGGTATTTTGGGAACATATATATGAAATAATTCTTCACGAAAAACCTGAAGGAGTAATCGTACAATTGGGTGGTCAAACAGCCTTGAAACTTGCTGAAAAACTGGATAAATACGGTATCAAAATTATAGGCACCAGCTTTGAATCCCTCGATTTGGCAGAAGACAGAGGTCGATTTTCATCATTACTTCGCGATTTGAATATTCCATATCCTAAGTTCGACACCGTTACCGATGCCGAACAAGCAGAAGAAGTAGCTAAAAAATTAGGTTTTCCATTACTCGTTCGCCCTTCGTATGTATTGGGTGGTCAAAGTATGAAAATTGTAATTACAGAAGAAGAACTTGAAAACCATGTGGTAGAAATACTTCGACAAATGCCTGAAAATCAAATTCTTGTCGATCATTTTTTGGAAGGAGCCATTGAAGCTGAGTCTGATTCCATTTGTGATGGAGAAGATTCATATATAATCGGAATAATGGAACACATCGAACCTGCCGGGATTCACTCAGGTGATTCCAACGCAGTGCTTCCGCCATTTGACTTGAGCGATAACGTAATAGCTCAAATTGAAGATATTTCACGCAAAGTTGCAAAGGCCATGAAAGTGAAAGGCTTGATAAATATACAATTTGCCATTAAAAACGAGGTTGTATATGTAATAGAAGCCAATCCAAGAGCTTCAAGAACCGTTCCATTTATTTGTAAAGCCTATCAGGAACCATATGTGAATTATGCAACCAAATTAATGCTGGGAGAAAAGAAAGTCAAAGATTTTACTTTCAAGCCTGTTAAAAAAGGGTTTGCTATCAAAATTCCTGTTTTTTCATTTAACAAATTCCCTAATGTAAATAAAGAATTAGGTCCGGAAATGAAATCAACAGGAGAAGCCATATACTTTATCGATGACCTTGAAGATGACTTTTTTGTAAAAGTGTATTCAGAAAGGAATTTGTATTTGAGTAAATAGTATTCCAACCTTGTATTGCATTATTTTCCTTGCTGTATTTCGTTTTGAAATATTGAGGAAAGGACATGTTTTTATGTTATGCAAAAGAATTTGATAAATCAGAAATCTGAAGAAAAGGATTTAGAAAGACTTAAAGAGGCAGTTTACAAATCTGATGCTGAAAAATTCTATACATTAACTGCTTTGATGAAGCGTCAATTACTTTTAAATAGAATGAAGATAACGTACAAAAAGCACTAAAAAATATACTGAATTACCTTAAAAAAAGCCACCTTTCAGTGGCTTTTTTTATAAAGTATCAAATAGTGTTTTGATTTTAAGATTATTCTCAAAATCATTAATTTTTGACTCGGTTGTGAAGTGAATCTTCACAGGTTTGCCGGGTATTAAATCGAAGAAATTATTTGAAAAGAATCCTTCCCCTTCTCCTTCAAATGTTAAATACACGTTTTTTGCTAAAACATTTGTTGCTACTTCTATTTCAAATCCATCGTTTACCTGCATTACTCTTTTGTAAATGGTTGGTTTCGAGAGTTTAATATCCTTTAAGCTTGATAGATACAAAAAGTTCTCATCTATTTGTTCCCCACTTTTAGTAAGTGTAATATAGATCAATGATTGTGTAGGGTCAATATTTGCAGAAAGACTTTTGAGTGATTCTGTAACATATACTTTACTGGAGTTGGCAGGTATATCCACAGGCACTTGAGTGGATTTAATGACCTTACCGTTGAAGTCCATTAATGTATATTCAAGGGTTTTCTTTTCATCTTTTAACTTGTCAGAAATGATTGTAAATTTTATTTCATCTTTATTCAAAACCGCTGATACTATTATTGGTTTGTATGCGTCCCTAACAAAATAATGTGCGGCTTTCCATCTGTAAAAATAATCTATAGAAGACCAAGACACTGTTGGCCAGCAATCGTCAATTTGCCAATACATACTTCCCCAACAATAGGGTTTGTGGCTTCTATGACCTTCAATGATATATTTTAGTCCTTCAGCTTGCATTAATTGGCTTAAATACACAAAGTCCTCAAAGTTTTTGGGTTCCCTATAATACATTTTGATATATTCCAATATCATGTCGTTTCCATTAAAAGGATTGCCTTTGCTGTCCTTACCTCGCCAAGGCATCATACTGCGTTGTTTATAGTCAAAAAGTGGCGAATCATATTCCATATCATCTTTAGATGCAAATGATTTAATGGTTTTCATTTCCGGATAAGATTGTAGTCCATATTCGCTGATAAATCGTTGTTTGCGTGAAACCAAATCTTTGAAGGTTGCTTGACCAAACCATATCCACCAATCGTGTGAGTCGCCAGACGTCAGATTAGGTAACTCATTGTAATTAAAACCGCTACTTGGTGAAGATGGCCAATAAGCTCGAGTACTGTCAAATTTATGGATTGCCTCTGGAATTAATTTGTAAAAAATCTTCATATAAGTTTTCATCAAATCGGCCGAATCGGCTTTGGTTAGATTAAACTTTTTTTGCAATTCCCAGCCATACCATGCTACCATATTTTCATTATTGCCACACCACAATGCCAATGAAGGGTGTTCGCGAAGCCGACTAATATTGTATTCAAATTCTTTTTTAAGATTAAGTAAATGTGCGGAATCTCCCGGGCTCATTGCACATGCAAACATAAAATCTTGCCATACTAACAAGCCGTGTTCATCGCACATATCATAAAACTCATCGTTTTCATATATGGCTCCTCCCCACACACGAAGCATGTTCATATTGGCATCCACAGCTGCCTTAATTACTTTTTCATACCTTTCCTTTGTCACTCTGGAAAGCAAATTGTCAGATGGGATATAGTTTGACCCTTTGATAAATATATCCTCTCCATTGACTCTGAATTTAAATGATTTTCCAACACTATCCGGTTTTTGAACGAGTTCAATTGTTCTGACACCAATTTTTTTAGTTTTTCGTGATATAACATCATCATTATGAATCAAATTAACAGTAACATCATACAAATGTTGTTCTCCAAATCCATTGGGCCACCATAATCTTGGATTGGTAATGGGGAAATTCACTTTTACTTTATTTTTACCTCTTTTTAATCTGACTTTATTAAGCGTTTTTCGTTCCTCTCCTATAGCAACTTCCACATATACAATTTCTTTTTTTTCGGATTCAATCATTACTTCAGCCACATATTCTGCTTTATGGCTAAATAATTTTTGTAGTTCAAAATGGGTATCTTCAATTCGTGCGGTAGTCCAACCTCTAAGATATATTGGTCGCCATACACCACAAGTTACAATACGAGGACCCCAATCCCAACCATAGTGATAAGGAGCTTTGCGTGTAAATACACTGGAACGATGCGCGGAATCGGCATATTCATTCACTGCAGGTACCAAATAGGGGCTTCGTTCTAACTTGTGCATACCCACATTGGATGCAGAATGAAAATATACTTTTAACTCATTATTTGTTTTCTTAAGAATATTTTTGACCGAAACCTCATAAGGTATAAACATGTTATCGGCACTCAATATTAGTTTGTCGTTCAGATACACGTCTGCATATGTATCTAATCCTTCAAAAACCAAATCAATATCCTGCCGGTTGAAAATTTCATTATCGACCGAAAAAGTAGTTTTATACTCCCAGTCCGATTTTTCAATCCAAAATTGTTTGCCTTCATTATCTCTAAAAAAAGGATCTTCAATTTTCTTATTATCCAGCAAATCCGTATGCACAGAGCCGGGAATTTTGGCGGGTAACCATTCATCTTTACCAACCTGATGAAACGTCCAATCTTTGTCCAGTACTTCAATAGTAGTTTTTTCGTCTGATTCCTTATGATAAATGAAGTATACCGGAATAAGGACGAATGAAAAAATAACCAAACTTATTATGATTGAACGCATATCGGTTGATTGTTACAATTTCCTTACTTTGATGTTTTTGAATGAAACTACATCACCATGATCCTGCAAAGCAAAACGACCTTTTTTATAAGCAGCAAAACCTTTCCAACTTCCGAATTTGCTTGCTGCCACCATTTTTTTCCAATTTTCGTCCCAAAGTGTATAGCTTACTACCATTTTGCCATTTTGCCAGTGTTCAGCTTTGCCGTTGTTGATTTTTAAGGTGATTTTATTCCATTCTCCAGCAGGTTTAACGGTTACACCTGAGCACGATATCATATCGTAAAGTGCGCCTGCTCTGTGAGATTCTAATTTATTGTCAGGGTGGCATTTGTCGTCCAGAATTTGCATTTCAGGACCTGTAGCATACACGGCCCAAGCCCACGAAGCAGTATCTTCTTTCACATAATAAAACAAACCACTATTGCCACAATCGGATATTTTCCACTCCAACGAAAGTTCAAAGTTTTCAAACTCTTCATTAGTAACTATATCTCCACCCTCTTTGGCTGTTAATGTAAGTGCACCGTTGGCAACCTGCCATTGAGGCTTTATGGTATTGCTTCTGTAATTTCGCCATCCATTAGTGGTTTTGCCATCAAACAGTAGCATCCATCCCTCTTTTTTTTCTTTGTCGGTGAGTTGATTGTCTTGGGCATTAACGATTCCAAATCCTAAGATTAATGCGAGTTTAAAAATTATAATATGTTTCATTTGAGTTGAAGTTTAATTAATGCAATGTTAAAATAAATTATTGAAAATGTAATAGGATTAAATTGCTTTTAAAAAGGGTCTGATATCTGTGGCTATCATTCCTGCATTTTGGGCAGCCTTTACGCCTGCATCAGCATCTTCAAACACTTGGCAATGTGCTGGTAATACCCCCATTCGTTTGGCACATTCCAGAAAGGTGTCAGGAGCCGGTTTGAAATTTGTTACATCTCGAGCAGTAACAATAATGTCGAAATACTTTTCTGCCTTAATTGCTTTTAATGTAAGTGCCACAATATCAGGCACTCCTCCCGTACCAATTGAAATAGGAATTTTTCCATATGATTCTTCTACTATACTCATAACTATTTCAATTGGTTTCGTGCTATGAATATATTTCAAGAAAAATTCTTCTTTTCTGGTATGTGCCTCCTCAGGGTCAATGGATTTACCTTGTTTTTCATTAATCATTGCAATTATTTTAAAAGTTGGTACCCCTGCCAGACTATAAAACATATCTTCACTAAAGTCAAAATTGTAATATTTGGCGGTTTCGGTCCATGCCAAAAAATGAGAAGGCATGGTATCGGCCAATGTGCCATCAAGGTCAAAAATCAATGCTTTTGCTTTCGGGTGTCTTGTGAGTTTCAAAATGTTTAATATTTAGAATTGAATGGCTATTTTATTCTCGCCTTCTGGAACAATTATTTCCAAAATGTTTTCTTTAAGCGTAAATACAAGAGGTATTTCATTAGAGCCAACTACTTTTAATGGTTCCCTTTCGCACCAGGCAATAAAAGTACCACTTTGTTGTAGTTCTATTAAAGCCATTTTGTTTGCCAGCATTTCTTTTTTAATGGTTTTTGGTGCATTGAATTTGTTTTTCAAGCCTATGGAAGCAAATTTTTCAACAATTGGTTTAACAATATACAACTTAACACCAAGTTTATTTAATGTGATAGGAATTGACTCATCTTTTTGCACTTTGGCAAATGTGCCTTTAAAATAGTCGTAAACAATAAATTTCCTTCCATCCAGTCCTTGAATATCTGATGCTTTGAAGTTACCCTCACTTATGGAATCCTCTGTAATGCCAAATGCGGCTAACATTCCTGCTCCATTTGATAAAGTAAACACTTTCAATGGGGTGTTTGTACCAAGTGAAAACAGACAATCTTTTGTTGGTAAAGCAGGTTGATCGGCTCTTAAAATGCTGCCATCGTTAAGTATCAATTGTTTGAGTAAGTCATAATTGGTATTGCCCGGATTATCAGTGATATATATAGGCCCTCCACTAATGGCACGTGCCACGGCATGATAGTTTGCATTTGGTTTATGAGTTTGAAACATATCCCAATCGCTCCATACCATTTGACTCCACCAAAGCGAATTGTAAGCATTGCACAATATATGAATGGCTTCATTGCCGGCTGTGATATTGAAACTTGTGTTTTCAGGGAAATAATCCTCAGAAGAACGGCCTACCGCACTTTGACCAAAATTGTACACCGCATCGTTAGTCATGTCCATACAATTGATAATATTCCCGTTGAAGTATTTTTTCACAGATTTTTGCATATTGGATTCCATAGCAATAGCAGTTTTTTCAAATGCAAAATTGTTTTTGGAGATACGGTTTATGATTAATTGATTATCAACTTTGACAAAGGAAACTCCGTCATTTTTAAGCATTTGGTGCCAATTTTCATAAAATGCAGATCCCGATTTTGAAAATGGATTTACAAAATAAAATGTGTCGATTGGGTTATTAGTCCATGCAACTTTATCTAAGTAAGGGATTAAGTCATTTTTATATTGTTTTCCTAATTCCGAATTGGGGTCAATTCCAGCCCAATATCCATTAAAAGCATGCCAAACACCAATATTTTCAACTCCAAATTCTGTTTTTGCTTTTTTGATAAAAGGACCAAAACCTTCAGGAAACTTATTGGATTCAGGCTTATAGGATTGTAACATTCCAGTACCATAGGCACTCACTACACTCCAGCCATCATCGAGCAATAAATTAGGTAATTTAAAACCGCTCTTTTTGAATCTTTCTAATCCTTCAAATACTTGATTAGCATTCAATGTGTGCCCAAATGAATTCCAGGTACACCATAAAATTTTATCAAATAGTGCAGGATAAGTCTTGTTTTTTCTCAGATTCTCGGATTTTGACATTGCTGTCAATCCTTTTTCATATGCAGAAGAAATTAGTTTGTAAGGATCGTTGCCAAAGCTTATTATACACAATGTAGCATCAATTTTTTGATTCATTGAGATGTAGCTATGAGCTTTTATTGCTAATTTCCCATTTACCAAACCAATTTGCGAGACAAATCCATTCGCTGCCAAAGGCACAATACATGCGTAAGTTGAATCATTATACTGCCATAAAAAAAACTGGTTATCTACTTCAGGGATACTATCCGGATAATTAATTTTAATTGGATGTGTCCAGGCTTTCACGGAGCCATATTTATAAAAAGTAAGCCCTTGCATAAATCCTGGAATTGTTCCAATTGTGAAGCCTAAAGCATCGTCTGCACTAAGTGAAATTTCGGAATTGGAACTTATTGAATAAAGAAAATGATTATTATCTAATCCTTTAATTAAGAGATTAATTTCATTTTTATTTTCAGAATTTGAATAACAAACACTTGATATTGAATCTTTTACGGTTACATTTTTAACTGAAATATTGGCAAATTCATTTCCAAAAAATGGGATTAGATTTATTAATTTATCTTTATTATTAATTAAAAAAGAAATCGAGTTGTTTTGATTAGTTAATGTAAAGTTGTTCTCCTTATTCATTGGTTTACAGGCCGTTAATACAATTATTGTAAGGCATGATATTCTTAATTTGATTAAATTCATCTTAACGATTTTTGTGGCAAAATAACTCTTTTCATTAAGTTTTTGTTATGTTAAAAACTTTTAAGAAATAAAATGTAACTTTATACGTATATCTGTTAATGATAAAAAAACTCAAACCTGTATTAATTTTTTCCTTTTTGGGATTAATAATTATTGGATGGGCTGGGTGTTTCAGAAAATATCGGATGACAAGTTCAGATATTAAAGGATATTACAATACAAAGTCGTATAAACCTACATTTACAACTTACAAAGTAAATGATCGTCAAATCCACTTCGCCTCAACAGGCTGCGATACGCTTCCAATGTTGTTAATGATACATGGCGCTCCGGGGGAGTGGTATGGATATATTCATTTGATGGACGATAGTTTATTGCGGCAAAAATTCAGAATTGTGTCCGTTGACAGGCCAGGTTACGGAAAGTCAGGTTATGGGATTCCGGAACTGTCAATTTCAAAGCAAGCCCAATATTTTCAACCAATCATTGACAGTCATAAAAACAATAAACCAATCATTATTATAGGCAGATCATTTGGGGCCCCTGTTGCAGCAAAGTTAGCTTCAGAAAATCAAGATAAAGTTAAAGCACTCATATTGGCAGGGGCAGCCATCGATCCTGAAAAAGAGAAATTCTGGTGGTTTTCAAGTTTAGGGAAATGGATGATTATCAGATGGATGTTACCTAAACCTTTGAATGTGGCTACTGATGAAAAATACGCCCATGTAGAAGAACTTCAAAAGTTGATACCCATTTGGCAAAAAATTAAAATACATGTAAGCGTACTTCATGGTGGCGATGATTGGATTGTGGATACTGCCAATGTTACATTTGCACGTAAAATGCTTATAAACGCTAAAGCCAAATTCCATGTAATACCTCATACAGGTCATTTGGTTTCAAATGAAAAGCCGGAACTTTTGAAAAAGGAGATTTTTAACTATTTACAAACCGATTGATTTTTTAATATTCTATATATATGGAAGGTTTATTTATAGTAGGCATAGCATGTATTGGATATTCAGTATATATAACTTTCAAATACATGAATATGAAATTCGAAAATATCGACTTGGCTGAGTTTCATAAAACCATGAACAGAGGCAGTATCGTTGCCGGCATTGGGTCCTTGGCTTTCATTGTTGAAGGTATTCAGAGTCATTCATATCTTTCGATTATTTGCAATACACTTGCTTTAGTAATTAATGTATATTTTTTCCGTGAACGAAATATGAAACAGAAATAAAGGATTTTTACTTTTTTTCTTCATTTTTGGAACATATTTGTACCATATGATATTTACAGAAACAAACCTAAAAGGCGCTTTTATCATTGATTTGGAAAAACGCAGTGATGAAAGAGGATTTTTTGCTCGAACTTTTTGTGCCAACGAGTTCGAAAAACATAATTTGAAAACAGTAATGCCTCAAAGCAATATGTCGCTTTCAATTCCTAAATACACTCTAAGAGGCATGCACTATCAAATAGATGGTGCAGAAGAAGCAAAATTGATAAGATGTACAAAAGGCAAAATCATGGACGTAATCATTGATATTCGCAAAGGTTCAAGTACTTATTGCCAACATATAAAGGTCGAGCTATCGGATCAAAATTATAGGATGTTGTATGTTCCAGAAGGATTTGCTCATGGATTTATCACACTTGAAGAGAATTGTGAAGTGAGTTATCAGGTATCGCAATTTTATACACCCGGCAAGGAGAAAGGTATCAGATGGAATGACCCTTTGTTTGGAATAAATTGGCCTATCTTGCAACCGGTGTTGTCAGAAAAGGATGCAACTCATCCCGATTATATTCCATAAAATGTTTAAGAAAATAAGAATAGGAGGCGTTCCGGAACATTTTAATTTTCCATGGATATATGGAATTAATAATAAGATTTTTGAATCCTATGGAATAGAAGTTGATTGGAAAAATTATCCAGGAGGGACTGGGGCAATGGCTAATTCACTTAAAAATAATGAGTTAGACATGGCTATTTTGTTAACTGAAGGTGCTATCAATTTTAAACTTCAAAATTTCCCTATATCAATTCATCAATATTATGTCAAATCACCTTTGATTTGGGGTATTCATGTCAATCAAAATTCGAAAATAGATACCATCGATCAAGTTTTTGACAAAAAATATGCGATAAGCAGAAGGGGATCCGGATCACATTTGATGGCCAAATTGCATGCATTTGAATATGGGAAGGAAATCAATGAAGATCAGTTTGTAATTGTAAATGACATACAAGGAGCAATAACAAGCTTAACAGAATCGAGGTCGGATATATTTTTTTGGGAAAAGTTTACCACCAAGCCTTATGTAGACGCAAAAGTTTTGCGAAGAATAGGGACTTTTCCTACGCCCTGGCCCTGTTTTGTGATGGTATTCAGAAGTGAATTTTACAAAGCCAATTTAGTTTTGATAGATAGATTATTGCAAATTATTGAAAATATCGTCCTGACTATTAGGCAGTTGCCAAACTTGAGTCATATAATTGCCAATGAATATAAATTGCAAGTAAATGATGTCGAAACCTGGTTACAATCTGTTGAATGGGCTTCAAATTCTGTCATCGACAACTTGGAGTTAACCAGAATCGCGAACATTCTTAAATCTGCAAACGTAGTTCCTGATTTCGTAAAAGATTATAACTTTAAATCATGATTGCTCGAATTTGTGCTTTATGTTTTGTAATGTCATTGATAACTTCATCATGCCTAGAAGTGCCATGTAAGCAAGATAATGCTTACAATTTTGATAGAAGAGGTAGACCAATAAAACTAAAGCAAAAAAAATCGGACCCGCCCTATATATTAATGAAACGTTGCCCTAAATCACAATGCCAAACACGTAAAATCCACTGTCATGGCAATATTAAATACAGAGGAACTGGCATTTTCAGACTTAATCACAACCCTGCCATAGGGCAGGATGTTGACATCAATCAGGACAAAGAATAAATCAAACTATTTCCAAAGATTCAAAGGATATTTCCCAGAATCTACCAGTTTTTTGATGCTTTCAGCAGCTTTTGCCTTATCCGCAGCATACGTAACCCCTATCCATTCTTCCTGAACATCAAGAACTTTGATTAAAGTTTCTTTCGTTTTTACCAGGTGATTCAGCAATAATGGAATAAAAAATTCTTTTTTAGGATCTTGCCCAATTTCTTTAAGAAAATTCACAAAATAAGTTTCCATTTGTTTGAATACCAATGGTGTGAAACCCATAAAATTCATCGAAACAGGTTCGTCACCTTTAAATACAATTTTGCCTTCCGGAGCCATACATACAATTCCTTCAGGTGTTTTATTAATGTCGATTCTCTCAACAATACCAACTAAATTGCCTGCAGCATCTTTTTCACATACACCTCTGTTAACAGAACCCTCTTCCGACATGGTATATTTCATTTGATAACCGGCTATAGAATATATGTCTTTACCATTATTTGCAACCAAAAAATCAGCAACTTGTTTGAAAGCAGTATAACCATAAAAATCGTCCGCATTGATAATTGCAAAAGGTTCATGTATAACATCTTTAGCGCACCATACGGCATGTGCAGTACCCCAAGGTTTCAATCTATGGCTTACATCCATTTCGCTGCCTTTAGGAAGCATATCCATTTCCTGAAATGCATAAGCAACTTCAATTCCTTTGTATTTATTACCAATAGCTTCTTTGAATTGTTGTTCTATACTTTTGCGAATTACAAAAACCACCTTTCCAAAACCAGCCTTCACAGCATCATAAATGGAATAATCAATTATTATTTCACCTGTAGGTCCAATTGGGTCAATCTGTTTCAATCCGCCACCATACCTGCTACTCATTCCCGCTGCTAATACTAATAATGTAGGTTTCATATTTTAAGTTTAAATATATTCTTAAGTGTATTTATACAAATCGCTCAAAATTATAGAAATGAATGGGATTAGAAAATTCGAATGCAGTTATTTTATTAAATCACATTAAAAAATATTTAAATTCTTAATTAATTGATGTATAGACATTTATTGCCTAAATTATTTTTTGATTTTAATTAATGTTTAACAATAATGCATAAAATGTTAAACAAAATACTTGATTATTGAAAATATTGTTTAATTTTGAGCAATAAATATTAAACAATATGACTCAGCAAGAATTTAACTTAAATATAATTACCATATCAAAAGCACTAAAACCTTTCGCTATGCGTTTAACAAGAGATTTGGATGAAGCAAAAGACTTGTTGCAGGACACATTAATTAAAGCATTTACCAATCGTGAAAAATTTGCCGAAGGCACAAATTTGAAAGCTTGGATGTATACAATTATGAAAAATACATTTATCACTAATTATCAAAAATTGGTCAAAAGAAACACCTTTATTGATGCTACTGAAAATGCCTATTTTATCAATTCACCCACTTACGTATCAAAAAATGAAGCTTTATCAAATTTTTCCTTGCAAGATATCAATAAAGCATTAAATTTGCTGAATGAAGACTACAAGGATCCTTTTGTAATGTATTACAGAGGATTTAAGTACTACGAAATTGCAGAAAAATTAAATATCCCAATTGGAACTGTGAAAAATCGTATTCACATTGCAAGAAAGGAACTTAAAGATATGCTTACTATGTATGTATAGTAAAGATTAGTTGTGTTTTAGTTTGTATATTTTATAAAGAATCCCGCCTTTGGTGGGATTTTTTATTTTATACCTCTCGATTTTAAAAGGTAACCCAAGTTTGAATTCTTTTTTGAAATAAATATTATGGACAATAAATAATTTAATGCATAATGAGCATTGTATACTCCACCAATCCGGAAACACAGTATTCAAGTACAGACAAGAGTTATGTGCATTTTTTGCCAACTGAGGCGCAAAACTTGACAGTATGCCTTGACAAAAAGCAAAGAGCAGGCAAACAAGTAACTTTAGTTAAAGGTTTCGTAGGTAAGAAAGTGGATTTTGAAATGCTGACTAAAGCCATTAAAAACAAATGCGGAACCGGAGGAAGCTTTAAAGATGGTGAAATAATAATTCAAGGAGATAACCGACAAAAAATATCGGAATTGCTTTCCCAAAAGGGATATAAGCACAAGGTAATCAACTAATTGACTTCAAGTACAAATCCTCCACTTTTTTGCGTGCCCAAGGTGTTTTGCGAAGAAATGTAAGCGATGACTTAATACTTGGGTCAATATTAAAGCACTTGATATTAATGCGCTCACCAAGTTCTTTCCAGCCATATGTTGCCACTAAATGATTCACAATCATTTCTAAAGTGATGCCATGCAAGGGATTGTTGGAGTTGGGAGGGGTGGGCATGATTGAATGTTGTGAAAATGTTTTGGAAAAATTTTACAAAATAAGTATTCATATCCATTCGTATCCTTATCATTTGGCCTTAATATGAAAACCTTTCATGAATAATGAATTTTAACATTATTTTCAGAGGTAAATTTACATCAAAAAGTAAACATTATTATTGTCACCCCGAGGCACGAGGGGTCTGTAGGTTATATAAAGATGCTTATATCAAAAAGATGCCTCATCCTTCGGCATGACAATGAAAGCTTTGTGCCAATAACTTAATTGGTCTGAAAGATTGAATATTTAGATATAAGTACAAATTGCCATTGTCACCCCGAGGGGTCTGCATGTTAGATAAAGATGCTAATATCAAATAGATGCCTCATCCTTCGGCATGACAATGAAGGCTTTGTGTCAATAACTTAATTGGTCTGAAAGACTGATTGTATAGAAATAAGTAAACATTTTCATTGTTACCCCGAGGCAGGAGGGGTCTGTAGGTTATATAAAGATAGAAATATTAAAAAGATGCCTCATGCTTCGGCATGACAATGAAAGCTTTGTGCAAATAACTTAATTGGTCTGAAAGATTGAATATTTAGATTTAAGTACAAATTGCCATTGTCACCCCGAGGCACGAGGGATCTGTAGGTTATATAAAGATAGAAATATTAAAAAGATGCCTCATCCTTCGGCATGACAATGAAAGCTTTGTGCAAATAATTATCATGGATTGAAAGACTAATTATTTAGATATAAGTACACATTTTCATTGTCACCCAGAGGTACGTGGGGTCTGTAGGTTAGATAAAGATGCTAATATCAAAAAGATGCCTCATGCTTCGGCATGACAATGAAAGCTTTGTGCAAATAACTTAATTGGTCTGAAAGATTGAATATTTAGATTTAAGTACAAATTGCCATTGTCACCCCGAGGCACGAGGGGTCTGTAGATTATATAAAGATGCTAATATCAAAAAGATGCCTCATTCTTCGGCATGACAATGAAAGCTTTGTGCCAATAATTATCATGGATTGAAAGACTAATTATTTAGATATAAGTACACATTTTCATTGTCACTCCGAGGCACGAGGGGTCTGTAGGTTAGTTAAAGATACAAATGTTAAAAAGATGCCTCATTCTTCGGCATGACAATGAAAGCTTTGTGCCATTAACCATCTAATTATGAGTGAAAACTAATTTCGATTAAAGTACACATTTTCATTGTCACCCCGAGGCACGAGGGGTCTATTCAATTTCATCATTCAAAAATCTTAATTCCGGATTAAAAGACTTTATCAATTCCAACTTCTTCATCCTTGACCATCCTTTTATTTCTTTTTCTCTTGCAATTGCATGTTGAATCCATTGAAATCGCTCCCAATAAATCAAATAAAATGCCTTGTATTTAGCAGTAAAATTATTTTTATTTTCTAATGAACTTGATTTGTGTTCTTCTATTCTCCGAGCCAAATCATTGGTTACACCTGTATAAAGTACAGTTTTGTTGAAATTTGTTGTGATATAGACAAAGTAATTATGTGTCATTTATACTAAAATATACATCACTAAAACACTTTCCAACTTGCTATTTGCTCTATAAATGATTGTACCACTGGTGGGTATGCAATAATTGTAAATACCACTCCCACTATACTCCCCCAAAGGTGGGCGCTATGATTAATATTCTTCTGGAAATTGCCGGGGGCATACGAACAGTATATTAAATACAAAATGCCATAAACAAAGCCAGGTATGCCAAACGGAATTATAAAAAAGTAGATTTTGTCTAAAGGATAAAACATTATTGAAGCATATATAATTGATGAAACGCCTCCGGATGCACCTAAAGAGTAAAATGTGCGACTATTTTTATGAGCAATAAGTGAAGGGAAATCAGAAAATGCAATACCAACCAGATACAACAATACAAATAGTGATGGTCCCACCACGGGTCCAAATATTTCATTAAATGTGAATGAAACATTTCGTCCAAAAAAGTAAAATGACAACATATTAAATATCAAATGGGACCAATCGGCATGTATAAATCCCGAAGTGAATAATCGATAATATTGATTTTCCTTGAGTATTAAATATGGATTGAAAATAAGGCTGTTAACTAACTTTTCATTAGAAAAAGCCAATATCGAAATAACACAAGTTATGACTATAATTATTAGTGTTATGTTTTGTAAGTACATTGATTGAATATTTTGATAATGGTAAAACAAAGATTTTGAAATTCAAAAAAATACATCAAAAAAGCATTTTTGCTTCGTTTATTTGAAGTGGCAAACAAAAAGTCATAAAAATGTTATCATTAAGCAACAGTACAATTTATAAAATAGCCCTTCATCTGGTAGGAAATAAAAGCACAGAAATACAGAATACATATAGCAAAAGTGAATTGGCTCTGAATGATGATACGAAAGAGTTGTTGACCAAGTATTTTTTAAACCCTTTCAGAAATTCACCTTTTTTTAATCTTTCACATACCACAGATCTGTCACTGAACGAAATATATGTGTATGCTTCCAAAATTTTTGCTGATCCTGATTGTTTGTTTCTGCAATCGGTAAACATTTCCAAGCATTTGTTTGAAACCACAAACCACCCCAATATAAAGCCAGGGGAATTGTACGTAGTATTTTTTGAAGGATGTATTGTGGATGAAGAGGAAGTGAATTGTATAGGGATTTTCAAATCAGAAAACAAAGACACGTTCTTGAAGGTAGCCTCCGAAGGCGATAATTTTGATATTTTCACAGAAATGGGCATTAATGTAAACAAACTGGATAAGGGTTGTCTCATATTTGAAACGGAAAAGGATAAGGGTTACAAAGTATGTATTGTAGATCAAACAAATAAAGGGGAGGAAGCAAGATTTTGGAAAACAGATTTCTTACAAGCTATTCCCCGAAACGATAGTTATCATTATACCCAAAACTATTTGGACCTTTGCAAAAGCTACGTTACTTCAAAGCTTCCTGAAGAGTTTGAGGTATCGAAGACAGATCAAATTGATTTGCTCAATCGTTCCGTTCAATTTTTTAAGAAAAATGACCAATTCAATGTCAATGAGTTCCAAGAGGCTGTAATTCAGCAAGAAGAGTTGATTAGTTCGTTTAAAAATTATAAAAAAGATTATGCTACTAATTTTGATTTGCCGATTGTGGATGAATTTGAAATATCAGAGCAGGCCGTGAAAAAACAATCGCGTATTTTTAAGAGCGTATTGAAGTTAGATAAAAACTTTCATATCTATATACACGGAAATAAAGAATTAATTGAAAAAGGAACTGATGAAGTTACAGGGATGAAGTATTATAAGATTTATTTTAAGGAAGAATTCTAAGGGAATGTTAAATTTTAAATGTTAAGTGTTAAATTTTGGATAATTCGATGATCGATTTTCGAAAATCGATCATCGAATTATACTAGAAAATAGTAATAAGCATTTCATATAGCAGTTTCTAATGAATTGATTTGATTTTCGTTTCTAAGCTTTGATAAATCATATCCGGCTTGAACTCTTAACCAAAAATCTGCTTCAATATTGAGATTGTGTTCTAACTTTAAAGCAATGGCAGGGCTAACATTTCGTTTTCCATGTATTAGCTCACTTAAATTTGCAAGTTTCATATTCATTTTTTCAGCAAAATCAGTTTTTCTAAAACCACGAGCTTCAATTTCCATTTGAATTATTTCACCTGGATGAAGTGCGTTTTTAGAAGTTATTTCATTGCCATCCCTGCCTATTACTTTATATTTCATATTTACTTTCATTATGGATTAAGTATTTAATAATCATGATTGCTTAATCTCTCTATTACTACTATTTCTTCTACTATCATTTTATCTTGTTCAATTCTAAATATCATTCTATAATGATAGTCAACTCTGACTGAATATTTACCTTTTAAATTTCCCTTAAGTGCCTCAAAGTTTAGTCCTTTAAATTCATGCAGTTTATTCGTATTTTCTACATATTTAATAATATCAATTGTTTTAATAAATTTTTTTACTACTTCTTGACTAAACTTGGGCTTTCCTTTAAGAATAGTTCCAGAATAAAGGAATTCCAAGTATTCATCTTCAAAAGTAATTACCATGTATTTTTAAAATTTACCAAATATAGGTAAATAGTTTTTATTTACCAAAATATGATAAATAAATTCCTAGAAATAATGGTTAAATAATGCGGATTTAACTTAAATATTTTTGAACTAAGCTATGAAACAAATTAGAATATTGAAATTATCATTTCATATAGTTTCACAAAATCAGTATTGACAAATGTGCGGATACTCAAACCCATAATTAGTATGGACACCAAAATCATAATTGTTTTGCGGTTGACGCGTGACACTAAAAATGCTGCAAAAGGTGCTGCGATGATTCCTCCAATAATCAATCCTATTATGGATTGCCAGCCAGTGATTCCAATAAATATCATAAAAGTACCTGCACCTGCAAAAGCCACAAAAAACTCAGCCATGTTCACTGAACCAATAGTGTAATTGGCTGTACGTCCTTTGCTTATAAGTGTAGAGGTAACAATTGGTCCCCAACCTCCTCCACCGATTGCATCCATAAAACCTCCAAAAGCAGCAAGTATGCCTAGATTTTTTGTCTTCTTTTTCTTTTTTACAACAACAAATGCTTTTCTGAATATAATTATACCTAAAATGGCCATGTATAATGCCATAAATGGTTTAATGATTTTGCCATCAATCATGTCGGAAATAAGATACGCTCCTAATATGGCACCCAGGACACCCGGAATCAACAGATATAAAAAGAGTTTTTTGTTTACATTTTTGAATTTCAAATGACTCAATCCGGATGCGCCTGTTGTAAATATTTCAGCTACATGTACACTTGCACTTGCAGCTGCCGGACTTAGTCCCAAACTCAATAAAAAACTTGTACAAGTAGCACCATAGGCCATTCCTAGTGCTCCATCAACCAATTGAGCAGCAAAGCCTACTAATATGAAAGCAATAAGTTTTTGGTTAAAAATATCTTTTGCAAAAACTAAAATTTGATTACTAATTTTTGTATTAGAAACATCGGAATAATTAATTATCAAATAAATAGCTGCTGTTGCAACAACGACTCCTAATACTAACCATCGCAAAAAAGGATTACGCGCATTGAACTGATTTACTTTATCAATAAACCGATAGTTAATAGTAGGAGTAACCGGTTTTTCCAACAAGTTGTCCAGTTCGCCTTTAATTTCATTTTTGTTTTCGGTATGCTCCATTTACAAAATATACGTTTTCAAAATTAGTCCAATAATCGCGGCTGCAATAATAATCAATGGTTCTTGTACTTTTTTGAAAATTAGCAAAGTAAGTGCGGCTAACATGGCGATAATGGCAGTTTGCCAATCAACAATTGTACGTAAAGTAATAACAACAACCGCTCCAACAAGAGCACCTACAACTGCTGCTGTAATACCATCAACGAATGCTTTGACACTCAAATTTTTTGAAATTATTTTGAAATATGGTGCAGGAATAACCGTAAAAAGATAACAAGGCAAAAATGTAGCCATAGCTGCTACACAAGCACCCGGAAATCCGGCTATCAAATATCCAATAAAACCAACCGTAATTACTACAGGTCCCGGGGTAATCATGGCCACAGCTACTGCATCCAGAAATTGTTGTTCGGTAAGCCAATTATTTTCTAAAACCACACCATTGTGCAAAAATGGAACAATAGCAAGCCCACTGCCAAATACAAAAGCACCCGCTTTAAAGAAGAAAATGGCGATTTTGGTTAAATTATCTGTTGTGTAATTCCAAAATCCAGCCCCTGTTACAAGTAACAAGGAATTCAATTTCCCTGAATTGGAATTTAAAAATGAAGGAGGAGATTTAACTATCATATAAATTATTCCTGCAGCCACAAAAAGCCATAATTCTTCTGATTTGGTAATGATGGTGTATATTCCAACGGACAGATATGTAAGCCACAATATCCAATTTTTCCGAATCTCATTAAATTCAAATTTACTTATCGATTTCAAAGTTAGTTTATAAGAACTAATGGCAATAATGCCAATTACAGATGCCCCAACCCCATAAAAAACCGCCTGCATCCAAGGAAGTCCTCCAAAATAAGTATATAGAATACCTAACAATACAACCATTATAAACGAAGGAACAATAAAAGCAATACCGCAAAGGGTAGCTCCTAATATTTTAAAGTGAACAAAACCCAGATAAATTGCTAATTGTGCTGCTAAAGGACCTGGGGCCAGCTGTGACAAAGCAAGTCCCTCTTTGTATTCTTCTTCTGAAATCCATTGTTTTTTTTCAACCAAGTCGCGATGCATATATCCAACCAAAGCGACAGGACCTCCAAAACCGGAATAACCCAGCTTAAGAAAATAAAGTACTAATTGATGAAGAGAATATACAGGTTGCATTGATATTTATTCAGATTCTTGGAAGTTTTGAGTCGATATTAAGAGGGTTATAATTGGGGTTGTTTTGGATTAATGATTGTGTGTTCATATGCTGGTTAATCACTTTTTCGCAAGTCAATATTGTGATTCAAAAACAATCGAATAGTATGGGTATCCGTCCATTGATCGGGAGTATTCGGTTTTTGTAAAATATTAATATAGCCTAGTTGAATATTATATGTTTTGTTGAAATTGTAACTTAATGCCACCATGAACCGATTTTGGTCAAAGTATCTGTTACCGGCATCACCGCCCACATTGATAAATATTTCAGGTTGAAACACCAATGAAATAGTGTTGTCCTTAATTGTTTTGTTGTTTAGAGGAATTGACAATTGCGTGCCATATCTGAATCGATTGGTAAAGTTGTATTCATTGAGCAATTCACCATTTTTTACTTTCTGGTTAAATCGATGTTCGATTCTTATCCAATGACTTCCGAAAATGATTTTCCAATTGAATTTTTGAGAGATTTGTTCCCAAGGCCTGTGTTCATGCACATACGTTTGGTTTGAATTGCTCAATGATGTTAAAGCAACTGCATGACCCGCCGACAAACGAATATTATCATTAACAAAATAGTTGACACCTATTCGTCCCAAATAAAAATCGCGTAAGCGAGGTAAGTCAATAAATCGTTGATGCACATCGAACCAAATGCCCCATTTCGATGAAACACGGGTTTGATTGACATACCCCAACCACGATTGATATTGGTGATTAACTATCATATTTTGAGAATATATCAATTGGGCACTTCCCATAAGGCATAAGTATAGCAGCCATTTTCTTATCATTGTTACAATCAAATCGACTTAAAGTGAATACAATTATTGAGCTTTGGAAACAATAATATTTATTATTGAATTGAAAGCAAATTGTATCATTTTTTAAAATCAACATAATTATTTGTTCGCTTTTTGAGTGAGTAATCCGTCAAAGGTTACCGATACATAGTATAAAGCACCTATGGTTGGTCCGGCGGCATATTGAATATATCTTTGGTTAAATATATTGCTGCCTCCTCCTTTAATGATTGCAAATAACTTAGGTACTCTTAAGCTTACTTGTGCATCAAATGTATTGAATGATGAAACCACGCCTGTTGCCAAAGGACTTTCCCACAAAAAACCATCTTGCCATTTCCATACAACACTAAAACCTAAATTTTTGACGATTTCTCTATTGCCAAAAGACAGCATTGTTGCCCATTTTGGGGTGTTGAATCCGGTGACAAACACATCAGGAGTGTTGTTGGCTACAAGGGTATTGTAATTGACATTTCCTGAGATATTAAATTTATTAATGAAATAGTAGCTAACTCTAAGTCCGGAACCGTAGCTGTTGTAGGTGTTTTTGGCATTGGTATACACTCTGTAGCGCGATTGGTTATTTCTCGAAAGCATATCCAATACTGCTGCATCGGTCCCAACTTTGTCTGAATTAGGCACTGCAACATCCACTTGACCGAAAAAATTCTGGTAAATATTATAATAAATATCGTAGTCGAGAACCAGGTTATTGTTCAAGAGAATGCTTTTGTAGCCGAATTCAAATGATGTGATATTTTCGGGTTGTGCTTTTTTGAGTTGTGATTCAACCAATATTCCTCTTCTGCTTAAAGCCGCCTGATTTCTGTTTTGACCATTGGCTACATCGCTATTAACCGCATTGTTGAACTCATTGATGGATGCAAGCGTGTAAGAGTTTTCGAGGTATCCCAGACCTTCGTTGACTTCGGGCAAACTGCCAACTCTACGAACATTGCCATTATTGACATACGAAAGAGCCTCGAATAAAGAAGGGAATCGATAGCCATTTTGAACGGACAATCTAAAATTGTGGTCTTTGGCTGCGGTATATACAACAGCAAATCGGGGATTCCATTTGCCATCAAATTTCATGTTTTTATCGTACCGTACGGAAGCAATTAGTTTCAAATTGTCATTCAACAGCCTTTTGGTTACTTGAGCGAATCCTCCTAACTTGCTATAGTACAGATTATTGCCGCCCGGCTGCGTTCTTTCGTTGATGGGCCTCGACAGGTCAACAAAGTTGTTGCCATCGGGATACACTTCATATATTCGGCCATCGACCCCTGCAAGTATATCCACATATTTGCCTGTAAATTTGCTGAAGTCATATAGCACTTCGCCATTGTACATATTGCTTTTTTGCCACAATGCTGCGCCACCGGTAGCAGGTGCGCCCGCTATTAGCGAACCATGATCCCAATTATTGACATTAACTATTGTGTTTTTTGAATCATTGAACTGGCCAGATCCCGGTTGAGCCCTATTTCTGTCCGCATACGAACGTGCATCCTGATGGGCCGTAACCAGGTCAATTCCTCCATTTAATTCATTTTGCAAAACCGTTCTGTAATCCGTACTCCATTGTGCGTTAGAAGCGTTGTTCAGCTCCAAATTGTCGGCCAAAGGCTTAAGATTGTATGATTTGCCTGTGTTTTCTTGTGACAAATAGGTACGAATGGTTAATTCGGGTGACTTTAGCTCAAGTTTGTGTATTTGAACGGTAGCATCCTGAAGGCGGATTTTGTTTCCCCTTTGGAATGTCCCATCCATTAATCCAATACGGTAGCTATAGGATGCCTCTAGTTTTTCGGTAATTCTGTAATGTATGGCTCCGTCAAACTTGATATTGCGGACGGAAGCAGGTACCAAATCTTTTTCGAAATAGCCGGTTCTACGAACGTTGAAAGTTTGATTTTTGCCTTGATAATTGACTGTTACGGGCAAGTTGTTGTTCGATTCATCACCATATTTGTTCCAGGCGTCATAGGCAGGATTATTGCTTATGCCGTTTCCGGGATTGTTGTTAGCATCCTGAAATTGATTAAACTTTGGATTGGAGAAAGAATAGTCGTTTTGGTCGTTGGTGCTATTGGAAACCCAATCAACGCCTCCCATATAACTACCATTGATTTTGAAGGCAAATTTGTTATTAACCGACCATGCATATCGTATAGCAGACTCAGTAAGGGGGCTAATGTTTCGATCTTTGCTATCAATGTGGTTGACTCCGGCTTTCTGATACACACTTAATCCCTGATAACGAAACGGACTTTTGGTTATCATGTTGGCTTGTCCATTAATGGCATTCATTCCATATAAGGCGGATGAAGCTCCAGGAGTAATCTCCACACTCTCAATATCCAGTTCGGAGGGTCCAACTGTGTTGCCAAGTGGCACGCCCAAAGTAGCCGATTGCATATCGGTGCCATCAACCAATTGCATAAAACGGAAATTATTAGGTATGTTAAACCCACGTGCATTGGGCACTTTGAAAGTAAGGGAAGACGTGACCATTTGTACTCCTTTGACGTTTTCCAAAGCATCATAGAATGAGGGCGATGGGCTTTCGCGGAGTGTACGGATATCCAATTTTTCAATTGCAACCGGAGACTTTAATATATTTTCTTCCACTCTGGAAGCCGACACCACTACATCGTTGGTAACCACAGACTGAGGGTTAAGGTTAATACTTACTGCCTGATCGGGTTTTGAAACGGTATATTCTTGAGCTTCGTAGCCCAGGTATGAAACGGAAAGTGTAAACGGGAATGAAAGTTTGGTTCGTAATTTGAAGTTTCCATTTTCGTCGGTAATGGTGCCATTAACGGTTCCTTTTATTGCCAAAGCTACGCCAACCAGAGGTTCTCCGGTTTTTTCGTCCTTGATTTGGCCTGATATTTCAACTAAAGTGTTTTGAGCGAAAAGAGCTCCGGCAAACATTAAAGAGAAGTAGAATATTAGTGCGATTATAAATTTTGTTTTGTTCATTGTAAGATTATGTTAATGTATGGTTAGTCAATGTGATAAATGGGTATTTGGTTGATAATGATAATTAGATATGCTTACCATTAATGCAGATACGACATTCCCAACATCGACCAGCATTCATCAAAAAAGTAATCAAACAATGATTGTATTTATAAAGCATTCTGTTATTAATTGTGTTGCAAATTTATATTGTAAAAAATTAAAATACAAAATAATATTCTGATAAAGTTATTTTAATTTGACTAAAACAGAATAAAATACTGTTTAAGTGGATATATACTGATTGAATATTCTGTCTTCTAAAAAATGCAAAGGATATTTATTTGAAAAAACTCGAAAAAAAATTTGAAAAAATAATGGAGTGCATATATATACATACATGAGGCTATTTGATGAAACGCACCATTGCGTGGAATTAAAGAGCTGATTAATATGGGAATTTATATCTTATTCAATATGGGCCATACTCGCATGAGGAATAGTGGAGGAACATTTCTAACAGCAAGATGGAGGAAAAGTGCGTTTGTAAAGCAAAATGTGCAATTATCGATATTATACTTTCGTTTTTTGATTATTTACAATTTAGTTGTTATTATTGATACAAAAAATAGCGACAAAATAGAAGAATGATTTTGCAGCTAAATAAAAAATATACGCAATCCTATTGCGCCTATATTCCAAAAATGGGGGTAAAAGCGCAATAGGATTGCGTGATTAAGGATGTTTGCGGGCAGCTTAAAATGACAGACACGATGATAAAATCAGACTATTGGAACATAAAACCTCACACTGAAAGAAAACTTGAAATTCTCGACAAGTATCTCAATGCTTGGTGTGACATTATTTTTAAATATTACCAAAAAAATCCTTCCTGGACTGCTTGGCAGACACCATTTTTTGTTGACTGTTTCTCTGGACGTGGAATGTATCATAAAAACGGAAGACTTGATTCGGTAAAAGGCTCTCCTATTGTTGCGATTGAAAAATTCATTGAAAAGAAAAAATCTTTTGAACAGAAATTTAATATTTCAATCAAACCAAGAATAAGACTTATAGAATTTGTTCCTGACTATGCCCAAGAACTTGACTCCTTTGTAAAACCATATTCTGACGATATTGACATTAAAGTTTTGTGTGGAGACTTCAACGATTTAATCGGGAGTGTAGTAAATGAAACGGGCTATTCACCAACATTTTTCTTTGTTGATGCAGGTGGTATTAAAGAATTGAAAAAGGAATCTGTAGAAAAAATAGTAATAAAAAATGGAGCAAGAGATATACTACTGAACTATGTTGTTGACGGTCAAATTAGAATAGGTGGTTTAGCACAAAGTATTTTTGACGGCACATACAAAGGCAATCGTATTGAAGGAGCTTTTAAGACTATTGAAAGACTCGAAGATTTTAGCGGAATGGAGATAGCAAAATTTCTTGATGAAACTAACAATGATTATAGGGATGCTTTAACAACTTATGTAGACAATGTGTTGCATGCTAACAATAAAGTAAAGAAAGAAACTGACCGTTTGCAGACAATAGTTTACGACATGAAGGATACAAAGCGTCAAAAACTCGTTTATTATTTACTTTTCTCAACGAGAAAATCTGTTGCTTCTGATGTAATGAAAAGTATCTTTAAGGACTCAAAAAAGAGAGAAACTAACCAGACCTCAATGTTTGACCCCGAAATTTGGGAAATAAAATAAGTTATGGCACAATCAAGCATAGAATGGACTGAAATGACATGGAACCCGACAACGGGTTGCACTAAAATATCCGAAGGATGTAAATTCTGTTATGCAGAAATTATGTCCAAACGCCTAAAAGCGATGGGGGTAGAAAAATATAAAGATACTTTCAAAGTAAGGGCACACGAGAATCAACTGAACATACCATATACTTGGAAATCCGCTAAAATTGTGTTCGTTAATTCAATGAGTGATTTATTTCATAAGGATATTCCACTTGAGTTCATTAAAAAGGTATTTGCTGTTATGAACGAAAATCCGAATCATGTTTTTCAAGTTCTAACTAAACGAGCTGAAAGACTTTATGAAGTTCATAAAGAACTAAAATGGACACATAATATTTGGATGGGCGTTTCAGTTGAAAATGACAAAGTAATTGACCGAATTGACTATTTACGAAAGACAAAAGCTAGAGTAAAATTCTTATCCTGTGAACCATTGATAGGACCTCTACCAAAATTGAATTTAAAGAAAATTGATTGGGTAATAGTTGGTGGTGAAAGCGGACACAAACCAAGACCAATGGAGTCTGACTGGGTTCTCGACATACAAGAACAATGCGAAAAAGCTGACGTTAGATTTTTTTTCAAGCAATGGGGCGGGCGCAACAAAAAAGCTGCTGGACGAATGTTAAACGGACGAACATATGATGACATGCCAGAAATTGAGATACAGCGAAGCATTTGAGAAAAAAAGCCGAACCGCAAACATGCGTTTGGCGTCATGCTGGGTGAAACGCTTAAATTTAAGTTCGGTTTTTCAAATCAACTTTTGTGCTGGGTTGACAGTTTTGTGCTCCGAAATCCCGCACGAACGCCAAGCGCAAAAACGTTAGTGGCAACCAGCCGGGACGAAATCCCAAGTTCTCCTGAGTTTGCGAAGCAATAAAAAAGTGCTATCCTGAGTTTCCCGCTAAAAAACGGGACAGGTGCAAACTCAGGAAGGATAGCATTATTAATTTTAAGCTAAGTAGAGCAGGTTGGCCTCAAATCCGTAACTTCGCAAATCGCGACCGTTAGTGGCAATAAAGATGACAGACGAGGAAAAATTAAAATATAGACAGGTGCATTTAAGTCACAGACTAACTTTGTTGAGAACATTGCGAGAAAGACTACGCAGTGATTATAATTATAATAAGCAAGGTGATATTTATCGTTGCGTAAAGGACAGTAATTTAATGGCGGTGCGATTATTAATGGACTTTCTTGGTATTAAAGGACAAATTAATAATGGTCACTACTTTCTAATATCGAGAAGTAGCATTCATAATAACGATGTCAGAATTGATAAATTCATAGGGAGATTGCTTTTGCCAATAGACGTGCCATTAAGTGACGCACAAACTATCGCAGGGGTTTATGTTCGAGCGGACAAAGAACTTGCACACTTAACAACAATTTTTAATGATGAATTTAATGAAGAATCCAAATTAATCGAAGCGGCAACCATTATTGAAGGTCTACTTAAGGTTCATTTATATGACTATTTTGGAGAATCACTTCCTGAAATGGATAGATAAGAATATAATTAAAATGGATACGAAATTTACTGCCACTAAAAACTAAGTCTTCGTGGTGGCTGCAAGCCAAGCCATGAAGACGATGTTGAACAGAACCCCTAGTTCTCCGGAGTTTGCGATGCAATAAAAAAGTGAAATCCAGAGTTTCCCGCTAAAAATCGGGACAGGTGTAACTCAGGATAGTATTATTAATTTTATGCTAAGTAGAGCAGGGGTTAGGAACGTGAAACCAGTAAAGGTCTCACCCCGTGGTTGGTGTCACACCAAACACGTAAAACTTTGCTGCTTGTAGGTTAAAGACATAAAAGGGGCAAATTATTAGCTATGGTAAAAATTTCTCCAAGCTCAATTTCTCCACAGTTTAAGTTCAATATTTCGCTTTGTGAAGACACAAAGCGAGGAAAGAGGTATTTCAGACCCCTCATACTTCGGGGTGACAATTTTAGCATTGGTGCATTATCTCACCCCGTGGTTGGTGTCACGCCAAACACGTAAAACTTCGCTACTTGTAGGTCACCAGACACAACCAAAGGCAAATTATTAACTAATCTCAATTCGGGATAAGGGAACTTTAATTTGAGTAGAATTAAGCGTGGATGTCCACGAAAAGTGCGAAATACTCCCGATTTATCGGGATTGGCATGGTAAGGAGGGTTTGTGCGGCAAAAAAAACTTGGATTTGTCCCGAAAGCTTTCGGGAGTGGTTGCCTTTTTGCTTACTTTTTGGCAAAACAAAAAGTAAGAAGTAGATATATGTCTGAAAATCAATTTGTTAAAAACTTATCAAGATTTTTCTTAACCCGAACTCAGGTTAACTATGTTAAAATTTTCTCCAAGCTCAATGTCTCCACAGCGATTTTAAGTTCAAAATTTCGCTTTTTGAAGACACAATGCGAGGAAAGAGAAAGTTATGTCTATTATTCTTTTATCGTTGGTTTGCCTGGAGGCACATTACAGCCTCCATTGCCACAGCACCCTGTGTTGAATATAAATATGCAGCAATAATACTATACAAAGGTTCATGCATATGGAACGATTGTACACCTACAATAATTCCTAAGGCTAACTTGACAAAGCGGACAAAATTCCAATTAGCAAATAAAGATAGATAGGACATTATTGAATTTTGCTTTGTAAGCTGTACCAACCCCCACCGTTATAAACATGCTTGTACCCTTTTGATTCAAGAAGCCCTTTGGCGGAGCCACTTCTCCCGCCGGAAGCACAGCAAGTAATGATGGTTTTTTCTTTATCTTTAAATTGGTTCAAATGGCTATTCAATTCGTGTAAAGGAATGTTAATTGAACCTTTAATATGCCCGCCTGCAAATTCTTCTTTGGTACGAACGTCCATGATAATAGCCCCTTTGGCTACAAAATCTTTGTAATCGACCTTTGGTCCCAACCCGATTATATTTTTAATTGTATCTATCATTATTTTATTGTTTTTGGTTCGAAAATATTTAACACTAATCCTCCCATAATCATTCCGTAAATCGATGAATTAACAGGGGAGGAGGTAATTGCACAAGTACCTGTATTACAACCCACAAAATACCAGTACGACCATCCGGCAATACTGCCAAGGCACAAGCCCAGAATGGTTAATTTATATTTTAATATTTGATTCAACATTGGTTTTTATACTTCCATTAATTTGTTCGAATATATTAATTCCTTGTTATATATAATTTCCCAAGTAACCGGAATTGCTTTTTTGAGCATATGACTAACGCCGCAATATTTTTCCTGTGAAGTTGTAACTGCCTCAACTGCTGCTTCCCTGACATGCAAATCTCCTTCAAAATCATAGATGACATGAATCGATGTATATTCAATGGGAGGAAGCTTACTTAACTCTCCATTGACTTTAATGTCCAGCGATTTTACTTCTTTGCCGGCTTTACGAAGTATGGACACAACATCCATCCCGGTACAACCTGATAGGGCGGTTAATACAAATGGTTTGGGGATAGGACCATTATCTTCTCCACCTACACGCTCCGGGGCATCCATGATAATTGTATGTCCGTTGACTAAAGAGTTGAATTGCATTTTACCCATCCATTGGGTAATGATTTCGTGTTGTGCCATAATTATTTATCTTTATTAGTGGAAAATCCTATTGTCCAGTACAATGGACAAAAATTAATGAAACTGGTAATGAGGAAGATAATGGATAGTATAATACCCACTATAGCTATTGCACCCGAAATTATATTCATAAAGTATAATCCGATTATGATTGCTGCAATCATAGCCCGAATCATTCTGTCGATAGTACCCATGTTTGGTTTCATAGTATTGTTTGATTTAAATGATACTCAAAATTACTATGTTGGATTTTTTTAATCTGTGAGGTATGTCACACAAGCACAATTTTATTTCGGAAAAGTTTTACAATTTTCTGATTTTCCATTTGTTTCAGTAGTCGCGAAATAACTTCTCGGGTGGCTCCAAGTTCCTCTGAAAGTTGCTGATGGGTGATATTAATCTCTTTGTTATGATGAAGGGCTGCTTTCTTTTGCAAAAGCTTAAGTATTCGTTCATCCAATTTTTGGAATGCCATTTCATTGATTACGGAGAGCAATTCTTCAAATCGTTTGTGATATAATTCAAGCACAAAATCGAGCCATTCGGGATTTTGTTTTATGAGCAAGCTCATTTTGGATATTGGAATAAAAAGCACCTCCGATTCTTCTTCGGTAATCACTCTTACTTTGCTGGTGTCCATGTGAATACTGCCTAAAATGGACATGATACAGCTTTCGCCTTCTTTGATATAGTACAGCAATATTTCTCTACCATCTTCTTCGGTTCGGAATACTTTCATGCTTCCTTTGACGACTATGGGGATATTTTTTATCGAATTATTTTCTTCCAGAATAATGCTATCACCAGGGTATTTTTTGACAATTCCAAGACTTTGAATTTGTTCGTTAAGAGGCAGTTTAAATGAAAGCAATGGTAGTTTGGTTTAGCAATTATTATTCGAAGGACCTGAGAAATATATTGATGGGAAAACCAGAAAAATATAATTTAAGTTCCATTTGCCGACTTGATTGGTATCTTGATTGAGTATATAGAGTAGATTAACAAAATGCAAACTTTGAAGATATTGGTAAAACGACAAAACAAGGGCAAACATGTTTTTTTAGATTACCATTTTCTTTTATATCATAATGCAAAATTTAATAAAAAGAATGTTTGTTTTTTGAAAACTCAATATATTTAAATTGTTTCCAAAAGATAGAACGAATTAAGATGCTAAGAAAAGTGAATTTAATTAAATTTGGGTGACTTGGAACAATCAGAAAAATACACATATTCAATTGTTGATAAATTCAAAAAGGATATTGAATTATTATTTGAAATACCTGTTTCATATTGGGGAATAGGTTTTGACATTCATGCTAGAGTAGGTTCAAACTTTAGTTTACGGAATACTAAATATTTTGAAAACCCAACAAATAAATTGTATTTTCATTTAACCACCTACAAAAACGTTTTTTCCATCATAAATTCTGGGTCGTTAAGATTATATAATATCTTGAATTCAAAAGATCAAAACGAGTTAAATAATATCAAAATACAATTATCAAATACTGAACATTTGAAAAGAATAAAAGAAGCAATTTTTACATTTTCGTGTTGTTTACACGATGATAAAAATATCGTTAACAAAAAACTTTGGGAAAATTATGGGCAAGTTGCTCTAGTTTTTGAATTTTGTAATGAAGCAAAAAGCTGGGATAAATTTCATTTTTCCCAAGTATTTTATCAAGAAAACGTATCTGCTTTTAACGAATATTTTGATTTAGTAGAAAGGAACAAAAATGAATACAATATTGATTTCTATTTTGAATCAGTATTCAAACTTGGAGCATTTTATAAAATTCCAGAATTGAGTTGGGAGAATGAAGTCAGATTATTATATAATAAAGATTGGAGCTCTAATTCAGAAAATATATATAATGATTTCACAGTGAGTAATTATCATACAGGGATTACTAAATATATTGAAATTCCGCTATACATAGATGAAAAAATTGAAACAGTATATTTAACAGATCCAGAATTAAGATTGAAAAGTAAATTCAAAAATGATTCTGTTCCACACATTAAAATAAAGCAATTAATTTTTGGAGATAATGAACCATTAATGAATCAAGATAAATTTAGTAATGTAAGATTTGGAATTAAATCATATGTAGAATCGAGATTGGGTTATTCCATCGATATTCCGAATCAACTTTTTGAAACCGGATTAAAAATAAATTGAGATTCTTGTCCAAAGGAACTAAGGATTGGGTAAATAATCTATAGTTTTTTCAAACCGGTAATCAACATGGCAATTCCCACTACTGATATTGAACTCATAGGCATCAATATTGCGGCTACAATGGGTTGCAAATTGCCCTGAACAGCAAAAGTTAACCCAACGGTATTATAAACAAGAGAAACGCCAAAACTTATTTGAACAGCTAAAAGCGCATGCTTGGCGTATGATAAGTATTTATTAAGGTTAGGCAATTCTTCAGCCATTGATATGATATCAGAAGAAGGGGTAAAGTTGGTTGTATGGTCGGTAACGGATATGCCAATATCTGCTTGCTTCAATGCGCCTGCATCGTTCAATCCATCACCAATCATACACACTTTTAATCCTTTATCCTGTAGTGATTTGATTTTGTCAAGCTTGTCCTGAGGGCTTTGATTGAACCACATATTGACTTTGTGGTTGGTGTATTTTTCCAGTTGTGATTTTTCGGATTCCGTATCACCACTTAATATGAATACTCGTTTTGATGGAGCCAATTGGTTAATCAATTGGATTACCTGAGGCTTGTATACATTATGGAATACAAAATATCCACGTACACTCCCATTGATAGAGATATGCACTTTTTGTTTGGAAGGATCCGAATCTATAATTCCAATGAAAGCAGCAGATCCAATTTTGACTTCCACTCCTATAATCGTACCGGAAATTCCTTTTCCAGGGTATTCCTTGTAATTCAATACTTCTGCATTTGTATCGCCATTGAGGTGTTTGAAAATAGCGTTGCTTAAAGGATGTCCGGAATGTTGCACCAGTGAGGATATCATCGTGGTTTCGAAGTGCAAAAGCGGCTCACCAACGAATGCCACATTGGTTTTGCCGGCATCAGTGATGGTACCGGTTTTGTCAAACACAAATGCATCGATTTTGGCTAGTTTTTCAATGGTTTCTATATTTTTTACATAGAATTTGTGCTTGCCAAATTTTCTTAAAACATTTCCTAATGATATTGGATAAGAGAGAGATAGTGTGCAAGGGCATGCTATGATAAGGATAGCTGTACAAGCATTAAGCACTTTTGAAGGGTCATGAGTGTACCAATAGGTACCTACTATTATTGCCAGAGCTACAATAGCCAATGTGAAATACACGCCGACCTGATCGGTAAATAGTTTGAGATTGGCATTTTTCTTAGTTTTTGTAAAGCTCTCATTATTCCATAGTTGAGTGAGGTAACTTTGAGAAACTTCTTTTACAACTTCGAGCTCAATAGATCCTCCTTTTTGTCGACCTCCTGCATAAATGATGTCACCGGCTTTATAAGCTTCGGGCAACGATTCGCCGGTAACAAAGCTATAGTCGATAAAGCCTTCTCCTTTGTATAATAAGGCGTCTGCCGGAATTAATTCTTCATTTTTGATTAATATTTTGTCACCAATTTTTAGGTTAGTAGCGAGCACTGATTCGGCAATTCCCTGAACGATTCGTGTCACTGAAAGTGGAAAATAGGAAGCATAGTCGCGCTCAAATGATAAATATGAGAATGTTTTTTGCTGGAACCATTTGCCGATCAACAAGAAAAAAATAAGTCCGGAAAGTGAATCGAAATACCCAACCCCTGTTCCGGATGCGACTTCATATACACTTCGCACGAATGTAACTAATATTCCTAAAAAAATAGGGACATCAATATTGATCCTTTTCTGAATAATACTCCTATGGACAGAATCGAAATATGGCCATCCGGAATAGAAAAATACAGGTAGCGATAATATCAGATTGAGGTATGTGAATAAATGGCTAAAGTCTTTGGAATAGGAGTCGATTCCGAAATATTCAGGAAAGCTGAACATCATAATATTACCCGAACAAAATCCTGCAACAGCCAAACGAATAACGATATTATTGCTGTTGGTGTTGTTGTTGGAATGTATGACGTCACTTAAGCTTATGAGCGGTTCATAACCCAGCTTGGCACATAATGTAGCCAGCTCACTTAGCTTAATTTCAGAGGATTGAAAGGTTATAAAAACTTGTTTTTTAAGAAAATCAACTTTTGAGTTGAGAATGGCAGGATTGATTTTATGCAAATTTTCGAGAAGCCATATACACGAACTACAATGAATGGTCGGTAAATAAAAAGTTATTCGGGTGATGTTTTTGTTAGAAAAGTCTACCAGTTTGTTGGCTATATCAGGGTTGTCGAGATGGGCAAATTTGGCACTGTCTTGCTCGTCCACTTTGATAGCAGATTCGTCCGAAATTTGGTAATACTGGCACATGTTATTCATTTCCAAAATCTCATATACCGTTTTGCACCCGTTGCAACAAAAGTGCAAGTCATTCCACAAAATAGAACTGTTCTGACATTCGGCTTTACAATGGCTGCAAATGAACTTTGGCTGTGACTTTACCTGCTGATTGATAATCATGGTATAAAATTCGGCAATTCAAATATTTGTGACAATGATATAAGTCAGCACAAAAAGTTAGTCAGAGAAATTACCACTTGCCATCTTCTCTGACGTACCATGTGTCGGTGCGGAAAGGGGAAACCGGTAGCCCAATTTTAGTGAAAAGGCTTATAGGTGGATCCTCACCCCAGGCGTAACGAACAGAAAATGGTTGTTTCACTTTGGGACTGAATACCAATACTTTATTCTCTTTGATTATTGCATTAGCCCAAACAAACTGATGGTCATCGCCAGCAATAGCAAAACCTTTCACTGTATCATTTCTGAACATTAACCCTTGTTGCGCATATTTGAATGACAATTCAATTGTATCCAACTTGGTGGCAAAGGATTCGAAAACCGGACATTGCGGTAATGTAGGTTTATTGTATTGATATTTCAGAGCCAAATCAGCCAGTCTTTCGCCCGGAGATTTTTTGTTTTTGGGGTGAATGTCTGATTCTCCTAAGTCCAATGTTACTACGGTATGCACATTAGGTAAGGTGAGTGATTCGTTTTGTGATTCTCGAATAACCGACCAAAAGTCTTCCATTGGTTGAGCAGGTTTTTTGCCCATTCCGGGTAATTGCACATAATAAAAAGGCAGATAACCCAATTGCCATCTTTGCCTCAAATCCTGAATAAATGTTTTGAATTGAAATCTATATCTGAAAGGGTTGGCCCAATTTTGTTCCGCCTGGTACCAAATGAATCCTTTTATACCGAATGGAATTAATGGATGGATCATGGCATTGAAAATACAGGAAGGTACCTGAGGTACTTCTGTTTTACGATTGATTTTGATGGTGTCCGAACTTTTTTTGATCCTGATTTCAGCAAGTGTGTTTTTAAAATATGGCAATGATGCATTGGCTTCCCAGCTCATATGTGCTTCAATAGGTGTTCCTCCCCATGATACATTGATGATTCCAATTGGGATATTTTCGTTTTGATGGATTTTTTTAGCAAAGTAATAGGCTACACCTGAAAAGTCTTTGGCGGTAGCGGGTGTACACGTCACCCATTGTCCGTGAAAAGATTGCTCTTTCGATTTTTGGTTAATATCGAATTTGGGTTGAAAGCTTATATCCCTTGGAACGGTAAATAATCTTATATTTTTATAATCAGCATTTGCAATTTCAGTTTCGCCTCCGGTTGACTCAGATAGAGCAAACTGCATATTTGATTGACCGCCGGCATAATACACATCTCCTACTACCACGTTTTTGAATTCTACTTTATCCGATCCTGAAGTTATAATAACCGAATAAGTTTGTCCTGTTGACAAATAAGGCAGAAACACTTTCCAAGAGCCATTGGCATCTGAAATGCATTTGACTTGTTGATTGTCAACAACGATTTTGATCTCTGATCCAGGTTTTGAAATTCCCCAAACAGGCGCCTGAATGCCTCTCTGAATAATCATATTGTCAGAGAATATAGATGGCAGCATAAGAGATTGTGCCCACACAATACCTATAGATGAGAGCAAGAAAAACAATGATTTCATTTATGTTTATTTAATATTTGCCTTTGAAAAATCAATAAAATATTTCCAATCCAATGGGGTTAAGTCATGTTTGCCTTCTCGAACATGATACCCAATTTTAGTTCGCTTTGACGTTTTCAATTGAGTGTCATACTTGGTTGGTAAATCCGTCTTAAATCCTAAAAACTGATACAACTTTTCTGCTTCCTTAGTTGCCAAATATTCACTTTCTGGATCTGCATATTGGTCTTCTCTGGCACTGCTTACATATAAATAACGAGGAGCGATTGTTGCTAACAAAAAATGTTGGTCAAATGGCAAAAGAGTGTCCTTGTCGTTATATAATTTGTATCTCAACTTAAACCAATGAGGAAAACTCGTATTGATTTGCTTGATGCTTTCTCCAAGATTGTGTTTACTTAAAGATGCACCTGTACAACCAGATTCGTTTGAAAATACCATTTTAATACGACTTTCGTTTGCCGCTGCCCAAAGAGATGCTTTTCCCAATCTCGAATGACCCACCACCAGAATGTTATTTGCATCAAAAATATTGTTTCTTTTGATTGCATAATCTACTAACAAAGAATGTTGAAATGCCCAAAGTGAAATCGCTCCTGAGGAATCAGGGTTTACTTCAAAAAAAGATGCAACAATTTTTCTATAATCCTCATTGATATCCGGGCAAATATCTTGATAACATGCTGTGATTATTCCAAATCCAGCTTTAATTATTGAATCTATGGGCAATCGGGATTGATGCACTCCCCTGCTTTTTTCAGTTGCTTTGTAATTGATAATACCTTTTTCTTCCGGTTGGTATTCGAATATTTTGGCATTACACAATTTAACCTCTTTTTCAGTGGTAACAGATTGATTTCCAACCCAGTTGAGATTAACAAAAACCGGAATATTGCTTTTGTTTTTGGGATAATATAGGAGCAAATTAATCATTCTAACCTGTCCATTTTTATTCGTTAGTGCGACTGAGACTTGTTCCCGCATGGCTTGGTACCTGGTTGACCAGGAAGGATTTTCAATTTGGGTAAATGAAACTGAGAAATTATTGAAAGAGGGGAAGGGACCATAAATTTCTTTTTCTAGAGTTGATAATATTTCAGGTCTTCTTATTTCAAACCATTCTTTTGTGTTTACTATCTTTTTGCCATTATTTAATCGATAAATATTAGGCAGATTTTGGATCTGGGAGTAAATAATATTGCAATAGCTAAAAAGCAAAATCAAAAAAATTCTCATTGTATATTTTTATAAAAATTGATTATTTCTTGTTCAGAGAGTCCTCTTGACCAAATTTTCAACTCATCCAAAGCCCCCTCAAGTCCATCACCTTTTGAAGAATTAGCACCAATTACAAATGGGGCATCAACAGGACTTGGCATTGCTACATAATCATCCCAACCTACCAGTTTGCCATCAACATAAACTCTCAGCCTCTTATCCTTCAACGTAGCTGTATAATAATGCCATTGGTTATCAAATGCCAATTCAATTAATCCTTGATCTTTAACCCAAGTATTTCCACCGGAGAAATTCATTCTTTTCAAAGCAGGATTTATTTCTAATTCAAATCCCGCTGGGTCATTCCACGATTTTCTTTTCGATAGGACTCTATAATATTTATCTGCCTCTGGGAAATCCAATTTCATCCAAAAAGCGACAGTCAAATCGGTTTGAATATTATACTTGGTATCATTACCTAAGCTTAAACACTTGCCCGCTGAAAACTGACCTGCAGCACCAATTTTGCCTTGGACTGACGGAATTTCAGCTACGTTTTCAAATGGAATATTAAGAATCAATAATGAATCCATTGGAGGAAGTTTCCTCGGTTTTTCTTTTACTAATTGCTTTACGGATTCTTTCTTGAGTTCAATATTATTTATCAATATATCTCTCGAATTATCCATTAGTTTCCATTTTCTAGAATCTAAGTTAGTTCTAATGTCTACTTGATTGGAACGAATGATTTTTGCTAATGACAATTCAACTTTATCTAAATAAATATCAGAAAGAGATCCAACAATTACATCATCCATTACTATGGCTGGACGTTTTTCAGAATATTTTGTAAAGAATTGTAGGTGTGAGATTGAGATATTTTTAACATGTCGCATATACATGCCATAAGCAGGCAAATTTGAGGCAAACATGCCTGAAACCGGATATCCTGAGGCATTTTCCATTACTTGTAAAGAAGTGTCTCTATCGGTACCTTCTCCTCGGGTATGAATAGAGATATTTTCAATATTCACATTTTCAATATAACTGCCCGGATAACCTGTGATGGCACAAGATATTGGTCCTCCGTTTTTTATTTGGATATTACTTAGCGAAATATTTTTCAGAATGCTATTTTTCGCTGATTTGTCTTCTTTTGTGATTCTACCATTTCTATTACCCAGCTTAATAAAAATAGGACAATCCGAACTGTCAATGATAATATTGTTAAAACTTATGTATTCAGAAAGTGCTCCATCTACTTCCAATATATCAATTCCTGCCAATCCTCCCCAAGAACCGGTGTTGTGACTCATAACTTTGGACTTTGTTGGCCTAACAACACAATTTGAAAAAGCAATTCTGCGAAATCCACCCAATGAACCTGTTCCCAACTTCATCCCACTAGCAAAACTACTTACAATACAATTGGTTACTACTACATCTTCGCAAGACCTGGAACCCTCGGATTTCAAACAAATGCCATCATCACTACTTTCTACAAAACAATCAGAAACTACTACATCATGACAGCCATCAATATCCATTCCATCATTATTGAGATTGCAGTGATTCCAAATTTTAAGTCCAGTGAGTCGAAGATGATCACAATGTAAATATCGTTGCATCCAATAGGCAGAGTTGCGCATATGTATATTGCTTACAGACACATAGTTGCAATTTACAAAACGTAACCCGTACGGTCTGTTAGGACTTTCGTCAATGTGATCCTGAAAAGCTTCTCCATTGGGATGGAATGTGCCTTCTCCTGTGATGCCAATATTTGTAGCATTTTCGGCAAACAAAAGTTGCTTTTTAGTGGATCTAATTACATTTTCTATCCGAGTTGGAATACTAATTTCAATATTTGGATAATCGGCAATATTCGGTGAACCTTTTAATGTCGCATTTTGAGACAAATAAATGGTGACGTTGCTTTTGAGAATAAGTGTTCCAGATACAAAAACCCCATTTGGGATTAATACTTGTCCGCCCCCCTTTGCGTTACATTCATCAATTGCTTTTTGGATAGAAACGGTATTCAACGTTTTATCGTCCCCCTTTGCTCCATAGTTCGATATATTATATACAGATTGGGCTTGCGACAAAATTGAAATACTTAGAATAAAAACTGTCCATTTCGCCTTGCTCATTTTATTCATTAAGTTTAATTATTTTACGAATATTCATCATCTTTTCTTTTTGCTGAATTTGAACAAAATTCATACTCTTACTCACTTTTTGTCTTGCAGTAGAATAATCGTTTACTATAAACTTCAATGCTTCAATTATAACTTTACTAGAATCATTATCTATATCAAATAGCCATTCGCCTAAGCCAATATCTCTAAACATATAACCTTTGCGTCCATGCTTTTGAGGCCTTGCATGTACTACAGGCACTCCACTGGTAAGAGCCATAATGAGCGAATGTGGTTCTATTCCAAAAACCGTATGTGCGTTGGCATAAATTGCATTTGCCTCATCCACATTCCAAAAGGTATTACGCCACACAACCATTTTTTGAACATCCGGTGGAAGGCTATCCAATACCCACTCTTTTGCATATTTTATCTCCTTGTCCATTTCAGGAGCGAGTAATACTTTCATTTTGGTATTACGCACCCACCATGTAATAATGTCCCTTGTTTTACTCATCCAATGGATGTTTTCAGCCATCAACTCTCCGGAAATAGTAGCTGGGTTGAGCATATCACCCTGTTTGGATTGTGCATTGATTTTTGGTGTATTTGTACGTATGATTACGCTTAAAAAATTTTGTGGTTTTAGTCCATTTGCCTTGAGATATGCTCCTGCAAGTGATTTGTTTTGTACGTCTAATCCAAACACGGCATCGGGCACAAAATCTAACACTTTGGGCTTAAAACCCAGGTCTTCCAAAAACTTTTTAGACTCTTTATCTCTGCACAAAACCATTGCAGCGTTATCCAACGTTGGTCGATATGCTATATGGATATTATCATCAAATTTATCAAAAGAATGTCCATAAAGGACATAAGGTATTCCTTTACTGTATGCATAATTGAGAGGATATAATGACCAAGTAGGTGTTGCCCAATCTTTGCCAAACACGCCAAAATTCAGGTGCATTCCACTATTCCAAATAAACAAGTCACAAGTGTCAAAAGCTGCCTTTAGCGCCTTATTCTCAGGTTTCTCATATTCAATAATATTTCCTTGAACAAATCGTACCGAAGGGAATCGCGATTTGATCATCTGTTCGATACTTGGATTCATAGCCCTCATCCAACAAATGATATTAGCTTCGGGCACATACTTTTCGAGTGTTGCCAAGGTGCCAGGGGTATGTCCAATATCACCGATATTTGAAACTTGCCAACCCGTGAATAATAAAATGGTTTTTGTTTTGTTTTGAGCATTGGTCAAACCAGCAAATCCAACTAAAAAATAAATTATCAGGATTACTTTTTTCATATAGATAGCATCGTATTAATTCCTAACTCCAACCCTCTCAATTCAGCCAATCCTCGTAATCTTCCAATGGCTGTGTAACCAAAATAAGTGTTTGGTTTTGCCAGGTCGTCCAACATTTGGTGTCCATGATCGGGTCGCATAGGAATACGTTCTTTGCGCGTTTGAAGGAGTTTGACAATTTCCAACATCACCTGAGGCATATTGGCATTCCCTTCCAAATGGTTTGCTTCATAGAAACTTCCGTCTTGTGTGTGTTGGACACTTCGAAGGTGAATAAAATTAATTTTATCGCCCAATCTTTTTACAATTCCCGGAAGGTCGTTATCGAGTCTTGCTCCAAAAGAGCCTGTGCAGAAACAAAGTCCATTGGCCGGTGAGTCAATAACCGAAGTCACCCATTTAGCATCAGATTCGGTACTCACAATGCGTGGTAAGCCAAATATGGGTCTGGGTGGATCGTCCGGATGTACCGTCATTTTTATCCCCAAAGATTCTGCAACGGGAATTACTTTTCGCAAGAAGTAGGCATAATTTTCTCTTAGTTTATTGGCATCAATACCATTATAGGTAGCCAGTTGTTCTTTGAATTCATCGAGTGTCAAATCATCCACTGTACCCGGCAAACCTAACAGAGTGGTTTTAATAATACTTTGCCTTTTTTCTTCACTATGTCCCGCCCATTGTTTTCTTGCTTTTGCAACCAGAGATGAATCAAATTCCTTTTCCGCCCCCGGACGTTTTAAAACTTCAATTTCAAAAGCGATGTAGTCGAGGTTATCAAAAAGTAAGGCTTTGGAACCATCTTCTACTACAAATTCAGTATCAGTACGGGTCCAGTCAAGTACAGGCATGAAATTATAACAAACGGTTTTGATATCATTCGCTGCCAGATTATGCAAGCATTCAATGTAATTTTGAATGTATTTATCTCTTTCAGGAGCTCCGGTTTTAATCTTTTCATGTACTGCTACACTTTCTACTACAGCCCAATGCATACCGGCTTCTTCGATTTGCCTCTTTTGTTTGTATATTTCTTCCTTGGTCCAAACTTCTCCACATTTGATATGATGAAGTGCCGATACGATACCTTCTGCGCCTGCTTGTTTGGCTGCGGACAATTTTACAGTATCATTTTTGCCAAACCATCTCCACGTTTGGATCAACTTATAATTGGCCATTTATTTTTTTGCAATTAAAGAATTTGAAAACATTTGTATTAATAAAATAATTGGAACAAGATATATTGATGACCCAATTAACATAGCCCATATAGGATATCTGCATCCTGAATAGTCTGTTTTTTCTGAACTCACTAACATTAAAAAGAATAAAAATTCTATTACCAAAGAAGATGCGTAGTATGTTAATGTAGAATTTTTAATAATATTTCTTGATAATAGGAATGAGAAAAATACAGGTATTCCAATAAATATTGTTGAAAGTATTAAAATAAGCAATATCACTTTTATGCCACTTTTAAATTCAAAACTTCTAATTCAGCGCCACTTTTGATTGAATTATTTGCTCTTGAAAGAATTATTTCTGTCTGTTCTTCAGTAATTGTGAAGTGACCGCAGTTTTGACAAACTAAGGCTGGAACATTCTTAAACAAAACTATTTGACCTTCCTTTTCAAAAGTAATGGTTGTGCTTCCTTCAACCATATTACCATTTTTGCAAACTACACATTCCATAAATATTACTTTTTAGTTTTAAAATCATAATTCCAAATTTGCAAATCAGGAAAATAAGCAGTGACAACTATACAAATACTATTCTCAACATCCTGAGCAACAACTACATGCAAAGGCTTACTTTTTTTCGACAAAAGTAGTTTGCTAGGATATGGTTTATCACTTGGATAATCAGCAATTACTTCTCCATTTAAAATACATTCCCTAACATCAATTGTTTCAATATTTCTTTTAAACATTTGCAACAATGCATGTCCTGAAAAACGTATTTCTTTACAAATCATTAATACAAATATAGTTTAAATTGAAAACTTTAATCTCTTACTATATTAGATTTTGGATTTCTACCCATTAAACATTAATCGTTACAAATTACGCATTACTAATTACTCATTAATCACTATATTCCGTTCCAAGCTATAAATCCTCCATCCACAGGTACAACTATTCCTGATACAAATGCGGAGGCCTCGGATGCTAGCCATATAAGTGTTCCTACTAATTCTTCGGGTTTTCCGAATCGTTTGAATGGGGTGTTTTGAATGATGAGTTTACCGCGTTCTGTCAAACTTCCATCTTCGTTTGTCAATAGTCTAAGGTTCTGTTCTGTCAAGAAATACCCTGGCGCTATGGCATTTACTCGAATTTTTTCACCGAATTTCAACGCCATTTCCATGCTCATCCATCGTGTATATCCATCAATGGCAGTTTTGGCTACAGAATAACCCATCACGCGAGTTTGTGCCTGAGCAGCTGTCATGCTGGAAATGTTAATGATGGATCCTGATTTTTGATCTGCCATCACTTTGCCGAATACTTGCGTAGGATAAATAGTTCCTTGTAAGTTGAGCGCCAACACCGCGTTCAAATCAGGAATATTAATATCAAAAATAGTTTTATCCGGCATGATGGTAGCACCAGGCATATTGCCTCCTGCACCATTAACGAGAATATCTATTGTTCCAAATTCTTTGAGCATCACTTCCTTAGCAGCTTCTAATTGTTCGAAATTCAGCACGTCTGCCGCTACTGCTATTGCCTTATAGCCTTTGTCTCTCAAGGCTTTGGCTTTTTCATCTCCAATTTCTTTTCTGCGACCTAGAATTACAATATTGGCGCCAGCTTGTGCTAAGCCTTCGCAAAAAGCTGTTCCTAAAACACCAGTTCCACCTGTAACAACAGCTGTTTTTTCTTTTAAATCAAATAAATTCATTAATTAAACGCCAAATTGTGTTAAATGATGATTCAAATGTTTGTAATGTACTAATCCCCATTGTTCGGGTGTAAAATACCCAAAACTGGGATGAGATGACCATGAAGAATCCAACCCCTTTTCAAAAGCATCTGAAACGTTCTGTAGTAAGCGAAGTTTTTCTTTTTCAAATTGCTTTTGTTCTACTACTTTAAATGAGGGAACTGTAGGTAAGTTTTTCTTAAAAGGTGCAGGGCTATAATTCATCTTTTTAAAGAATATTCTTAATATAAGTATTTTTAAGGCATTTTCTTCTGAGCGGAATATGACTTTACCCATGGCGCTTTCTAAAGGATTACTACAATGAGCGAGCATTTGAGCAACTTCCATTTGTCCCCATAAAGGAACTTTATCAGGTGTTAATTTTTGAATTCTTAATTGAATTTCCAGCAAACTATCCGGATTAAATAATGTTTTCATCAATAATCGTTTATGGTCTTTTGGCTTGCAAGGCAATATCAGTTAGTTCATTGAGTTTTACGATTCTTTTCTCTTCAATCGATTTCCTTGCAGCGATCCCAACCAAAACACTCATTGCACCATCTCTAGTTCCCGCTGCATGCCTAAATGGGTCAGGAGTATTAGGATCTTTAAATATTTTATCGTGGAGTTTTTTATCCCCACCACCATGTCCTGATTTGGAGACAGGCACTTTAATTAATTCATGTGTGCCGAAATTTTTCATTACCACCATTTTCTCAAAATAGATTTCTTCACCCGCATTTTGACTAAATTCTTTTTTATGTAAATTTTCTTGGTCGGAATTATCATATTCCCATGGAATACCTTCCGAACTGTCCAATCGACCTTCCTTGCCATTGAAAGCTATTCTCCAGCCTTCATAAGGGGAATAGGTAGTAAGTGAATAGTTTACTAATACACCATTGGCATAGCGTACTTGCACGCTCATTTTGTCGTAGATATTAATGTCTTCTCGAAATACGCAAGCATCTCTTAAATAACCATCATAATTTTCATTGGCTACATACAAGTCCATTTTTAATTGGTCTTTGGTAATGTCATTATAAAATTTACAGTCATTTTTGAAAGTGCAAGGTCGACAATGTGTAGATCGAAATTTTCCATTTTTACCATAATGGTCCAACGAACCGTAGGCCATTACTTCGATAGGATCGGAGTCAATAAACCAATTTAACAAATCAAAATGATGTGTGGATTTATGGACTAATAAGGTGCCACTTTTTTCCTTATAAGCGTGCCATCTACGAAAATAATCGGCTCCATGATATACATTCAAATACCAATTAAAATCTATTGAAACCAATTCCCCGGTCACGTTTTTGGAAATTTGTTCTTTGATTGCTGAAAATAGTGTGCCATAACGGTAATTGAAGCCAACAATCACCTTTTTACCCGTCCTTTTCTCTGCTTCTAATATAGCTTTACACTTATTTTCATCTGTAGTCATGGGTTTTTCGGTCATTACCTCGCACCCTAGTTCTAATGCCTTGATTATGAACTCATCGTGTGTTGAATCTACAGTGGTAACAATAACCGTATCAGGTTTGGTTTTTTTTACCATTTCCTCAAAATTGGTAAAAGTAGGACAGTTAACTCCAATATACTTTTTGGCAAAAGCCACTCTGCCCGGATTAATATCGCACAACCCTACAAATTCAATACTTTCTTTATAATTGTCTTGTACATTTTTACCCCAAAAAGTAATGCCTCTAACACCGGTACCCACCATTGCTACGCGTTTTTTGGTTGGTGCTGCTTTAATAATATTTGGAATAATTGCGCTTCCTGCCAATACAATTCCAGTATGAGCGGTAAATTCTCTTCTTTTCATTTTATGGGGATGATTTTAGTTCACTTATTTTGCATTCTTTAATGGTATAAGCACCTTTATAGGCATAAAAATTGATTTTATTGCCCTTGTACTCCGGGCAACGATTGGTAATGCAGCGTACCCCATTAACGCACACATCAATGATATCATTTTGCATAACAATATCAAGTTCAATATTCAAATCTTGAATTTTATTGAAATTAACTTTAGAATTTGACAGTGTTAATTCATTTTTCTCTAAATCTATTTTTAAGGGATATCCATAACCTTTGTCATCCACCCGAATCATCCATTCAATAATGGAATTAGGTTTATTTATTTGAATATTAGCTTTCAGCCTCGCATTTGTAGGCACATTGGGAATTGATTGTTTGACTTGCTCGTTTACTTCAATTGGATCAAGTGTCAGTTCTTTGGAATATGTTTGAATCAATTCTTCAACTTGTTTAAAAGAGAGTTGATTGTCTTTTTCTCTTATTAATTCTTTCAATATCATATTACCGGCATATTGCCAAGCCCCATCATTTTTAGAATTTTCCTTTGAAGGCACAAAACCCACGGCAATTTTTCGGTCGTAATTAAATGTTGCTGTTTTGTACACATACGCATAATCACAACCCAAATTATTGTTTGAGGGCATTTTCCATGGGCCATAAGGCGAATCGGAATACGCATATCTGGTGCCTCCACCTGGTGTATATAATAAAAAATATGTATTTCCCCATTTGAATAAATCAGGGCATTCAGGTATGAACCCTAGATTCGGTTCCAAATATGTGCCCATATATTTCCATTTTCTTAAATTTTTAGAAACATAGTACACTAAAAGACCATAAGTTGTTGTATTTGGTTGGGTGTTTTTTTTGGCAGTTGAAACTATCATTAAAAAATGCTTTTTGTCGCTATCATAATATACAAAGGGATCGCGAAAGTGCATTTGAGATAAAGATGTATCAGGTACAATTTTGAATCTTGATTCAGGTGTTTTTTCAAAATCAATTCCATTTTTACTGGTTGCCAACTTTAAAAACTCTTCCTTTTTTCCATCGCCATTTATATCTGTTCTGAGTGCGTAAAATGCATAATAAAGTCCATCATAATATATGACTGAGCCTGTACAAATGGACTTTTCTTCTTTATCCGTAATTTCTATGCTGTTTTTGTAATGTTTCCAACTTTTTAGGTCGGTACTAATACTATGCGCCCATATATGACCCCCTAAGCCATTCATACCTTCATGATGATTTTGGTCAAGTAGCCAAAATATATGAAAATAAGGAGATTTATAAAAAGGCATTGGATCACCTACAAACAAATCCTTGTTTTCAGGTTTGAAAAATTGAATTTGTGAAGATTCGTTTTTAGTAGGAAAAATTAATTGTGCGTATATATTGCAAAACGAAATAACGCATATAATCATTACAAAACGCCTTTTTCTCAAACTCATTCAATTGCAATTTTACTTTTCGCAAATGCGAATATTTCGCCACATTATTTGTTTTCCGGCTTCAAAATCGCCTTTCCAAATGGAATGCACTTGCAAACCAATAAAACCGGAAGCTTCTAAAGTATCAATAATATCTGTTACTAATTTACCGTTAATATAAGTCTTTAATGTTGTTCCAATAGCCTCAATGCGGTATTTATTCCATCCTTTACGATCAAACGCCATTTGTGCATAAGGGTCGCCTTCGGGTTTGTACAACCAACCTCTGCGTTGCTCATCATATATGCCTCCACTGAATCTGCGTTCCGAAGGGTCTATTTCACATTGGTATCCATGAACCACCCCTTCCTTATATTCCGGACGAGAATTGCTTCTGAATTGTACTCCTGAATTGAGGTTGGTATCGGCAAGTACTTCAAATTCAAGTATAAAATCTTTGTATATTTTTTTAGTACACATAAAAGAATTAGGTGTATTTAGGACTGCAGTGCCAACTACAACGCCATTTTTAACTTCATATTTGGCTGCGCCACCTTTTTGTTCCCAACCATCAAAATCTTTTCCGTTAAATATGGTTACCCATTTCTCTTGAGTTGATGGTTTAGGAAACACAGTTTCAAGATATTGCTTCATTCGAGTAGCCCATTTCATATAAGCAGCATCCGATACGTGCAGACTATCAGAGGTAAACATATCAGGATCAATTGTTCCATCGGGACGAAACTGTAAAGGTACGATATCGACAAATCCCAAGTCTTGGTCCGTTTTTGTAATTCCTCTTACCATACCGTTGTATAATATTTGTTTGGCACGAATGTGTTTTCTACTAGGACTGTGCTTAACAGAAAGTGCAACAAATTTTGTGCCAGGCAATTTGTTCTTTACTAACTTGACCATTTTGAGGTAGTTAGCAAATGTAGAATCTACTGAAAAGCCGGCAGCAAGGTCATTTTCCCCTTCATAATAAAAAATGACTTTAGGTTTAAGTGGCAACACCACTCTATCAAAATAATAGATGGCTTCTGCGGCAGTACTTCCACCAAATCCACGATTGATTACCGGGTAAGGTGCTAACATCTCATTCGCTTTTTTTCCCCAATTGGCAAAAGATGAACTCCCCAACAATACGACAGCATCTTTAGGAAGTGTTCCTGTGGCAAATTCCTGCTCAAATTCCTTTATTTTCCCTTCAAATCGATCGACTTTGATGTTTTGGGCAAGTAGGGTTTGTGCTAATAGTAACGATCCAATAATTAATTTAACATTCATAATTTAAAATTTAACATTCACAATTTATAATTTCTTAAAACTTCGGTTCCCAGCCTTTCTCATACTCTCTACTCCACAATTTCATTGCTTGTGCATCTTTTGGTTTTCCATTGGTAGGATCACAATAAAGTGTTTGACCGGTTCGGAATGCAATATTTCCTAATTGGGGTAATAATGTCGATTTATGTCCTTCTGAAATAGGTGAAGTCTGTTTTACAGTTCCTCGAATTGCGTCAAGGAAATTTTGAACATGCAGTCCATCCAATCCTGCTGTAGCCGACACAGTATTGGTAGGGTCCATAACAGTACCTTCTTTTACTTCTTTAATGAGTTTACCATCATAATCCAATACTTTGTATGCATCACCTCCCGGATATACGATAGTGCCTTTATCTCCGTACAGATACACCCCTCTGCCCGAACCTTCATACATAAAATTGTTGCAACTTCTGCCTTCCCACAGAATAGAAGCTTTTTTGTCAAATTCAAAAGTGATTGTCTGCGTATCAGGAGTTTCCCAGTCATCTTTCCATTGATATCGGCCTCCGGCCGACACTACTTTGGTTGGATATTCCAATCCCATTGCCCAACGAGCCACATCTAATTCGTGTGTTCCATTATTTAAGGCCTCGCCAGTACCCCAATGCCAAAACCAATGCCAATTGTAGTGCACATATCCATCTTTAAATTCTCTACGAGGTGCTGGTCCTTGCCACAGGTCCCAATCCAAATTAGCCGGAACAGTTCCGGGTTTAAGAATGGTAGGTTTTCTATTGTTAGTGTACCAAGCTTTGGCAAAATAGACATTACCAATGATTCCCGATTTCACATCATTTACCATTTGATTTACACCGGGAAATGATCTACGCTGATTACCTAATTGAACAATTCGATTGTGCTTTGCAGCTGCTGCAACTAACATTTCTCCTTCGTTTGGATTATGACTTGCAGGCTTTTCGACATACACATGTTTTCCGGCAGCACATCCCATGATAGCCATTGGTGCATGCCAGTGATCAGGCGTGGCAATCATGATAGCATCTACATTTTTATCCGCAACCACTTTGCGAATATCTTTTTCTCCCTTGGGCTTTTTGCCGGTAATTTTTTCAATTTCAGCAATTGTTTTATCCGTCACTAATTGGTCTACGTCACATACAAAGGCAATGTCTACATTGGGCATTCCGGCAAATATTTTACCTACATGTAGGCCTCTGCTATTCGTACCCACCAATGCTACTCTTACCTTGTCGCTGGGTGCTCCATATGCCAGATTTGATCCGGCATATGAGGTCAAAACTAATCCTGTTCCAAATAGGGAGGTGTTTCTGATGAATTCTCTTCTTTCCATATATTTGTCGAAATTTTATTTGATGAAAGATTATTTAAATAAAAAGATTGATTTTCATATACAATTGGTCAATATTTTGGCATTTGTAGCTGTAGGTATTGTAATTTATATTATTAACTTTATTAAAGTGATTTAGCAAACTTAGATATTATTAAACAATGCCTTTTTTATTTATCAATTTTGATTGATTTGATTTTATGGATAGTAATCATTATTTTTGTAAGTAATATTTATGACGATTTAGAAAAGTTAAAATAATGTTTGTAATTTCTGCATACGTACTTTCATTTATCCTTTTTGCTACAATCTTTGGTGCATTAGTTGCACTTTTACTTAAATCGTTAGGAGTATTTGACAAAAAGTCAAACACCATTTCTACAACACCTTCAGCTTAATATTTTTAAAATGTACTTCATCCCCGTGGTCCTGTAACAAAATGGGTCCTTTGGGTTTCATTCCAAAATCAGGAATATCCTTATACTTACTGATGGCTACTAAGTCTTTGAATTGCTGACTGCCTCGCTCGTATTCAACTACTTTCATCCCATTTAGCCAATGTTCAATTTTATTATTTTTAGAAACTATACGTACTCTATTCCACTCGCCAATGGGTGCCGGTTTTTTGTCTTTACTTGCTGTAATTAAATCATAAAGCGAGCCTATAGTGCGATTACCATCTCTGCCATTTTTGGCATCCGGATGTTTTTCATCATCCAATAACTGAAATTCCAAACCTTTAGCTGAGCCTTTAGGCACTAGATAAGTTGGGTCTACAAAATACTTTATGCCACTGTTTGCACCGGGAGTTAATTTAACTTCCAAGGTGAGTTCAAAATTATCATAATATGCTGTGGTGATAATATCTCCACCGTTGGTTGATTCGCCTCCATCACTTTTTTGAACAATAAGCTCACCATTCTCAATTTTCCAACCTTTTAAAGGAAATGTTTCCTGAAAGGCACCTTTCCATCCTTGAGTGGTTTTGCCATCCCAAAGCAACTTCCATCCGTCTCTAATCTCTTGTTCAGATAATTTATTGTCTTGGCCTAATATCATTCCTGCATTCGACAATAATCCAATTAATGCAATTGTTTTAAAATAACTCATTATGCAACAAAATTAATTTTTGCATAAACATATCACATTTTTATTCAATTTCAAATTAGAATATTACATTTTTTGCTAACTATTTTTATGCAAACGATTGCAATTTTGTTTTTAATATATGCAAATAATGTTTTGTTGCACAAACGAATGCAATCGACTATATTTGAAAAATATTATAAAAAAGTGAAGCAAGCTGCTGTAACCATAAAAGATATTGCACGAGAATTGAATATTTCTACAGCCACAGTTTCTCGTGCATTGAATAATCATCCGGCTTTGAGCAATGAAACAACGCAACGTGTTAAAGATCTTGCAGAAAAGCTCGGTTATCAACCTAATATTGTAGCCTTTAATCTTAAAAAACGAAAAACTAAAAGTATTGGTATTATTGTTCCAAACTTAGCTCACCATTATTTTTCAAATATTATTAGTGGTGCTCAGGAACATTTATATAAGAATGGATATAATGTGCTTATTAGTCAGTCCAATGACAACCCCAAACTTGAAAAGGAAGCTATCAAAAACATGATTAGTAATGGCATTGATGGGCTTTTGATATCTATGTCGATTGATAATCACGATCTTTCGTATTTTCATACAATTATAGAAAAAGGTATTCCAATGGTGTTTTTTGATAGATATGATTTTAGTTTGGAGTCAAAAGTGTCTTCTGTAACCATTGATGATTTTCAAGGTTCGTATGATGCTACAAGAGCCCTTATTGAATCAGAAGCCAGAAAAATTGCTTTTGTAGGCATAAATTCGAATATTAATATTGGATACAATCGCATGGCCGGATTCAGAAAAGCGATGCAAGATTTTCAATTGCCAATTGATAGTAGTTTGATTTTTGAAATAAACAATACCATTGCAGATGCAAATGAAGTTGCACAGAAACTAATCCTATCCAAGAATAGTATTGATGGTGTGTTCTGTACTACCGGATTAATCACTTTGGCATGTAACAGTGAATTCAGAAGACAAAAATCATATCATAAACATCCAAGAGTTGCAGGTTTTTTAAACGATCTTTATGAAGGATATATTGAAAACGAGGTAATAAGAATTATTTCTCCTACACACTTAATGGGTGTGACCTCATCACAATTAATTCTTGATCAAATTCTCAATGATAAAGTAGATGTCAAAAAAATAGTATTACCTACGCAACTTATTCAAGATTGAGTATTTTTCTCAATTTTTAATTATCATTTGTTTTCGAATCAACTTCTATATTATATTGTAGCCTATTATTCAAATATTAGTTGCAAGTTCCTAATTTATTAAGTCTGAAATTCATTAATAAAACCAAATCAATATTTTTAATATTTATTTGCCAAATATCTTTTGGGCAGGAATTTGGTGGAAACCCATGGAATATCAATTGGCAAGAGATTAATTCAGATACGGCTCGAATTATTTTTCCGAAAGGACTTGAAAATCAAGCTCAAAGAGTAGCCAACATAGTACATTACTTGGCTGCAAATGAGAAAGAAACAATAGGGAAGAAACACCTCAAAATAAATATTGTTCTTCAGAATCAGTACATTATTCCCAATGGATATGTAGGCTTGGCTCCATGGAGGTCTGAATTTTTCATGACTCCTTTATTTCAATCACAAGAACTTGGCTCTTTACCTTGGCATGAACTTTTATCTTTGCATGAATATCGACATGTACTCCAGTATAGTAATTCAAGGAGAGGTGTATCTAAGGCATTATATTTTTTATTTGGTCAGCAAGGTTGGGCGAGTTCTGTATTTTTTGCAGTGCCAAATTGGTTTTGGGAAGGTGATGCCGTGGTGCAAGAAACAGCATTGAGTAAACAAGGTAGAGGAAGGTTGCCCGATTTTTACAACGGACTTAATAGTTTGGCTTTAAGTAATCGCGTATACAGATACATGAAAGTTAGAAATGGCTCTTACAAGGATTTTGTGCCTGACCATTACAAATATGGGTATATAATGAATGTATATGGACGAAAACATTATGGAGATGACTTTTGGCGATACGTTTTTGCAGATGCAGTAAGATGGGAAGGAATTTTTTATCCTTTTTCAAGGGCATTGCGATTTCATTCCGGAAAGTTCACTAAATCTTTTTATAGAAGTACCATTCAAGAATTTAATAAAAATGAACTTGAAATAGCTAGTCAAATCCAAGAAACATCAGCCAGATTGGTGCATAATGTTAATAAACAAACAGTTACCGATTACAATCAGCCATATTTTTATAATGAAAATTCAATTTTGGCACTAAAAAAAAGTTTTAAAAGAATAGCCGAATTTGTAATTATTGATTCAGATAAAAATGAAATTCCATTGACAAAACAAGGTCTTACAATCGATGAATATTATTCCTATAAAAACCAAAAAATTTGTTGGTCCGAAGTTAGGTTTCATGAAAGACGTGGATATAAAAATTATTCAGTAATAATGTTCTACGATATCCAAAAGCGTAAAAAAAGACAACTTACACATAAGACTAAGTTGTTTGCTCCGGATATTTCAAATTCGGGTAGCGAAATAGTTGCGCTTGAAACTAATCCTGAACTAAGATATCAATTATCAGTAATTGATGCAAACACCGGTCTTGTTAAATATGCAATACCTAATCCCGAAAATCTTATACTAACATATCCTCGTTGGACTTTTGATGATCAGTTTATCATATGTGCCGCCAGAAATGATAATGGCGAAATGGGAATAATAAAACTTGATAAATCAGGTAATCAAACCATTTTACAACCATTTATCAATCATGTAATTGGGCCTCCATTTGTAACAGAGAAACATGTATTTTATTCAGCAAGTTATGATGGGTCAAATCAGATATATGCACTTGATTTGGAAACGAATAAGTTGTTTCGACTTACCAAAAGAAAACAAAATGTATATGAGCCTGCCGTAAATGCTGATGAAAACACTTTGTTTTTTGCTGAATTTAGTCACAAAGGAAGTAGGATTTTATCATCATCGTTGACTGATAATCTCTGGGTTGCTGTTGAACCCGTTCCTCTTGACTCGTTGAAAAATAACAATTGGTTACCTGGTAATGAAATTAAAAACGTACTTAATACAATTTCAACTAAGAAAAGAGAATCTAATTATTATAATGAAAGTTCTAAATCCATTAATATACATAGTTGGAATCCTATTTTGGGGGTTTTTAACCCTGAAATAGGATTAGCCATACAATCCGACAATATTGTTAATACATTATCAATTCAGGCTCAGTCGTCTTACAATTTGAATGATTTCGGAATTACAAGTTTAATAAATGTTGCTTATGCAAGAACTTACCCTGTATTATATTTAAATGTAGGTAATGTTAATGGAAGAAGAATACCCAATGATAGTATAGCAAAATCGGTATCTCAAAAATATTTGGATAAATCCGCAACCTTCAATGAAATAAGTATAGGTCCAGGAATAGGGATTCCTTTAAACCTGTCGTCCGGATTATATTCCAGATTGTTGGAAATTAATGGAACGCTCAACTATGCCCAAACTTCATACAAAAGTGGATTTAATAAATTTGCTTCTTTTAACAACCAACTTGCTGTTACTAATTTTCATATTGACTTTATTAATGCACGCAAAAAAGCATTGCAAAATATATCTCGCTCTTGGAGTCAGCTTATAAAATTTGATAATAACTATACCAGTACTGAATTTTTTCAAACTACATTAGAAGGTGATTTTGTATTTCCTGGCATTTTTCCTAATGATAATACCGTCCTAATGGCTGGAGGACAAATAAACAATTATAATGTAATCAAAGACCAATTGCCATATCGATTCTCCGATGATTTTTTCTATTCCAGGGGGTATAATGGATTGCTACCATATGATTATGTCTTAAAAATTAGTGCTAACTATTATTTTACATTATTATATCCTGATTTTGGAATTGCCAATCTGTTGTATCTGAAGCGAATACGGACCAATTTGTTTTATGATTATTCTTTTTTTAGTTTGAATAATCGCTCCGCAACTTCAATTGCAGATTATAATAGACGATTTAATTTCAGCGGAAGGAGTTACAACAATAATTCATTTGGCATAGAATTGATCACTGATATTACCTTTTTTAATCTAAGTAATTTTTTAATTCCATTGACTTTTAGATTGAGCGTTCCACAACAAACAAGTTTTATTAATCAGAATAGTAATCTGGTTTTTGAAATCGCTTTTTCACCTCGTCTGAGATTGTAAAATTCGGATTATTGGTTATCTATCTGAAAATAAACAAGTTAATACCCAAAAAGCTTATCCACAACTAAGGCATTTTTTAAAATTACATTACTTTTCGTTAACGATATTGTTACTACGCGTATCAATAGTTATTAAACGTTACTACTATGAATGCAATAGCCATACAATATCATTTATTTGAGAGTATCGACTTCCAAGCCATAAGTCAAATTTTAAGTCATCCTCAAAAACAAATATTCAATTGGGATTTGAATGATAAAAAGAAGATGAAAGCCATGCGCGATATCAAAGCAGCAATTATTAAATTTCAAAGAAAGCAACAGATTGATTTCTAGATTTTAATAGCCTGGGTTTTGAGTGAGTTTAGGGTTCTTATTTATTACACTTGGAGGAATAGGACAAAGACTATGTATGTTTTTGTTATATTCTTTTACATCAAGAGGATTAAAGAGCTTGTCAGCAAAAACCAATGAAGCACCTCCCGGATGATTAGCTATCTTATCCCATCTTTTAATATCAGCAAAACGATGATATTCTGTTGCTAACTCTACCCTACGTTCATGTACAATAGCTTTTCTAAAATCATTTAAATTATATCCATAGGTAATTGGTTCACCCATATCTGCCAATATTGCATAACTTTTAACACTCCAAATAACCAATGAATTTTTATCGCTTGTAGGATAATCCATCAATATTTTTTGATTATTTGGATAAGTATCTAAAATATCTTTTGACGGCATCATGTACGTATTAAAAGCATAGGTTCCGCCTGATACGGTAACAATATCATTTAACTTGGTTGTGGGCAACATTTTTCGGGCCCTTTCTCTTACCTGATTCAAATAACCCACCGCCTCAGAGTTGGGGCCGCCATTTGATTCTGCAATAGCTTCAGCTGCCATAAGTAGAACATCAGAATATCGAATCATTCGCCAATTATTATCTGAAAATCCAGGACCTTGTCCTCCTGCATTTCCATTTACCGCTTTTTTAATATGAAAAAATTCTTGAATTGGATTCGAAAAGCTAGATACTTGTTCCCCATATGATGGTTTATAAATCATACCATTTCTAATTGAATTGTCACTGGAATATCCTGATAATGAACTATCATAAGGAGGTTTTTTATCATAACGAACAAAATATAAAGTTTCGGTCAATCTGGGGTCATTGAATTCAAATTCATAAGCTAAATCTTTCAAAGCAATAATTTCACTATATCCTCTTTGTCCATCTTGACCTTGAATTCCCATCCTTAGATCCCGATCATTTGTTTCATTAGAATTTTCGCTGCCATCTAAATAAAAAGTATTAAAGTAATCTCCTTTATTTCTATAACTTATTTCATAAATCGATTCTTTATTAAACTTATTGTTTTGTGCAAAAATGGATTTAAAATCTGCTAATAATGCAAATTGTCCTGAATTAATTACTTTTCTGAATTGCTCTGCTGCTTGAGTCCATTTTTCTTGATATAAATATGTTTTGCCTAAAAAAGCGATAGCAGCCCATTTGTTTACTTTGTTAAATTCAGTTGCTGAATTACTTTCCGGAAGCAATTGAGAAGCCTGTAAAAAATCACTTTCAGCTTGTGCATACACAGTCGAAACAGAAACCCCTGGACCTGTATAAACATTAAGGTTCAATGAAGTTGTCGTAAAAACGGGCACTGTTCCAAACATGGTTGCCAAATGCCAATAAAAAACGCCTCTTAAGAAATAAGCTTCTCCAACAATTCTATTCTTTGAAGTTTCGGTTAAAGTTACGGATTGGTAATTATTTAAAATTGCATTTGAAGTTTCAATTCCTTCATATGATTTTAAAAAAATTGAAACAAATAAGTCAACATTATTCGCAGCCACACCCCATCTTACAAAATTATTTGGACCCGACACCCATTGAAAATTGTCAAGAGCGTCAGTTCCATACCTATTTTTATCCGTGCAATCATCGCTTGCTATTTCATTCAAATACATGATTCCTTGTTTGTACATTGCACCTGTTTTCAAGGAAATATGAGCTTTTTCAAGCAATACTTTTAAGTCTTCTTCATTTTTAACTGAATAAATGTTAACACCTGGAATTGAGCTGGAAACAGGGCTCGGTGTTGGAGTATCTTCATTTTTTTTTTGACAAGAAATGAATATAATAAAAACGGATATTAATAGCAAATTAGCTTTCATTTGTATTCTTTAAAGTTTAAATTTAGTTATCAAAAGGTAAAATACAATATCTAACAAGTAAAATTTTAAATCAGCCACCAATGAAATATTCAATTGTGATTTGAATGATAAAAAGAAGATGAAAGCCATGCGCGATATCAAATCAGCAATTATTAAATTTCAAAGAAAGCAACAGATTGATTTCTTGATTTATTAAGAATTATAATTTTTTTTATTAACTAATTGTTAATTATTCAATTGGAATATGTTGTAATGACAAAAGTCATATACCCAACTGAGTATTTATGCTTAATTAGCAATCCAATTCAAGCACAATGAAAATAACCAACGCTTTAGATGCCGTTTCTGAAATTCAATCAGGTCAAAATATTTTTATTCACTCTGTTGCTGCTGCTCCTCAACAATTAATAAATGCACTTTGCTCACGTTCCGGTGAATTGCAAAGAGTAAATATTTTTCACCTGCATACCGAAGGGGAAGCCACCTATGCAAAACCGGAATTTGCCAATAGTTTTGCAGTGCACAACTTTTTTGTTGGAGCTAATATGCGCAAAGCGGTACAAGAAGGCAGAGCGGATTATATTCCGGTGTTTTTGAGTGAAATTCCTTCATTATTTCACAAAAAAATAATTCCTCTGGATGTTGCACTCATTCAAGTATCCCCTCCTGATAAGCATGGTTTTTGTTCATTGGGGGTTTCTGTAGATATAGCAGCTGCAGCGGTTAAAAATGCTAAAACTATTATTGCTCAAATCAATCCTAACATGCCTCGTACACATGGAGATGGCATTATTCATGTGGATAAAATTGATTTCGCTGTTGAAGTTAATGACCCCATTCATGAATTGATAACCCCAGAGCCTGATAAAACGGAATTATTAATTGGCAAACATATTGCAGGTTTGGTGGAAAATGGTGCTACGCTTCAAATGGGCATAGGTGCCATTCCTAATGCAGTCTTAAAGTGCCTTGCATCTCATCAAAACCTAGGCATTCATACCGAAATGTTTTCAGATGGTGTGATTGAACTTGTAGAAAAAGGCGTTATTAACGGAAGGCTCAAAAAAACACATCCGGGCAAAATAGTTTCAGGTTTTGTAATGGGAAGTAAAAAACTTTATGATTTTATTGACGATAATCCCGAAATAGCTATGCTGGATATTGCATATATAAATAATACAGAGGTTATCAGACGTAACCCTAAAGTAACGGCAATCAATAGTGCTATTGAAATTGATTTATTTGGTCAGGTGTGTGCCGATTCCATAGGAACAAAACAGTTTTCAGGAGTAGGAGGTCAAATGGATTTTATCAGAGGGGCATCACTTTCGGAAGGAGGCAAACCCATCATTGCAATGACATCCCTTACAAATAAAGGAGTGAGCAAAATAGTAAATTACCTGAAAGAAGGCGCTTCCGTTACCACCACTCGAGCTCATGTGCATTATGTGGTAACCGAATTTGGAATAGCCGATTTGTACGGCAAAAACTTAAAACAACGTGCGCGTGCACTTATCAATATTGCCCATCCCTCATGTAGAGAAAATTTGGAAATGGAAGCGAGGAAAGTGCTTGGGTTATTTTAACGAAAACTGAGGAATATCCGGATGTTCTGGGTTTACTTCAAGACTTTGTTTTAAAGGATTGATTATCACATCCATACCTTCCATAGGGATTGCTCCAAGTAATACTTCAGTGTTATCCGGAAGCACCATTGCATCAACAGAAGTAGTTCTGTTTTGGAAATTTACTACTACAGGTCCTACCATATCAAGTTCTCTTATAGTACCGTCTGCCAGTTGAGCAAATGTTTTTTTTCGAAATGGTAATTGTAAATGAGTTTGTACGTTTTCATTGATTGCCAAATAATATGCACCAGAATCAACCATTGCAGATACTTTAACCTTTCTTACTTTATCTAGTGATAATTGATTCATATGGAATAATCCATCATCTATACCATTTAAAAGTTCAATATCTGCATAAACAAGTCCCATAATATGTTTTAGTAAAGTTACGTTATTGTATAACATTTAGAGAAACTTATTTGTCATTTTTAAAAATTGAATATGTAGATTTTTTTATATTTGTTGTATAGATTAACACTTATGCAAACAATATTACTGAATAGCAATTCAAAATCTGATATTAAACTTTTGTTAGATTTAGCAAAAAAAATTGGAATGAAATCTAATGTTTTAAATGAATCTGAAATGGAAGAGATAGGTTTGATTAACGCTATTAAAAATGGTCGTACCAACCAATTAATTGATGCAAACGACTTTATTCAGAAACTCAGAAAATGAATATTTGCATTGATAAAAGCTTTGAAAAAGACACTGATAAAATAAGAGACAAAAATTTATTAAATCATATAGCTGATTGCATAGAGGATGTTAGAAAAGCAGAAAATCTAAACTCCATAAAAAATATAAAAAAGCTAAAAGGCTCAAACAAATATTACAGGATAAAAATTAAAGATTATAGAATTGGAATTGAAATCCAAAACAACAATATGATATTTATTTGATTCCTACACAGAAAAGATATTTATAAGTATTTTCCAAAATAAGTATTACTTAAAATCACTTATACCCTATCCAATATCTCCTTTACCATTTGATTGGTCTTTTTAGGATCCGCTTTGCCTTGAGCTTTTTTCATAACTTCACCAACAAATAAGCCAATCAAACCTACTTTACCGGCTTTGTATTCTTTAACTTTATCAGGAAATGATGCAAGAACTTGCTCTATGAGTGGCACAATAAAATCATCACTGCTATTTTGCAACAAGTTCAATGACTCTGCCAAAGACATGGCTGATTTTTCAGGTGATTTGGTAAGCTCCGGGAACAACTTTTGTGTAGCCATCGAGTTACTTACTTTACCGGATTCAACTAAGTCAATCACCTCTGCAATTCGTTCAGGACTTACCGGAAAATTATTTATATGCAAAGTAAGCTCGTTCAAATAAGACTTTATAGGCCCCATCATCCAATTGGAAGCCGTTTTGTAGTATTTGGTTTGTGCACAAAGGCGATCAAAATACAAGGCTATATCTTTACTTTCAATTAACACATTCACGTCATAGTCAGGTAGTTGATAGTTTTTGGTAAACTTATCATATAGTTCCTGAGGTAAAGGTGGCATTTCACTTTTTACTTCATTTAGCCAAACATCTGACACAGTAAAGGGCTGTAAATCCGGCTCCGGAAAATATCTATAGTCGTTCAAATCTTCTTTGGTACGTAAGCTATAAGTTTTGAAATCACTGGTATCAAAGGTACGCGTTTCAGAAGGCACTTCAATACCCGCCTCTAACATAGCACCTTGTCTATCTATTTCATATTCAATGGCTTTACGCACAAAGCCAAAGGAGTTCAGGTTTTTTACTTCTACTTTTTTTCCAAAATAGGTTGCCCCCTTGGGACGAAGTGAAATGTTTACATCGCAACGTAGTGAACCCTCATCCATATTTCCGTCACTAATTTCCAAATATCGAACTAATCTCCTGATTTCCTGCATAAAGGCCGTAGCTTCGTCAGCATTTCTAATTTCAGGTTCGGTTACTATTTCAATTAAAGGAACACCTGCACGATTCAAGTCAACCAACGAATCTGTTTCACCATCCAAGTGATGCGACTTTCCGGCATCCTCTTCCATATGGATTTTTGTGAGTCCAATATTTTTCACAGTACCATTTTTTAATTTAATTGGCACACTACCACCTCTGCATATAGGTGTTTTGTCCTGGGTGGTTTGATATCCTTTCGGAAGATCGGGGTAAAAATAATTTTTACGGTCAAAGTACTGAAAACGAGAAATTTCACTTTTGCAAGCAATCCCCATTTTCATTGCAAACTCTACCACTCTTTTGTTCAATCGAGGAAGCGTTCCAGGGTGTGCAAGTGTGTGTACATCCACATTAGTATTGGGCAAATTGCCAAATTCAGTTGAATTTGAATTAAATATTTTGCTTTGAGTAATTAGCTGAGAGTGTGCCTCAAGCCCTATAACAACTTCGTATTTTTCAGTATAATCCATCAAGTTTTTATTTGCCTTTTTTGAATAAGCGCAAATATATCTGATTTAATATTATTTACATCAGTGAGCAAACTGTTTAGTAACTCCGTATTCTTTATTTTTCCGCTGGTTATATGGTCGATAGCATCACTTTTAACGGTATTGAGCTCTTTATTTAGTTTTTCCAATTCTGCAATCGACACTGTTTCAGATCCTTGATAATCAACCAATCTACGTTGAATAATGTTGATTCGGATTAAATAATTATTTAGCCCAATTCCTTTACGCGACTCATACCATCTCCAAAGGAAAAATATTGCAACTGCTAATGAAAACACAAAACTTCTAAAATTTTCCAAACTCTCAATAGTTTCACTAGTAATGGCTGGATTTAGCCTGTTTTTATATTCAACTACGCCAGGATGAAGTTCAAATTCTTCAATTTCAGCATATTGCTTCAATTCAGAATACTTTATATTGGTTTGGCGGAAAAAATCATCCTCATATATTGATTCTAATATTTTCTTAACGGCTTCTTCCTTTACATTTTTATTTGCGACTAGTAATAACTGTGAGCCAATGGTTTTAATAGGTCGAATTGGATTTGGAGGAACCACACCATAAGTATATTCGGGAATCATAAGTTCTTGAATCCCTAAATATTGCATGGAATAAGCATGCCCAAAAGGGATTTCGATTAGTTCATATTCAAAATCATTCAATAAGCGATAAACTTGCTTGGATGGCAAAGAAGAAACAATAAAAAAAGCATCTGGTAAGGAATCCAATGGAGTGCCTGTTTCAATTTTATCAATATCACCATATGACATGTTTATTTCTATGTATTCGTTAGGCTCTATACCAATAAACTCGAGCACATTTTTCGAAAGCATATGCGTACCACTTCCCTTTGTACTCAAATTTATTTTTTTACCAATCAACGATTCTATTCCGGTTTTGGCAAATTGTTTTTTCACCAACAAATGAAGGGGTTCATGATGAATTACAGCAAGCTGAGTTACATTTTCCATTTGTGACAGTCCGCCTTGAATGAATGCCAAATCTATTTCTCCTTTAGCAACCATTTCCAATGCCTCCACAGAACCTTTACTCTCCACAAATTCGAAGTATATCTTTCTTTTTGAGGATTCAAATTCGAGTACTTTGGCTATTTCATGCCGCCTACCTCTAAAACTGCCCGCACTTATTTTTAGTTTATAAGATAATTTAGAACTATCGTTGAGATACATATATATGCTAAATGCTAATGAAACGACTATCAAAAGCAGCCATGACCATTTTTTGAAAAACAACTTAAATTTTCTTAAAAGTTTCATCGATAACTTATTTTATGTGTAATTAAAAATAGATGCCAAGTGTATCGAAAAACTACTTGATTTGTTGCAGTAAAAAATTGATTTAACAATTTAATAATATACTTTTTCCTTTTTAAATCTTTTGAATTATTGAATGTATAAAAAAAAGCCCCTGATATTTCAGAGGCTTTTTTTAAGATTATTTTCCTTCTCTAAACAAAACTTCATCAATCAAACCATAATCTTTGGCTTCTGTTGACGACATCCAATTGTCGCGGTCACAATCTTTATGGATTTGTTCAAAGCTTTTTTTGGTGTGCTTTGCAAGGATGTTGTACAATTCGTCTCTCACTTTTTGAGTTTCGCGCAACGCAATTTCCATATCAGTTAATTGTCCTTGAGCGCCACTAAGTGGTTGGTGAATCATTATTCTAGAGTGCTTTAATGCCGATCGTTTACCGTCAGTACCAGATGCTAGCAATACTGCTCCCATCGAAGCTGCCAATCCTGTACATATAGTGGTAACATCCGGAGTAACGAAATGCATGGTATCATAAATTCCTAATCCTGCGTATACAGAACCTCCTGGACTGTTAATATAGATTGTAATATCACGCTTAGCATCAGTCGATTGTAAAAACAACAATTGTGCTTGCACCACATTGGCAACATAATCATCAATTGCGGTTCCCAGAAATATAATTCGGTCCATCATCAATCGTGAAAACACATCCATCGACACAGCATTCATTTTACGTTCTTCAATGATGTTGGGTGTAAGGTTATATATACTGTAATCAATCACTTTATCAACAGTAGTGCTACTTATTCCATATCCTTTTACGGCATATTTTTTAAATTCTTCGCCTATATTCATATTTATTTTGGTTTTATTTTTTAGTCTAATACAACAATCTTGCCTCAAAAAGTTCAATGACACAATTGCAGATTACTTTCGAGGTCAAATTAATTTAATTTTCGATACTGTGAAGGATGAATGCCTTTTTTCTGTAAAAATATTTTATCGAAATATGACAATTGGTTGAATCCGCTTTCCAAAGATATTTGGCTTATACTTAAATTAGTTTCTTTTATTAGTTTTGAAGCATATCCAATTCTATATTCATTTACATAATTAGAGAAGGTTGTGCGTGTAATTATTTTGAATTTCCTACAAAATGCTTCTTTACTCATGGGTACTATCGCAGATACTTCATTTAAAGAAATAGGGTTTTTGAACTCCTGTTTAATAAACGTGAATACTTTATCCCAATTTTTATCTTTGGTTTGAATAATAGATTGTTGAAAACCTTTACTAGCCAATGTATGAATTTTAACTTCAGTATATAAATATTGCAAAAACATGATTAATTGAATGCATCTTTCTAATGAGTTCGATGCTACAATTTGCAACATTTTGTCATATGCGGTATCATAATCGAGACCAAATTTCAAGCCAAGCTTACTTTTTTCTAACAGGTCAACTATTTTACTGGCAAATGGAAAACTTTGAATCCAAGCGTCTGTAAATTGAATAACAATAGATTCAGCAAAACTACAATTTTCATGATTTTTCCAATAATGAGGCAAATTCGATCCTAAAAGCACCAAATCTCCTTCTTCAAATTCCTCTGCATGATCCCCCACAAAACGTATCCCTGAACTGCTTTTTATAAAAGTAAGTTCGTATTCAGGATGATAATGCCATGGTGCATCATAACGCTGAAGTTCAAATTTTTGTGCATATACCGGATTCGAATCATTGATTGATAACTTCTCAAGTATTGGTTTCATATTGATAAATATTATTTAAATATATACGAAATATCAATACGGTGTTAATAGTTGCTAATTTAGTTTGAATTATTTATGAATCTTATTATGAAATTTGTGTAAAAAAAAACACTCAATTAGATTTTAATTTTCTTGCTACTTAGTCACCTCTCTCCTCGGAGAGGGGCAGGGGGTGAGGTAAAAAAAACAAACTTATGGAAACAATCACAATCACTCCCGATTTATCACTCATTCACAAGCCTATAACTGAAATTTTTGAAATACCCACCAATAGCTTTGAATGGGACAAATATCGATTATCAAGAGAGCAAATCGAATTTTATAAAACCAATGGATACTTATCCGGAATTAAAATTCTTAATGATGATCAAATTAGTATCCTCAAAAATGAATTGACTGAACTTTTTGATATAAATCATCCCGGAAACAACTTATTTCATGAATTTCACAGCAACCAAAGTGCCGATCCGAGCAAAGTTATTTTTCATGCACTCGGACATTGGCGAATTACACCCGGTTTTCATGATTTATGGTGGAATCCATATTATGTTATGGCTGCATCTCAATTGTTAGGAGGACCCATTCGATTGTGGCATGACCAACTTTTTTGTAAGCCCGCTCATCATGGTGGTGTGGTTGCATGGCATCAGGATTATTCATATTGGACCAGAACCAGGCCCATGCAACATTTGACATGCTGGTGTGGATTAGATAATGCCGATATTTCTAATGGATGTCTATATTATGTTCCCGGTTCCCACAATTGGGATTTGTTGGATATGCCTGATCTGACAGGCGATATGAATGGAATTTTTAGATTTTTGAACAAAGAACAAACCAAACAATTTAACCCAATTCCTATTGAACTTAAAGCAGGATTTGCTAGTTTTCATCACCCGCTTTTGGTACATGGTTCGTATGAAAACAAAACTGACCGACAAAGAAGAGCATTTGTACTGAATTGTTTTAAAGATGGAGTTGTGTCTGATGAATCCAAAGAACTGCTCAAAGGTGTTCCGATTATACCAAAAGGTAAACCAATGGAAGGGCAGTTTTTTCCAAAATTAAGTCCTGATTATTTCAATGTTTAAATCGAATATTTATTTTCAACTGAACCAAATAAGTGACTAATTTTGTTTTCTAAGCACAACTTCTATAAAACTCATGTTTCTACTCAGTTTATAAGAATATTTGTTTAATAGTCACCCCTCTACTCGGAGAGGGTGGCTGGGGTTGTAAACCGAGAGTGAAGCATGAACCTCTTGGTGAGGTTTAATAGGTGAGGTTTAAAATATGAAATACATGAATTACGAAGAAATTAAGTCAAAAATAGAAACATACAAAAACCAAGGTTTAAAGTTATTTACAACTTCATCTTTTCAGTCGCATAGTGTAGTGTTATTACATATTTTGAGCAAAATTGATAATACCATTCCGGTATATTTTATCAATACAGGTTTCTTATTTCCTGAAACGATTCAATACCGCGACCAAATTGCTGAATTATTCAATTTGAATGTCAAAAATGTATTTTCAACCACGCCCAAAAGTATGCAGAAAGATGAACAAGGCAGGTTTTATTTTACTTCTGACCCTGATTACTGTTGCCATATCAATAAAGTGGAGCCATTGGAGCCAATAATGGCAGAATATGATGTATGGATTAATGGGGTAAGAGCGGATCAAAGTGCGGTACGTAAGAGCTTTAATATTGAAGAAAAAGCCCCACATGGTGTATTGCGTTTTCATCCAATGTTGGATTGGAATAGTATGCAGATTCAAAGATATTTGAGTGAAAACAATATTCCACGTCATCCCCTTGAAGACAAAGGTTATCTGAGTATTGGTTGTGAACCTTGTACCCGCAAGTTTAGTATGGATTTGAGCGAAAGAGAAGTTCGTTGGTATGGTTTGAACAAAACCGAGTGTGGATTGAATACCGAGTTAGTAAGCAAGTAAAAAAAAATTATTTCCAAATAAATTTTTTAATATTTGTATAGAAACTTTTGGATGATTTGTTGTCAACAAGTATCAAAAGAGTCAGAATTACTATAACTAAGCAAATTTGAAAATTATCTGCGATGATTTCGTTTGTTTGAAAAAGAAATTTTTCCATAACATTTAAACTTTTATTAATAGTGAAATAGCTAAAATATTATTTTAATTGGGTCAAATGTAAAAAAGAATAAAATTGATTAAAAATATTTTTAAATAAATATTTAGTAAAAGTGTAATATACACAGGTAAATAAAAGTTTAACAGATTGAAAATCACATATTTGTATAGTTCTATTTTAAAATCATTTTTAATTTTTGTAATTGAAATGGAACAATGAACAAAAATGAAAACAAAAATTTTGTTGATTTTAAAGGGTTTTTAGTGTAGATATTTTAAAAAGTAAATATTCCATTTTGGCATATATATATTAATAAATAGTTAATGCATAAATTAGTGAAGTTTGTTTGTTAAATAAAAAGAGGTTACTTTTAGGGTTGGAAAAGGATTAAATGATATGAGATTAGTTATTAATGCCGTCTTGTTTTTATCACTTGGATTGATGTGTAATTTGAAAGCACAATCAATTTTATATTCAACAAGTTTTGGAAGTGGCTCTTTACCTAGCGGTTGGACTTCCAACAATGCTAGATGGACAGCTGGAACTTCAAATCCAAGTTCTGGCTATACAGGAGCTTCCGGTTCTGGAAATGTGGTAGCATCAAATTCTTCTCCTTCAGTTTCTAGTTTAACACTTACATATTCAAATAGTTTATCAACAATTGGATATACAAATATTCAAGTACAATGGGGGGCTAGATTAACTACTAATATGAGAACTATATTTCTGGAATACTCCATTGATGGAGGGGCAAGTTGGACTACTCCCCAAAGTGGATCATATGGAGACGGTCAAAATTTTACCCAAGTATCCGCAAATTCTACATGGGCATTAGTTGGTGCCGCAACTTTAGATTCAGAGACAAATGGGGTAAGTGATTTAAGGTTAAGGTTTAGGTTTGCTAGTAATACGACTTACGGAGGAACATATTCAATTGATGACTTTATTATAACCGGCACACCTTTACCAGCAGGAGTTGATTATTTTAACAAATCAACTGGTAATGCTAACTTGGAAAATTTATCCAATTGGGGCACGAATTCGGATGGAAGCGGTGTTTCTCCTACAGATTTTACATCGGATAATCAACGTTTTATCATTGTAAATGGAACATCACCTACAATAGGTGCAGACTGGTTAGTTACAGGAATAAACTCAAAAGTAGTAGTATCAACAGCTGGTTTTACAATCCCGGCAAACTTTTCCTATAGTGGTACTATTGATGTTGGAAACAGTTCTACATTATCGATTGCCAATACAGTAATTCCAAATTTTGGCACAATTGATCCTACAAGTACTGTAAATTATTCAGCTGTGGGGGATCAAGATATAACACCTTTTACTTATGGAAATTTAGAAATATCCGGTTCAGGGAATAAGAACATTATTACTGATAATCTTATAGTGTTGGGAAATCTTTCGATTAATTCAGGTGCTTTAAGTTTATTTAATAACTCATTGGCTTATTGTGAATTAAGAGGGCAAATTTCAGGTTCCGGCACTTTGATTGGAGGAAGTAACACTACACTTTCTATTACAGGTTCAGGACCTTTTGGCAACCTAAAAATGGATGTTTCAAATAACACCATTAACAATTTATTTATTAATAGACCAGGGCAGTCAATAAATCTTACATCTGCTCTTAATGTGCTTAACACATTAAGTTTGAATTCAGGAACTTTGAATATTGGAGGTAATAATTTATTTTTAAATATAACTTCCGTTACTGGTTCAGGTACTTTAACTTCTAATAGCAATGGAACTGTATATTATCAAAGAAATGGTAATCAAACTATTTATAATACTAATTACGGAAATATAGCATTTTTTGGCAGTGGTACGAAAACCTTTCTTTCTTCAAGTAATATAATTGGCAACTTGTCCATCGCAGGTTCAACTACAATAAATACTAATAATTTTGATATTAACTTAGGAGGAGATTTTTTAAACTCAGGCAGCACCTTCACTCCCGGCACAGGCACCGTCACCCTGAACGGCTCATCTGACCAAGCTATTTCCGGTGAAACAACATTCAATAATCTTACAATTAATAAACCTTCAGGAGGAAATGTGAATTTGTCATCAGGAATGCAAACCATAAGGGGATTTCTTACCATTCAAACTTTAAGTGGGGCTAACAAACTTAATACTAACGGAAACCTAACCTTGGCGTCTGATGCCTCATCAACAGCCTCATTAATAGATAATAATAGTTCTGCTTCCGCTGGGGGTTCAGTAAATGGTAATGTTACCATACAAAGATATCACAATGGTGGTACCGCACAAACACGCATTTTTGGATCTCCAATTGCTTCGTCTAATGTATTTACAATCGGACAAGGAACCTACAATGTA
>JANRJY010000058.1:0-27541 GCA_033763735.1 Bacteroidota bacterium | reverse complement strand
AAACTCAAAAAACTCACGGGTTGTGTGGCCGTAAAAATTCGGTATTCCGACTTCAATACCTATACACAGCAAAAGACAATCGCTTACACATCCAATGATCAGTTATTGATATCCGTAGCGAAGGAACTTTTTGAGAAATTGTACAACAAACGATTGCTTGTGAGGCTAGTAGGCATACGATTTACACACCTCATACATGGCAATCAGCAAATCAACCTCTTTGACGATGTACCCGAAATGATTAATCTGTGTCAGGCACTGGACAAAATTCGCTTCAAATACGGATCTAGAGCCATCGCTCGGGCAATCGCCTTCGATACCAAAATGCGAACGTGGGAATAATAATAATTAATAATGTATAATGAGCAATAAGTTATTAGCGATGAATGTAATCTGAGTGATAACTATTTAACTTATAGTAAATTATAACAAACAATAACTAACAACACATGGTTTTAATGTAACTTCCTGAATTTCAGCAACATATCTTTTTCTGTTCGGTGTTCTTGTGTGTTTTCTGTAAAGTTTAAAAATTCATTTGCTACATCAATAATCGGTTTATCAGGAAAGGCAGTTTCGCGCATAAAGTGTACATATTTCATTACCATAAATCCATCAAACCATTTGAAAAATCGGATTCGAAAATTGTCGTAATTACTTATGTTTGATTTAATTTCTTTCACATTGTTTTCGAATTGATATTTCATTAAAAAATCAACCAAACATGGATGAAGCATCTTAATAATTATCTGACAATCAATTGTATGATATAAATTTACTATCTGGTCAAATAGTTTTTTTAGTTCCAGAAAGCTTCTAAAATCGTAAGAATATATTTCATTGGTTTCCAGATAGTTATTCATGGCTTTTCCAGTGCCAAAGGGCACTCTCTCGGAGGTACGGGGTGAGGGGATTACGGTAGTAGTGTTTATTTCACCAAAATTGCCCAAAGGAATGATTTTTTGAAGGAAATAAAAGTCTTCACCAGCTTTTCGCTGATTCATACCTCCCGAGGCATGGTAAACATCGGCACGCACGCTCATGGATGAACCTACGGTTTGGTATGCAAATGGATGTCCTGTGAATTTTTGGGCAGCTACATAGTACCTCAGATGCAATTCATATTTCGCAATGCCTTCATATAGTGATGATTCCAAATCGCCTTCCAATGGGTGCTCAAAATGAATATTAGCCGCTTTTGTTTTGGGATTTTTGACATAAAAATGCTCAATTTCTAATAAATAATTGGACTTAACGGAGCAATCGGCATCCAGGCACACAATAATACCTTCCTTTTCTTTGCGAACACTTCTGAATCGCTTAAAAGCTTCATCCATACCAATTTTTCGTGCCAAACCTACACCAGCAGTTTTTTGAGGTAGGGTGATATAAATGCCCTGAAAACTTAAATGTTCAAAATTTCGGGATGTAAATGGTTCCAAAACTCTGACAGATTCTGTATTTCTTTGAATAATGTTATCTGAAGCATTTTCCGGTTCGTTGATTACTACGATTATTTCTGTTTGATATATGGTTGGTTTGCAGTTACATAGACTTTGCAATAATGTATTTAGTGCGGGTTCATTATAACATGGTATTACCACAGTCATTTTCAAATTAGGATTTGGCGGGGTTTCCAAAAATATTTGATTATGATTCAGAAAACTTTGTTTTGCAATCGTCATTATTTACAAATAGGGTTATAAATTTACAACCTAAGCTTTAATATGGTACATTATAATATAAAAGTTACCGGTTTGGTGCAAGGTGTTGCGTTTCGTAAGCATACGGTGAACAAAGCCCGGGAATTGCACTTATTCGGATTTGTAAAAAATATGCTCAATGGCAGTGTGTATATTGAAGCGGAAGGCACACAAGACAATATCAATCAATTGGTAGATTGGTGCCACTATGGACCCTCTTATGCCAAAGTTGACAGAGTTGAAACCGAAGAAGGACCTTTAAAAAACTTTGATAATTTTCAGGTGAGGTATTGAGCTATTTTAATTCGATTTTTACTGTATTGGATGGAGCTCTCAAGTTAGTATACACCGGAATAAATTTGTAATTCCACATATATCCAAAGTTACCCATTTGAACTAAATTGCCATTATCAGAATAGTTTGTTCCATATCCGGTTATATAATAGGTAGTACCTTTAGGGAGTTTCTTCATTGAATCTCCATTTTCAATAGTTGATAATGCGCCAGAATTAATTTCAGCAACCAGGTAATCGGTTGTAGTATTGGAATTTGTATATTTATCGAAATTAAAGATTCTAAAATTTCCGGATGTTCTGTATTTGTAATTATAACTTTTGTCGTTTTCATTTAAATTAAGAAAGAAAATAATTGATGGAGACCCTCCGACATTAACATTCTCACCTAATTTTTGATATACACCGGAATCTACATCAAACACTTTAAATTTTAATACTATCAAAGAGTCATTAAACGACAACACAGACAAGCTATCGACTTCAAATTTGCTTGTTTTATACATTTCTGCATGAATAGATTGCTTTATGGAATCTTGGGTATCAACACCAGCAAATGTAATTGAAGCAAAGCCTACTCTTTCTGCGATTATGTCAAATTTGGACGATCTTGGTAATTGCAAATTAAAATTTCCCAAAGTGTCAGATAAGGCAGTGTATTTAGTCCCAACTACTTTTATATTTATATTCCCATAAGCATATAACTGTGGGTATAAATGATGTTCTAATCTTAAATCGGAGAGGCTGTTTTTATAGAATAAACGAGGGGAAACAAATTGACGTATGTATCCCGTTACTGTTGCCATTCCAGAGGCAGGAGCTGGGTCACTTTCTTTAGGTTTACAACCTATTGTAACCTCAATAAATAACAAGATAATCGTAGCATGTATCATTAATGAACTTTTCATAAATCTAAATTTAATATATTCTTGACTTTATAATACAATGATTCAATTACCTTGCTTTACGCTGTAGAACCTTAATAATTTTTTTGTTAAGAGTTATAAATTAATTCGTAGGTCTTTTCTTGTTATTTCCTAAATATTTTGTTTGAACCTTATTGTTTCATTTCCTTGCATAGATAAACATTGTAGTTGCAAAATTCAACTTTATTTAAGTATTATTTCACCCCGACACCACAATTCCCACTTCCTTTGCATAATTCATCATGTATCCCTTGATGATTTTAAGTTTTTCAAGCTCTAATTCAATATCTTCAAAATTTTCAGTATTCATGTGCCTGATGGCTTCCTGATTGACTTTGAATTGATGTTTGGCTTTCTCGAAGTTTAAACTTGCAATTGTTTTGTTTAATAACAGCATTTTATCAATGTCCTTTGTGGGAACGTCTATCATTAATTTATTTATCCAATGGTCGCTCAATACATGTTTATCAGTGATTACATCCAGAATATGTGTTTCCATTTCTTTGTCCGGATGATTCAAAAAATAATCCAAACCTGGCAATCGTCCTTCCTGCACTTCTTTCCTGAATATTTCAATAATTTTCAAATATACTGGGTTCAGGAACTCAATATTTTCAATAAAAGTTATTAAAGATTGGTAAAGAGGTGTTTGTTCGTCCAATGGAAATTGAGCGTATTCAATCAATATCCTTACTATTTCTTTTTCAGCATGTTCGGCTCTGTCTTGAATATTAATTGCTGGTTGCGTTGCTTCAATATTTTTGAGTTCATTATCAAGCAGTTGTTTATGTTCCGGTTCTTGCTTTTTGCGTGATTCAATTTGGATTTTATTATACTCACTTATAATTACCTGTTCATCGATTTCTAGTAATTGACTACATTTTTTGAAATAAAGCGAACGCTGAATATCATCCTTAACTTTGGCAATGCTTTGAACCACATCACGAATTACTTCGGCTTTTTTGATGGGGTCATTGGCACTTTCACCCAAAAGTCGCTCCGTTTTGAATGTAATAAAATCCTTTGCAGCAACCCTTACATATTCCTTAAAATTCGAAGCACCTACTTTATTCACATAGCTGTCAGGATCTTCATTATCCGGAAATACTACCACTTTAATATTCAATCCGGAATCCAATATGAGATCAGTTCCTCTTATTGCTGCATTAATTCCCGCTTTATCTCCATCATATAATACCGTTACGTTTTTTGTATATCTGCCAATCAGTTTAACTTGTTCTTCTGTAAGGGCTGTGCCTGAAGAGGCTACCGTATTGGTGATACCTGCTTGATATAATGACAATACATCCATGTTTCCTTCAACTAGGAAACAGTTGTTTTCAGTTCTAATAGCGTTTTTGGCTTGAAACAAGCCATACAGTACATTGCTTTTGTGGTAGAGCTCTGTTTCGGGAGAGTTGATGTACTTGGCAACGGATTTATCACTGGTTAATATTCGACCCGTGAATGCAATTACTTTACCCGTAATGTTATGGATTGGGAAAATGACTCTGTTCCTGAAAAAATCAAATTTTTTACCTTGTTCACTGGTTTTAACTAATCCGGCCTTTTCGAGCAAATCAATTTGGTACTGGTTTTTAGTAGCATCTTTCAAAAATGCATCCCAACTATCCAAACTGAATCCAAGTTCGAAATCCTTAATGGTTTTATCATCAAGTCCTCGTTCTTTAAAGTAAGTGTTTCCTATAGATTTGCCCTCATCTGTTTCAAGTAGTATTTTTTTAAAATAATCTTTGGCATAGTTCAATACTATGTATAGTGCATCTCTTTCTGATTGTTGCTCATTAAAGCTATCATCCTGAACTTTGTCATATTCCAGCTCTATTTGATACTTTTTGGCTATATACTTGAGTGCCTCCACATAAGTAAGACCATCAATTTCCATTAAAAATTTTATAGAATCGCCCCCTTTGCCGGTAGAGAAGCACTTAAATATCTGCTTGGCAGGTGAAACATAAAAAGAAGGCGTTTTCTCATTGGTGAAAGGGGAGAGTGCAGCATAATTGGCACCTCTCTTTTTGAGAGTCACAAAATCGCCTACAATCTCCACTATGTCAGCAGATTGAATGATTCGGTCGATAATGTGTGGTAGGATGCGCACCTTTTGGAATGTATAATTTAGAATGTAATATGTATAATTAATTGCTTTTCAGTTTGCACAATCAAAAGTCCCTCTCCTTTTCGGAGAGGGATTTAGGGTGAGGCATTTATTTGAATTATGCAATCAAATATTGAATGGTTATTTTAAAAGTATTCAACAAGTTATCAATTATCAATCAAACAACAACCATTGAAAGCCAATGCTCAAAAACAAACGGCTTGAAGGATATCCGGGACTTACATAATATCCATTACTTCCAATGGGGCTATTTGCTTGTTGCCCTATTATGGAGTTGAGTTGATTTACTCTGGTGAAAACTAAGGCATTTTTAACACGTGCATTTATATAAAAGTCAACTAATACATAATCTTTCAAAGTAAAATTGTTTTGCACATAAAACTGCCCTGTAGCCGGCATATAAGCATCGCCATTATAGGACGAACGATAGTGAAAATCAAGCCCAAACATAAACTGAATCCTTCCTTTTTTCTTTTTAGGTGAATACAGTGCATATAATTTTGAATTGGCATACAAAGTTGGAAATCGAATTACATCTGCTGCTGTATTATAGTAAATATCACCTATTAAAAATCTACCTAGCGTATATTTTCCAAAAATCTCCGCATGAAATGGTCCAATATATGGATGAAATAAAAAATCAACGGAACTTATGTAAATGCCATTTTTATCATTTACTTGTTTGGGAACCAATAAATCAGTTTCATAATATACATGGTTGATAATCGATGTAATTCGTGGTGAAATTTCAAAATCAAATTTCTTCGCAATTAGTGTTTTATAAACTCCATAAAAAGTATTTGAAACAGTCGGTGCAAATTCTTTATTCCACCTGAAATTATTATGATCCATATAATTCATGATAATATTGGGAGAAGTAAGGATTTGATTATACCCAAACAATAAGTTCTTATACTGGATATCGATCCCAAAATTGTGGTCACCTAGTCCTTTGAAGTTGTTTTTGTAAGTGTCTGAAATTGAGCTATTTTGGAATGCAATCATCCCTTCGCCTTTCAAATGCACTTTAAGGCTATTCGAAGGTTTAAATATTATTTCACCCCCAGCGTATGTTTCAGTTAATCTTAACTTTGAATTTGGGTCAAACGAAAAAAAAGCATCATACGCTTTAGCGTCAGTTAGCTCTTTTGCCTGAATCACATATAAATTATCTCCTGCAAACACTTTTCGTTGCCTACCAAATACTATTATGTCCAAAAACTCAGTAGCCGTTTTTAATCCTACTTTGTTAGAAATCATCAAAAATTGATTGTTGTAATAAGTAGAATCTTTGCTTTTATAAGCATTTCTGTAAAAGGCATTGCCAAGACTGTCGTAATTTGCATTTGTCTTTATTGCAGGGTCTTCATATGTGAACTTTTGATTTTTTCTTTGAAATTCGTGAAATACGCTCAACTTACCATGCCTAATAATGTCATATTGGTGGTACAGATGGTAAGCCACTCTTCTATCGCGGCTGTAAATGGAGCCATCATTACGATAAGGTTCGAGTTTTGAGCCAGCAGCCACAAGCCAAGCATTTGCTGCATTCATATTGCTTGGTAAGCGATTTTGAGTGGCGGAATCATTTGCTGCTCTGGATCCTCTTTTTTTACTTCCAGCCATTATTAAGCCGCCTTGTTCATTGGTTTTGCTAACAAAGTAATTGAAGTTAGCTAACAAATGATATCGTTCATTATTTGATTTAAAGGAGGTGTATATTTTAAAATCTTGATTTTGCGCCAGAAAATTATTTGCTCTATCCGTTTGGCCATATATTTTGTTGCTGTTTATTCTTTGGTAATATACACCCATGTTCCAGTTACGATAAATATTACGGTTGATATCAAATGTGATGTTGTTTTCATCACCGGTGTTGGCTAAGTAATATACCCTGGTGTAAGGCGATCGTGTATTGTAATACTTCAAATCTTCCGGTCTGGTGTAATATACATCATACGCATTGAATCCGGATTGATAACCAAGTTCAGTAGGTTGATTATAGAACACAGCTTTTGAAGGTGTGCCTATAACTCCTTGATTTTGATATATATTACGCTTTATAAATATATAATTATAGTTATGAATATCACTCATACTTGTATCAGGTTTAATATACCGATATTCATTTTTATAAAACCGCCTTCTATATTTTTGTTGAGGCGTTAGTGAATCAGGTAATAATAAATTGATAATTGGCTTAATAATATTTTTGTTTTTCTTCCTATTGGTTGAGTCTGTTGTAATAGAATCAGAAACATTAATTTTCTCTTTTTCTACTTTCTTAGTTGCAGTATCTAATTTGATACCAAAATCCAATGGAAGTGATGATTTTAATAAAGGCAATTGTCTTGCAAAAAGGGTGTCTTTTTTGAAATATTTGAGTTCATTTCTGTATATCGTGTTTTGGGTAAATATTTTTGTTGTATTTGTACCGTATACTTGTTTTGCAGAGTCATTAACTATTTGAGAATTAGCTAAATAAACAATCGTAAAAAAACATATAATTATATAAATAATCCGATGATACACGTAATGCTAATTCTTTTGTTGATTGTAGAAATCAGAAATTTGTTGATGTACCAATCTATTAAAAACATCTCCATGTTCTAAAAATCGGGTTTGAATTGGTAAATAATACATAGGGAGTTGCGCCCAAAGTTCTGAATTTTTATTGGATTTAAACTTAACCATATCTTTTTCAGTAGTTACAATTATAGCGGGCGTACCTGAAAGCGATTCAAATGCCTTTTTGACTTTATAAAAATCTTTCTCAGTAAATGCGTGATGATCCGGGAATGTTACCACTTCTTTTACTCTATACTTTGTATTTAAGTAATTAATCATTGATTTGTTATTTGCAATTGCCGTTACTACAATAATATCATCGTACTTTGTATTTATTGATTTTTCAAAAATTGGCACCTCATTTTCATATTTGATTGTTGTAAAAAACAGATTCACCTTAGGTTTGTTTATATAAGCTGCCAGTTTCCTTTTAATATATTCTTTGTGATATCCAATTTCTTCAGGGCATTTGGTAACTATTACAATATCCGCACGTTGCACACCTTTTTTGTTTTCTCTTAATCTGCCCATCGGAAAAATATGATCTTTGAAAAACAAATGATTATAGTCAGTTAGCAATATATTTATATGAGGTGATACCGTTCGATGTTGAAATGCATCGTCAAGCAAAATTATTTGCATTTCAGGTTTTTTTTGCAAAATATGCGGAATAGCAATGGCTCTTTGTTCACCTACTACAACTTCAATTTTATTTTGAAATTTATAAAAAAACTGCATCGGTTCATCTCCAACCGTTTCATAAGTATCGGCTTCATTTGCTATCCTTATTCCTTTCGTTTTTCGTCCGTAACCTCTACTTAAAGTGCTGACTTTATAATTGGAAATCAACAAGTTTGCCAAATATTCAATCATAGGTGTTTTTCCTGTTCCTCCCATACTCAAATTACCCACACTTATGGTGAAAACTTCTTCGAATTTTTGTGACTTGAAAATCCAGAAGTTGTTATCAAACAAAAAATTACGAAAAGATGTAATCCAATCGTAAATAACACTAAATGGAAACAGCAGGTATTTCAATATTAAAGGTATAATTGGTCAAAAATAATTATTAACTTAAATATTGAAGCAATTTTTAAAATTTATGTGTAGTAACGTGATGATGTGTTGACGTTACGATGCGTTAAGGTACTAAGTCTTCAAGTGCTAATACATTAAACATTATGCATTACTCATTACACACTCTATTCTCTACGCCATTTCTTCTTCTAATACCAATTGATTATTGGTCATCAAATAGAAAATACCCTCTTTAAGTGAGTAAAATGATACCCTCATTTTGTTGAAATAGAACGATTTTAATACATAGTCAATCAAGCAGGATGCTACTACAATCATATCCACACGCATTTCTGACATTCCGGGTATTTTCTTACGTTCTTCTACATTTTTGGAAACCAATTGAAGGAATAATTCGCCAAATGCATTCAAAGGCAACTCGAATTCAGTGCCCGAATCTAATATATGGTCGATATTATTTTTTTGTAGGTATATTTCACACAGTGTATCAAAAGTACCACTGGAACCTATTAATGTTCGTGGCTTGAATAAGTTAATATTTTTTTGTAAATCTGTCAGTGTTTTTTCAAGGAAAATATACAATCGTTCTATTTGTTCTGATTGTATTGGATCTGTTTTGTGGTAAATATCAAGCAAACGTTGCGCACCAATTTCGTAGCTTTTTTTCCAGAAAATATTGTTTTCATCGCAAATGATAAACTCTACACTGCCTCCACCTATATCCATTATTAAGCTGGTTTCATCGCCTATCGTTAAAGCAGATTTTACGCCATAGTATATAAGTTCAGCTTCTCGTTCACCAGCAATAATCTCTACTTCTATGCCTGTTTTCTCTTTTATTTTATCAGCAAGTTCAACGCCATTGATGGCATTACGGAAGGCAGAAGTAGCCACTGCTTTTACATTTTCCAATGGTACATGATGTTTATTAATTTCTTTTTTAAAGTATGCAACGGCATCTACTGCTCTATTAAAAGCATCATCAGTTATTATCTGATCATGAATGCCTCCTTTACCAATTTTTACAGCATACCTATCCTGATGCAAAATAGTTTTGGAGGTGCTGCCAATATTTAATATCAGCAAATTAAAAGTATTAGTGCCCAAATCAAGGACTGCATAATTATCTGTACGCATACTTTTTTACTTTAATACATTTGAACAAAAATAAGGTAACCGATTAATATGTTTGGGATGGTGGAAAAAAATAATTGGCAATTTGTTTTATTACATACCTATTTATATAACAATTTTTAGAATTTGTTTTTTATTTCGAATATTAGGCTTTCAAATATTAAATCATTTTACAACTTAATCAATGATAAGAAGAGATTTTCTGGGTTATTCGGCAGTAGGAATTGGCGGAATGATACTTTTGCCAAATTGTTTTGCTGAAAATAAAGAAGAAACACCTTTATCCGCAGCTGAAGTTGTGGAATTACCAAAAAATGTTTCATACCTGTGGTACGATTCTGATGGTAATGGACGTAACTTATATTGTAATTTCCGTAAAAAAATATTTGTTAAAGGAAAAATTAAAACCGCACTTTTTAATTTGTTCGCTGATACGAGTTATCAATTATTTGTAAATGAGCAATTTGTTTGTCAAGGACCTGTTAGGTTTGACCCTCGATTCCCACTTTATGACCCTATAGATTTAAAACCATATTTGAAAGAGGATGCAGAAAATGTAATTGCAATTCAAGTGAATTATTTTGGCATCAAAACCTACAAATCGATGAAAAGCAATGCAGGAATGGTTTGTTGGGGCACCATTGAATCTGCAGGAGGCAAGATTGAACTTGCTTCTAACCCAAAAAATTGGAAAGCAGCCAAAGCCAATGAAAGAAGCAGATATACACCCAAAATGAGTTTTGCACTAAATCCTAATGACTTTTATGACCAATCCAAAGCAGAAAAATGGAAACAAATTAGCTTTAATGATGCTCAGTGGAAACCAGCAATAGAAATAACCAAGCAAAATGCCTGGGGATCGCTGAAAGAAAGAAGCATACCTTTTTTAGATAATTCGGTGATTGCTTTTGATAATACAACTCCGTTAATTAAAATAGTTCCAATAATAAATAAGGAAGACAAATATTCATTTACCATAGAAATACCGGATCAGTATGAAGATAATAAACCATTAAATAAGAAGTATTATATTCCATATTACACTTATATTTTTTCAGATGAAGAGAAAGTAGTACGCGATATTTCTGTTTTTTGGGGTGAGATGTGGTTGAATGGCAAACAAATTCTTCCCTATGAGAATGATTTCTCCGACCTGAAACTTAGTATAGAATTTACACTTAAGAAAGGTTGGAATTATTTATTTGGTAAAGTTGGTCCTTATACAGATATTCTGGACTTTTATATAGGTATTCCAAAGGGAGCAAATTTAGTTTTGTCAGCTGATAAAAATGGAGAATCAGGAGTAATATTTCGACATGGGACCTATGTTTCAGTGTCGGATTTTGAAAAGTATTTTTTAAACAAGGAATTACCTTATGCCGAACAATCAAATTTGCCCGGTGATTTTAAGTGGGTGGAAGCCAAAAAAGAAAACAAAGCAGAAAATGCTGCATTTGAAAGTAGTTGGGACACTTATGGAACACCATTTGAAGCCATTCCAATTTCAAATCTTTCGGGTAAAACCTTTAATATTTCTGATTATCCAAGCGGTTTTGGGTTATTGTTTGATTTGGAATATATACGATTAAGCTACCCTTACCTAAAAGCTTCAGGAGCAAAGGGAACTACCATAGATTTAGTGTATTGTGAATATATTGCAAAAGATCAGTTACACTTGACACCAACTTTTAATTACCAAAGTGCCGATAGGGTCAAATGTGCCGAAAATGTAATTGAATATATGCCAAATCAGCCTAGGGGCATTCGGTATATGATGATTACTTTCAGAAATATTTCAGAAAATATTAAAATTGAAGATTTTAAAATTATTAAAGCAACTTATCCGGCAGTTAAAAAAGGCAAATTCATTAGTTCCGATCCATTGATGAATAGCATTTGGGAAATGTGTGCCCTAACTCAAGAAGCTAACATGGAAGATGCTTATGTGGATTGTGTAGGCCGCGAAAGAGGCATGTATACCCGCGATACTATTATTCAGTATTTTAACAATTTGGCATTATTTGGCGACCACAAGTTATTCCGCAGATGCATGGAACTTTATGGACAATCACCGGATGATACCCGAAAAATAAGAGCAGTGTATCCTAATACAGGCAATTACACTATTTCAGACTTTGCACTTAATGCTTTGGAAGGTTTTTGGGCTTACTATGAAAATACCGGAGACAAATCCTTAATTGAACAATATTGGAATCCAATTGTCAAAAATTTAGAATGGTTTCAAGAGCTTTCAGACGAAAGAGCAGACAGACTTTTGGATGCCGAATGGAATGTCAGAAAGGGAGTAAGAGCCAATTATGGCGGATTTCATGGGGATTTGAATGTGGTTAATGGCTACCGCTCCATTACGGGAATGAATTGCGAATTTTCTTGTACGTATCTGATTGCATTACGATGCGCTAAGAAACTTGCTGATGCCATTGGTAAAAAAGAAGATTCAAAAAACTATGCATTTCGAATTGATACACTTTCCAAAAGCATTCATGACTTACTTTGGGATGAAAGTGAAGGATGTTATGCCGATAACTTTGAAAAGAAAACGCACTCTTCACACGCAAGTTTGTTTGCAATTAGAGCTGGTGTTGTTGATGAAAAACAATTAGAAAAAATAAAGCCGAAAGTTGCTTATCAACTTCGTTCGTTATTCGTCAATGGTTATGACGATAAAAATGGTGTGTATATGTCGCCAAGTTACGCATTTTATATATTTGATGGATTGTATAAAGCAGGCTTGTACGATACAGCTGAAAACCTAATTCGCCAAGGTTGGGGATTTTTCTTAACTAAAGGTAATAGAACCACACCGGAATACTTTGATGATACCAATATGCAAAGTCGATGTCATGCATGGTCGGCTAGTCCGGTGTATTATTTATCGAAGTATATATTAGGGATACATTTTCCAAATTTGCCTGATGCTAACACAGTTGAAATCAAGCCGTTAACAAATACCATTCAACACGCAGAAGGTGTTTATCCGCATCCTAAAGGAGGTTTAATCGAGGTCAAATGGCATACCGAAAATGGTAAAAAAGTTTTTGATTACGTCAAAGCACCAAATGGAGTAAAGGTGAGTTATTAGTTAATAAATAGTAACTAGTAACTAGTAATGATTAATTATCGATTAGTTATTATTGGTGAGCGATTAATGTTTGATTATTGCGTAGTGACATGTCCAATTGTCTAATCTTTAAAACGTCTATTCGTTAACACTATATTACTTGAACACATAGAACCTGAACACTTTATAACGTCAATAATTCAAAACGTCAACATTTTAGTACTTGAGCATATTTTCATTCAAACAGTTTACAATTAATCAAGGCAAGTGTGCCATGAAAGTTTGCACGGATTCTTGTTTGTTTGGTGCAATGGTAGAAGTTGATGATAAGGTTAAATATATATTGGATATTGGAACCGGTACCGGACTATTGGCTTTGATGTTGGCCCAAAAAACTGCCTATTGCAATATTCAAGCTATTGAAATTGAACAAAATGCAGCAAATCAGGCTATTGAAAATATTAACAATAGTCCATGGAAAGATAGAATCAAAACTTTACATATTTCTCTTCAAGAATTTGTAAATCAATCAGATAACCTGTTTGACTTAATTATTTGCAACCCTCCTTTTTTTGAAAAAAACTTAAAATCGGAAAACAAAAAAGAAAACTTGGCAAAGCACAATGATTCGTTGACTTTTGAAGAATTAATTACCGGAGTTAATGTTTTGATGGCTAATGAAGGCGTATTTTGGATTTTGCTTCCTCCATATGAAATGGAGCAATTTGTTCGAAAAGCAAACAATAATAAACTATTTTTAAATAAATCAATTTATATTTCAAATCGAAAACAAGAAAAACCATTTAGAATCATCTCAAAGTTTCAAAAAATATCCAAACCAATACCTGATAATTCTATTGTAATTTACAATTCAGATAACACTTTAACATCTGATTTTATTAAATTCCTGAAAGAATATTATTTGTATTTGTAATTTCAAATTAATAGATAATCAGCTATTTATCAGTTCGAAATCCATCGGCAGGTAGGCCTTCTTTGTTATACAAATTCCCGGCCGGATTATTTGCCCAATTATACCTTACAAATTGAGGACTCTTCAATTTGGGATTCCATAATTTAACGACATTACCAACGATTTTTCCTTGTGCTATCACATATTTCTTGTCATTTCCAGCCAATTCAAATCCTTTAACTGAGTTACCTGATTTTGTAATCAAACCACTACCTGTTTCTTTAAAAACTGCGAAGATTGTATCTTCTTTAATTTGAATTTTTTCCAGTATTGGACCTGAAGCAATAACATCTGATTCGCCATATGCCACTTTAAAGGCTTGTAATGCCAACCGTTTGCCTACATCTTGCTTGTTTTTTGGATGAATATCTTTTGGGTCACCGATATCAGTAGTTACTGCCATGCCGGTATTGGTCAAACTTAAAGTATTGGTTTGTGCCTCCCTTAAATATGCCCACTCAGCATCGTGACTGGGATGTACCTTAACTTGCTCAAGATTAGCTAATTGAGCAAATAGAAATGGAAGATTAGGCTGCTGCCATGCATTTCTCCAATCATTAATTAAAATAGGGAATAATCGGGCATAAACTTGAGGCGTCTTCACATTGGATTCTCCTTGATACCAAATCACTCCTTTAATTGAATAATTGGTTATTGGGGCAATCATTCCTTGAAACAAACCACAATTTTGCCAATATGCATTTTTTGAAGTAAAGGGGTAAGGTGGCAAATTTTTAAAATCAACTGTAGTTTTTATTTTCCAATCACCAGCTAACGAAATGGAATCCAATTGTGTTTTCAATACCAACTGTGAAGGTTTACCGCTAATTCCACCTCCGCCACCGGTGTCAAATACTCGAATGGTTATGATATTTTTACCAGGTTTAACCAATTTTCCAGGTACTGAATAAGTTCTTTCCTTGTTATATCCCTTTGTATTTCCAATTATTTCTCCATTAAAATAAGTTATGTCATTATCATCAATCATACCAAGTTTTAAAGACAAATTTTCGGTCACAAATTTTTTATCTAAAAAAATTTCTTTTCTCATCCAGGCTATGCCGTCAAAGTCTGCAAATCCTTGTGATTCCCACATCCCCGGGCACTTTATTGTTTTCCAATCTGTTGAATTGATATTATTATCTGCAAAACTAATCCCATTCACCATAAATTTTTTGTCTAAAAAATCAGTACTATCAAACCAAGCTTTCACCTTTTCATCATACTTTTTTTGAAAATCTTGAGGATTTCCAACCAATTCTTCAATAGCTTTAATTTCGTTATAAAATTCAGGTAATTGCTTTAAGTAGCCTGGACTTACCCAAACTTCAGCAGGAGAACCACCCCAATCTGCTGAAATCAATCCAATTGGGATTCCGTATTTTTTAAATAACTCTCTTCCAAAAAAATATCCAACAGCCGAAAAATCTTTCATAGTGTTTGGAGAACACACTTTCCATCCATCAGTTGATATATCTTTCAATTGAACCATCGACATTTTATTTTCAACTGTTAATAATCTGATTAATGGATAGTTCGATTCTGAAATTTCTTTTGAAGCATTGTTAATTCCCATTGCCGCAGTCCACTCCATATTTGATTGACCGGAACAGAGCCATACGTCACCAAAAAGTATGTCCTTAATTTTAATTTCATTCCGGCCCCTAATTCTCATTTCGTATGGTCCTCCAGCGGCAAAAGGACTTAAAATTGCGGTCCAATTTCCCAAGGAATCTGCTTGCACAGTGGTGATTTTGTTCTCTATCATTACTGTTACATTTTCGAAAGCATCTGCCCATCCCCAAATTTTAAGCGGAACATTTCTTTGAAGTACCATTGAGTTTCCCACAAGTTTAGGTAGGGTAACATCTGCAAATGCGCTTAACGCTGATATGTAAAAAAATAATTTAAGTTTTTTCATGAATGAGTGATTATGGTATAAAAATTTTAGCATCGAAAATTAAAACAAATTTCCTTGTTCTTCAATTTCATATTTCTTTTCTCGAATAAATTCAGCTTTGTTCTCAAAAGAACGGTTTAATTCATTGGAAACCGGATGGTATATAATTTCATTATCGTTGAACTTATTAATCAATTGGATGGCTTCTTTTGTGTTTAATTCGGTATTCAGCCATTTTAATTCATTTTCAGGGGTCAATAATGCCGGCATTCTATCATGTATATAAGAAAGTTTGGGAGTAGGAGGTTGAGTGATAAGTACAAATTTTTCCGTCATTTCACCATTACTATTCATTTGATTGACCCACAATCCTGCAATCGAAAAAATTTCCAAAGATTTCAATTTGATTAAATAAGGGATCTTTGTTTTGCCTTTATTTAAAGTTTTCCATTCAAAATAACTTGTTGCAGGAATAATACATCTTCGCATCGACAAGCATTCATTGAAAAGGCTTATTTTTTGAATATTTTCTATTCTCGCATTTATTGTGTTTTTATGCAATATTCCGTCCCAACTTTCTAAATCAAACCCCCAATGTAAATATTTGATGTGTTTTGAATCTATATTTGTTATAACAGGAACAAAAGTAGTAGGGCACACGTTGTAAATGGGTAGGGGATTGTACCTATCCAAATCGGCCGAATAAAATCTGGCATTAAATCTTTTTTCAAGATCGGCTTCTTTTTTACTAACTGATGAACGTCCGCACATATTGATTTTGAAAATATTAAATAATTATTTTTTAAAAAAAATTTAACCAATTTATTTAAAATACTTGGGGTGTCTTCAAAATAGGAAGTCACAAAGTATTGTTTTATATTTGCAGTTACAATATAATCGATTGATTAGTGATTGTAATTATATAGTTTATTTTATTAACCACCTTAACCACAGTCATTTACCTTGGCAAAATCACAACAAACCTACGCTAAAAACGAAAAAGAAAAGCTAAAACTTAAGCGCAAAAAAGAGAAAGAAGAGAAAAAAGAAGAGCGTAAAGCCAATAGTAAAGATGTGAAATTTGAAGATATGATTGCATATGTGGATGAATATGGCAATCTGTCTTCTACACCTCCCGATCCATTAAAGAAGAAAACTATTGTGAATTCGGACGATATCCAATTAGGGGCGGCAAAAAAAGAAGACTTGGACCCCTCTTCAAGAATTAGGACAGGAATCGTTACTTTTTTTAATGCAGCCAAAGGTTATGGATTTATTAAGGATTCGGTTTCTCAGCAAAATGTATTTGTTCACTTGAAAGGACTTTTAAGCCCTATTAAAGAAAACAACCGTGTTACATTTGAAATAGAAAATACACCCAAAGGCCCGAGTGCCGTGCAAGTAAAAGTTACCGGATAAAAGTTTACCTTGAACGGATAATAAAAGTAATTCTCCCAACTGACCTTGTTGCTGGAGTTTTATTATCCGTTTTTACAAAAGTCAGTCTCTCAACTTCTTGTTTGTACAAGCGTTCGGTAGCGGAACTAACTGTTTTTTCAATGGTTTTGACATCGACAATTTCTCCTTCGTCATCAATAGTTACCTGAAACACTATTTTTCCTTTTTCATCTTCATCTTCATCATTTACTTTTGGTATTTTAGCCCATTTCCATCCGGCCATATCAAGTGATGCTCCACCAGAGCCTCCTAAACCTTCCCCTCCGGTGCCAGGGTTACCATACAATGCTTTGGCGTTAATATCGCCATCCGGATTTCCTTGATCTCCTACTTTTCCAACTTTATCCCCATTATTGTTTCCACCATCTGTTGCTGTACCAGATTGTCCAAAAAGAGCTTTTTTATTTATTTCCTTTGGTTTTTCTTTTACTTCCGGAGTAGAATTTGTTTCAACTTTAGTATTTTGTTTGGTTTCATTTGCAGGTTTGTCAGAAGTTTCAGTTTTAGCTTCGGATTGAACTGTACTTTCTTCATTAGAAGTGACTAAATTTTCTTCTGCTTTTGATTCCGGATTGCTTTCTTGTTTTGAATTTGGTTCAGTTATTTCTTCTGGATTTTCTTGTGGTTTGTTTTCTACTTTAATTTGACTATCGTTTGGATCATTAAGAGTTTGAACATCACCGGTGCCTTCATCAACAAAACCCAAATTTAAAACCACTCCTTGACCACCTGAAAATGGCGGAATGGGAGTCCTGAGCATAAAAAAGAATAAAAATAAAACCAATAACAAATGGATCACAAAGCTGCTTGCAAATGCAATGTACCTGTTATTTGCTTGTTTTGATTCAACCATAATCTATAATAACCCAAATATAAACGTTATTATTGAATAAATTATTTTCCCATAAATGATATTAGAAATGAGTTTTAATATATGTTAAAGTGAAACCTAATAAAATTACAAATAAATACATAGAACGTGAACACATAGAACATTAATACTTCAGAACGTCAAATCTTCAAATCGTCAACACCTTAACACGTCAAAACATTAACACCTGAACACTTAGCACTTTAACACTTATTATGGATTAATTGTACTTTTTTTTTGAACGAACCGTTATAAACTATCATATTTGCAACCTTAAAAAAAACCAAATCGTTGAATGAATAGTGTAGAACGCAATCAAGCCATTGGATTAGTATTGATAAGTGCCATGCTTATCGCATATTTTACTTTTTTTTCTGATCTGGGCAAAACTGAAACCCCATCAATTAAAAAAGAAAGTAAAAGTGTTCAAAATATACCTCAATCTGAAGAACAACAAAAGATAGACACATTAGCACTCAAAAAAGCCTTAGGGGATTTTTCAACTTTAGGAACTGGTAAAGAACAAACAAATGTGCTTGAAAATGACTTAATAAAAGTAACCTTATCAAGTAAAGGCGCACAAGTACAATCTGTTATCCTCAAAAAATTTCAATCATATAAAAAACAAAATTTAGAATTAGTTTCTACTTCAACCAATCAATATACATTAACAGCAAACACTAAAAATGGTTTTGTCAGATTAAGTGATTTGTATGCCAACGAAATCTTAAAATCTGATACTTCAATAACTTATTCATTTAAATTATCTGATAATCAATACTTTAACCAAACATTCAGTATTCGACCTAAAACATATGAGTTAAATTGTCGAATTTATTCCGTTGGATTAGATCAATTACTAACAGACTCCAAACTTACTTACTCATATGTTTATAATGCACCATTGATTGAAAAAGATCTTGCATCCAGCCGACAAACTGCAAATGTTACTTACAGACTTATGGATGGCACATTCAAGTCATTATCTGAAACAAGTACTGACCCTCAGGAACAAAATATTGAAACAAAGGCAAACTGGGTTACTCTAAAACAAAAGTTTTTTAGTATTGGCTTAATATCTCAATCAGGATTTGTTTCAGGGAAAGTTTCATCCAAAATTGATCCTACCGACACAAATATTGTAAAAACGTTAAGCGCAACTTTAGTTTATCCTTTAGATGGAGGCAAGGGAAATTTGACTTACTATTTTGGCCCAAACAAATTAAATATTGTTAATAAAGTAGCCCCCGATTTTGTTGAAAATGTATACCTAGGATGGCCGGTTATTAATACAATTAACAGATATACAATTGCACCTTTATTTGAATTTCTTGAAAAATTAAATATTAATTATGGATTGATTATCATACTTATGGTTCTGATAATCAAGTTAGTATTGTTTCCATTGTCCTATAATGCGTACCATTCAATGGCAAAAATAAAGGTATTAAAACCAGAAATGGATGAAATAAAAGCAAGAGTAGGTGATGATATGGGTGCTATGCAACAAGAACAAATGAAATTGTATAATCAAGTTGGTGTAAATCCATTAAGTGGCTGTATTCCCGTTTTGCTCCAAATGCCGGTGTTATTAGCAATGTTCAACTTTTTCCCTAATGCAATAGAACTGCGTCAACAACCATTTCTTTGGGCTGAAGATTTATCGACCTACGATTCAATAGCTACATTGCCTTTCAAAATTCCTTTTTATGGTGATCATGTAAGTATGTTTGCGCTTTTGATGACAGCCTCTACTATTTTATATACTTGGTATAACAGCCAAATGAATGTATCTGTTACAGGGCCTATGATGGCAATGCAATACATCATGCCTTTGATATTTATGTTTATTTTAAACTCTATGCCGGCAGGTTTAAGTTTTTATTATTTTGTTTCCAATATGGTAACTATTGGTCAACAATTTATTATCAAATTGTTCGTTGATGAAGGTGCTATTCGAGCCAAGTTGGACGAAAACAAGAAAAATCAGGGGACTAAAAAACCTAATCGATTCCAACAAAGGCTTATGTCAGCTATGGAACAACAACAAGAATTAAAGAAAAAACAAGCAAACTCTAAAAAATAAACACAGTCAGATTATGAAAAATAAGAATCTTCATTTATGGATTTTGGGTATTTTTTCAATGGCAATTTTAATGGCACAAAAGCCTGCACCAAAGCAAGATAATTGGGCATACAATATCAAATTTACAATCAAAGGATTAAATAAAGGAGATACCATTCTGTTAGCCAATTATTGGGCTGATAAACAATTGCTCAAAGACACTGCTATCGTAACAGATGCAAATGGAAACTTTGCTTTTACAGGAAAAGAAAGCCTTCCTGGTGGAATCTACATGGTTGTATTACCAGGCAAACAGTATTTCGAAATAATCATAAGTGGCACTGAGAAAACTTTCACAATGGAAACCATGACCACTGATTATACAAAATACATGAAATCAACTGGTACACTTGAAAATAAAGCATTTTATGATTACTTAAAGTTTGTTGTAGAAAAAGGTAAAAATGCGGAAAGATTAAAAGTGCTTATGGATTCTTCAAAAATTGAAGACTCTACAAAAGCGATTAGAAGTAGAATTGGAAATATTGAAAAGGAAATTTTTGATTATCGTAAAAACTTTATCGCTAATAATCCCACACTTTTTGTTTCAAAAGTATTCAAATCAATGATGGAACCGGAAATTCCGGAAACACCAAAACTATCAAACGGACGTCCTGATTCTACTTTTCCTTATCGTTATTATAAAACACATTTCTTTGACAATTTGGACCTCGCAGATGACAGAATGATTCGTACACCTGTGTTTCAACCCCGTGTAGCTCGATATTTTAAAGACATGATACTTCAAATACCGGATTCAATCAATAAAGAAGCAGATCAAGTTATTGCAAAAACCAAAAACGAGAAAGGTGAAATTTACAAATACATAGTTTGGTATGTGACCAACCAATACGAAACTTCTCAAATTATGGGTATGGATGCCGTATTTGTTCATATGGCCGAAAATTACTATCTCACCGGAAAGGCTTATTGGATTAATGAAGAAACAGAAAATAAAATCAGAAACAGATATAACATACTCAAATATGTACTATTAGGCAAATTTGCTCCTCCTTTAACACTTCCTGATACCTCAAATAAAAATAAATCATTTACATCAATTAAAGCCAAATACACTGTATTGTGGTTTTGGGATCCGGATTGTGGACATTGCCAAAAAGAAACACCCAAATTGCGTGCGCTATATGACTCCACAAAATCAAAATATAACTGGGAAGTGTATGCTGTAAATACAAAAACAGAACCCGCTCCTTGGAAAACTTTTATAAAAGCCAATAAGCTCAATTGGATTAATGTGTATGATCCGCAACATACTTCAGGTTTTCAAACAATATATGATATATACAGTACGCCAACTTTATATTTATTGGATGAAAGTAAAAAAATCATTGGCAAAAGACTTGGTGTAGAACAATTGCCTGATTTTTTCATTAATTATGATCGTATGAAGAATGGAAAGTAAGAAAATAATATTAAATCAATATTAATTCTGAGTGAATGTTCATTAAATTTCAACCAAAATGTTGTTAATTTGGACGAATAGAATCTATTAATGTGCCGAATAAACGGAATACTGTCTAAAAACTTCATTCCCGACCAATTAATCACTTTTTCAGAAACCATGAGTAATTCCATGAAAAGAGGAGGACCCGATGGACATGGTACATGGTCAAACTCAAGTGGAAACTTAGTATTAGGCCACAGAAGACTATCTATTATCGACCTTTCCGATGCTGGTGCTCAACCCATGGAAGATGAAAATTCAGTAATCATTTTCAATGGTGAAATATATGATTATCAAATATTAAGAACCAGATTAATTGGCCTTGGTCATATTTTTAAATCACATTCTGACACTGAAGTTATACTGAAAGCATACACTGAATGGGGAACTTCTTGTTTTCAGATGTTCAATGGCATATTTGCATTCAGTCTTTTTGATAAAAAAACGAACCAACTTTTACTCGTTAGAAACAGTAATTCAGTAAAGCCAATCTATTACTTTTCAAATGAAAATATTTTTGTTTTTGCTTCCGAAATAAGGGCATTTTTAGATTTACCTTTTAATTGGAAAGAAAATGAAAACTGGAAGATACAATTTCTCCTTTTTGGACATATACCTGAACCTTTTTCGATTCTGAAAGATGTTTATATGCTTAAAAAGGGTCAATATTTAAGGATAAATATCGATTCAAATCATTTTACCAAGCATGAATTCAATTATAAAAGTGATTATACTGGTACAGAATCAAGTGCTGCTTTAGATTCAAAAAGTAAAATAAAGGAATCATTATGTAATGCAGTACAACGACAATTGATTTCTGATGCCCCTTATGGAATATTTTTAAGTGGAGGCATTGATTCCAGTATAATTGCACTCTGTGCGCATAAAAATAAAGATTTACATCCAATTACTTTATCTTTAAATTTTGAAGAAACTGCATTTAGCGAAAAGTCATTTCAAAAATTAATTGTAAAGAAAATTGAGAGCAAACATTTTGAAAAAAACATTACTTATTCAGATTTTGAAAATTCTTTTGATGATATTATTGATTCTTTAGATCAGCCATCGGTAGATGGTATTAATACATATTTTATATCAAAATTTGCAAGTGAAGTTGGATTAAAAGCGGTTTTGTCGGGGTTGGGTGCTGATGAGTATTTTGGAGGCTATCCTTCATTTAATCCCAATAGTGTGATTTCAAATATATGGAAGTTCCCCAAAGTATGCTCCTCCTTATCAAAACTTTCATCAGATTTAAGAATAAAAAAATTAGAGTTTCTGCAAATTGATGATTTGATAGGTCAATATTTAATGTTGAGAGGAAATTATCCGCCAAGTGTTATTTCCAAAATTTTAAATATTTCAGAAATTGAAGTTTTTGATATTATAAATCAATTAAAAATTGATTCAGAATTAATTGGATGTAAAACTCATTTTGCAAAAGTAAGTTGGTTTGAAACTAACTTATATATGAAAAATCAATTGCTTCGCGATACTGATTTCATGGGTATGTGGAATTCCGTTGAAATAAGAGTGCCTTTTCTAGATGATGAATTTTTAACAACTATTAATAAAATTCCTGATTCTGAAATGTGGAATGGTAACCCCAAAGGAATTTTGATAAATGCTTTCAAAGATGAATTGCCGGAAGCTATTTGGAACAGACCTAAAATGGGATTTACATTTCCTTTTCAAATTTGGATGAAAAATCATTTCATTCATTCTGAAATAAAGAACGAATCAAACCCGTATTTCAAGAAACTTGCTCAACTTTTTTTAGGTGACAAGCTACATTGGTCCCGTTTTTGGAGTTTGTATTTAATAGGTGTTTTTGAAAAAAAGCTAACTAAAAAGAACTATACTGATCTGTATAATATTTATTAGACTTTGAAGCTTTTCCCAAAAATGGATACCATTGCTCATCAATATTTCCAGAGAAATCTCTTAAGAACAATAAAAACGAGGGCTTAAAAGGCTTTTGTTTTAGAGGCATCATTGCTTCTTCAGGAGTATGATCTCCTTTACGCGAATTACACATTCTACAAGCAGTTACCAAATTATCCCAACTCGCTTTACCACCTCTGGATCGAGGCATTACATGGTCGATAGTTAGGTTTTGAGTACTATTACAATACTGACATTTATGATTGTCGCGTCTGAAGATATTTTGTCTGTTCAAAAGTACACCTCGGTAGGGGAGTCTTACATATCCGTTGAGGCGGATTACCGATGGCATAGGAAAAGTGGTTGAAACCGTTCGCAGCATAAACTGCTTTGCATTTGCTACCATTTCAGCCTTCTGCATATATACAAGAAGGAAAGCTCGCTGTGCACTACATATGGTCAGTGCAGAATAATCTTGATTCAAGATTAAAACTCGTTGGGTCGACATAATTTAGTTTTTCTTTCGCATGTTTGTACAATTTTTGTCCCCGACAATTCATGAAAGGGACGCGTTTATAAAATTCTTTTTATCGTTGAAAATTTATGTGAATATTTTTTTGTTGTCAAGTTAAATATGCCTTTTTCATCCACAATATCAATTCTGACGCTTCCATGGGCATGTATGATCTTATTTTCCTCCAAAATCATGCCAACGTGCACTATTTTACCTTCATTATTTTCAAAAAAGACCAAATCTCCGGTTTTAGTATCAGTTAAATTTTTGATTTCATTACCATGCTGTACCTGTTGATACGCATCTCTCTTAAGTTGGTAACCTAATATTTTATATACCAATTGTACATATCCCGAACAATCGATTCCAAACAACGAACGGCCACCCCATAAATATGGTGCATTTACGAATCTTAATAGAATAAATTTAATATGTTCTTCCTTACTTTGATTTGGCATACTGTACAAATCGCCTTGAAATTCAAATTGTTGTGTATCAACTTGAAGTGTTCTGCCTTTTAAAAATGGTAATGTACTTCCAAGTGTAATAATTGAAGTTGCATTTTTTGAATCAACAAGTGCAACATCATCCATGCATACATCATGTCCGGATTGAATATAAGCATGAAAAAAAGACTCGCTTACTGAATTATGTTGATTAAGAGCGATATAGCCTTCATATTCGTCAAATATTGATTTGATTCTTAACCAAGGTTTTTCATTTAGATAGTCATGAATAATGTAAGCATCTCCAAACAAAAGCTGAGTAACTTGTTCACTTTTGTCGGAGGGTTCGGCACGAACCGGTATTATCGATAATGTACTAACTCCATACATAATTCAATGTGCCTTGATTTATTTCAAATCTTTGGCTTTAATTACTTTTGAAAACTTTTCGTTTCCAGTTACATCATATAATACCAAACGCAATTGACGTTCTTCTTTGTTCCCGCTAACTTCTATCATTCCAAAATTACGTTGATTACATAATAATGAACCTTCAACTCTTGGATACGAAGCTTCCCCTTCTTTGTTTTTAGGACAATATCCTTTAGCCCCTAATGGAGAAACTGTGAAATCATACAAAGTATATGTTCCTTCTCTATTAAGATATGTTAAATCAGAAAAATGACGGTCACCTGTCAAAAACATAACTCCTCTAACTTTATTTTTAGCTATGGCATCTAATATTGTTTTCATTTCGGACTTAACTTTAATAAAGCTCTCAGGATTATCACCTGAAGGGTTGAGGAACTGACCACCAACACAAATAAACTTAAAGGTAGATTTACTGGCACTTAGCGCTTCAATAAGCCATTTTGATTGTTCTTTACCAAGCATTACGCTGTTTAAAGTATCCTTTTCCATTAAATTGTTAGGCGTGCGATAAAATCTGTCATCCAACAAAAAGAACTCACAATCTGCCCATTGAAAAGATGAGTTAATTGAGCCTAAGCCATTGGTTCCGAATACATTATTTCCCCAAAATAATTCAAAGGTTTTTCGCGTAGAAGCTTTATTATAAAAACTACCATCCGAATCATTTGGTCCAAAGTCATGATCGTCCCATATAGCATAATGGTGGGTTGAGGCCAATAAAGGTTGCATATCGGGTAACGAACGTGTATGTGTATAACGGTGAAAAATGCCCGTTTGAGTATCCCAATCGGACTCACGCAAATAGGTGTTATCGCCTAACCACATCATCAAATCCGGTTTTTTTTGATAAATGCTCGTAAATATCTCATAATTACCACCGTAAGGTTCGCCCGGACGATCATATGCAGGATCATTTACATAAGCGCAACTTCCCAAGGCAATTTTGAAATCAGGTGCATCTTTACGATACAACCAAAGGGGCTTTGATTTGAAAGTAAGTGGATAGGTGAACTTTTGGGCTTTGCCATTCACATATATTTCATAAGAGTAGTTATTGTCCGGTTGCACTTGATCTGCTATAAGTTTGGCAGTAAAAGCTTTATCTTTTTGAGTTTGATATTCATCGGTGAAATAACTCGTGCCGGAATTGGTGGTAACCCAGTACTTTGCTTTTACTTTTGCAGGTGATTTAGTTTGAATCCAAATGAGTACTTCACGCATTTCGGAGTACCCAAGCATAGGGCCGGATTGAATCAGAGATTGGGAAAAGGCACCTGTTATGTAAACAAAAAGTGAAATTTGAAGAAATAGTTTTTTCATTATCTTAATTAAGTTTAACTTGGTTTCATAAAAGTAAAAATCTTTATGTTAACGAAAAAGCTTTTGTGTGTTACCTTATTGTTAACCACATTATTATATGCTCAAAATGATGGTGCCACAGCTGATGATGCAGGCAAAATAGCACTGAATACTTATGTTTCAGAGAAACTAATGTCGACACTTCCAATAACAGCCAAAATGGCGTTGGAAAATAAAATTGGTCAATTGGCAACCCAAAATGGGTATGGAGGTACAGGTTCAGGCAGGTTTATTATTACACCAAATGTAATCTTATTGACAAAGGAAGCCACTGCTACGGCTCCTCCAATGACAGCTGTTACCGTTGAAGTAACCTTGTACATTGCAGATATGGAAACTAAAACCAAGTTTTCATCTACATCAGTACAACTTAAAGGGGTAGATAAAGTTGAAAATAAAGCCATTGTTGAAGCTATTAAAACATTGAATATCAGTACACCGGCAATGAAAAAGTTTGTAGATGACGGCAAAAATAAGATCATCGAATATTACAATACGAAGTGTGATTTCATACTTAAGGATGCCCAATCGCTCACAGACCAAAACAAATATGAAGAGGCCTTGGCAAAGCTTAATGGAGTTCCTGATGTATGCAAGGCTTGTTATACAAAAGCTAAAGACGCTATTGCTCCGGTATATAAAAAATACATGGAAAAAACATGTAGCTCAAAATTATTGGAAGCAAGAATGTCGTTTGCTGCAAATCCTACAAGCATGGGTGCTGATCAAGCAAAAGTAGCTTTAAGTATGATAGACCCTGAAGCAAGTTGCTTCCCAAAAGCATTAACACTGGCAGATAGTATTGCCAAAAAAGTAGTTCAGAATGAAAATAAAGCTTATGACTTTGCACTCAAAGCTTTAGATGCATCCGTTCAAAGAGGGGTAATTTTGGATCAACTAATGCAAAAATCAAGTGTAACTATTCGTTCGGACCCGGACGATTGGTTATTTTAATCACCTTATTTTAAATACTCATTAAATCAAAAATAAAATTATTTTCACATGAAAAAATCATTTACAAAAATACTTGTTTTATCAGTATTATTAATTTTAAGTTTAGGAACCCAAGCCCAAATCAAAAAAGCAGCTTTGATATCCGTATTTGGTAGCAGAAATTTGTCTGACGACCCTCTTGAAACCAAACTTTATGAAGCTATCATGAAAGATTCATCTTTTAATCTTTCAAAAGTTGTTACTCGATTTGATAGCTTAATTATCAATTCATTTTTG
>JANRJY010000051.1:0-8975 GCA_033763735.1 Bacteroidota bacterium | reverse complement strand
GAAAGTCAACGTATAATACCCAACTCCGGAACAACCAGAAGCATTTATTCCGGAAACACTATATGTTGTTGTTGAACCGGGGCTTAAACTTTGAATTGCTCCACTCAAATTCCCAGGCATCCAATTATATGTATTTGCACCGGAAGCGGTCAAACTTACACTGCCACCGCATAGAGTGGAAGGTCCTGAAATGTTAATAGAAGGTATTGGATTAACAGCAACTTTAAGTGTACTGGTTATAGAAGTAAGTCCTTGAGCGGCAAAAAGTGTATAGGTAACTGTCACAACAGACCCAGTAACATTAGATAAATTTTCACCTATTACAGAACCGGATTGGTAAGGAATTGCCGAATTTGAAATCCCTAAAATACTTGGTCGTGACCAAGCATAATTAAGTGCACCGCTCCCATTGCTTGCAATGGTATAATTGTAAGGTTGTCCTGAACATGCTGAACCAGATAAGGCACTTGTTATATTGAACCCATTTGGAAAAGTGTATGAATACGTATATGTATTTGAAATACAACTTGTAGCTCGTATTTTAGGTGAAAAAACAGATTGACCACAATCGTATCCAGAAACAGTTACAAATTTAGAATTGGAAACAACGATACCTGTTTTTTCGAATACCCCATCATTATTCATATCCGCATCGAGTGTTCCTGTTATTGTATTTTGAAGGGTAAGAATTATTATACCATTGTTTGCACCACAACTACTTGGGTTTAGTGCACTAACGGAAACAATCTGTGGCCCTGCAGGAGAAACAATCGGGATATTTATGGGAAATACAGCTGAAATACAAGCTCCTCCTGTTTTCCTTATGCGAACATTATATACAACTTGTCCTGAAGAAACATTTAAAATTGCAGTTCCATCAACCACATTGACATTTGTAAATTCAAATACTCCATCACCATTTAAATCCAAATCATAATTTCCATTTACACTGACAGAACTAAACTGACCTGTAGGAATTGGTGCAATATTTAGTTGAACTTTTCCTGTATTTGAAGCACAAGTTCCTGGTTGTGTAATTAATACAGTATTAATAACTGGAGAGATATCTACAACAACATTTTTTGTAACAAATGAAGAACTAGCTCCACAATTGCTATTTGCTCTGACACTTAAAGTTACGTTTCCTGTAAACCAAGGGTTCCAAACAGCAATCGCATATGGGCCGGTTGCAGGACTATTATTATATACCAACTGCCCAGGATCCAGAGCAGCAGTATTAGAAATCTGCCATGTGTAAGACGATGCATTGTTAGCCTGACTGTAATATATATCACCTACAATTCCATTTTGAGCATAAGTAGGATTTGAAAAATTACATACGTTAGATGTCCCGGTAACCGAACTTGGCGCACCTGCATTCACAGTACTATTAGTGATATTTATAGTACCCTTACTAGTAATATATATAGCACCGCATGCAGTTTCAGCTTTCACATGGTACTGATAGCTTCCATTAAAATTGTGTTGAATATACGTATTCTGACTTAGTGTGAGTTGTATATTAGCTCCATTGGAGGGACTCATTACAGCGGAACCTTTTCCGACATAACCCGTAATCCAGGCGCCAATATTTGTATTATAGTACCATGGTGAATAAACTGTACCTGCTTGGGTGTTTGATATAGTAACAACGGCTGGTGAATTTTGACAAATAGTAGCATTCCCTGCAGTTCCCTGGTCTATAGGGTAGTCTTGCATGATTATTATTGCTTTTGTGTTCAAAGTAGTTGGAGCACAACTTCCACTTAATGCTTCGACCGTAATTGTATTCAATCCAGCAGTTAATTGAGAAATAGGTATTTGTATTTCAACGCCATTGTTGTCCACAGCAGTTATTGGTGTTCCTACTATGGTAGTACCAATTTTTGCCTGATATAATATCCCAATTTGAGAGACAGGAATAGTAACTCTACCAAAATCAGTGTATTTACAAAAAACATTTCCAATCACTGCCAGGTTTGCATCTGGAACAGGTGCCACACTAATGCTTTTACTGTTGATTAAACTATTACCACAAGCATAATTGCCTGAAACATTAACTTTACCATTTTGAAGACCAAATTTAACTGAAACTACATTTGTGTTGTTAATTCCTATAACAGCTGCATCGGTTGGTAAGGTCCATGTATATCCGCCGATAACTCCTGAAAGTCCTGGGACAGAATATGTTACTGTAGAATTTTGACAAGGATTTATTGGTCCGCTAATGTCATATGCTAAATAGTCTGTACCAGTAATTGTAACATTTAGAGGTAAGGAAGGCAAGCCTACTTTACCCCATGCATTCATAGCAGCAACATAAATTTTACCGACACCTGCCGCCCCAGCTTGCACCACAATTGATGATGAATCTGAGGTGCCGGATAATCCACTTGGGAGTGTCCATAAGTACATACTTGCACCCGAAATACTTGGAATTGAATATTTTATACCACTTGCACCGGCACATATTAAGGTAGGTCCGGACGGCATTGCTGGCTGACCTGGTACCGTATTATTAAAAATAAAATTATTATTTGAAACAGAATTACCTCCTAGTAGGTATTCATCTCTTAATGGATCCCCATAATTGACAAATAAAGCAGCATAGTTTCTTGCCCAAGTCAATTTTTTCTGGCCTGTGTTTAGTGTAACTGAAGGCGTAACTGTCCAAGTGGTTATATTACTTTTATTTCTACGCAACATTAAGAGACTAGATTCTTGTGTTTGATTTACATAAGAGTTTTTATTATAATTGTATTCTAAGCTTACCGCATAATTGGTTTGTTTTAAACTACCCGTAAGTCCTGGCCAGTCCAAACCATAATTTTTTACAATGAATGAACCCCAATATCTAGAAGAATCCTGTCCGGTTACCGTTGGAGATGCAGGCACAGTACCATTTGATTTTCCATTGACATAATACAAATGCAAACCTGCCATATAATTTCCTGCAGTAATCGTTATAGACAAAGAATCACCTTCGGGACCTTTTAAAGTAACTTTATCCCCATTCGTCAAAAAAATATTTTTGTCTACTTCTTTATATGTGCTGTAATCTCCTACAGGTGCCCCTGAATTTACTAAGGTGCCTCCTGTCAAAATTCCGTCATATTTCCCAAATTTATCTTCGAAAACATTATTGGAAACGTCTTCAAAATCATAGTACATTTTCAAATTGGTGCAATAGTATGGGTGAGAAGATGTTATTTTTTTACACATATAGCTTCGAACAAGATCAACAGGCATCGCTACATCCCAAACAGATAATTCATCAATTAAACCATTAAAATTGTTTCCGTAAAATCCGGCTCCGATATTCATAGTGAGAAAAGGAGTATTAGCAGGCAAAGTATTTGAGTTATTGAATTGTCCATTAACATAAGTCGAAAGTGTGTTTCCTGTACGTATATAAGTGATATGCGACCAGTCATCGTTTGCAGAAGAAACAGGATATGGATTGAAATAACCGGAATTACGAACGGTATATCCATTAGCATTGGTGGTGAATCGAAATCCAGCTTGAAGATAATCTGCGTTCCCGCTTACTCCTAAACCTAACCCATAGGCACCATATCCACCATCAGAAAGCACTATTACGTTGTCATTTCCTTTCACCCATGCACTAATCGTAAAATCGCCATACAAAGGAGGAGCGGGTGAAATATTAACTTGGTTTGTACCTGAGTTTAATTGTAATGCCAAACCGGCTCCGGGTCGAGAAGTTTGGTTTGTTTGTCTTATCCCAATGGTATATTCTGCTCTATAAGATTCCCTGCAATTGAGGGTTAATCGTTTAATAAATTTATTTGCAAGAGCTCCGGAATTTACCCAATTTTTATCCGATCCATTTTGACGTTTTATCAATCTGTTAAAAGCCATATTCGAAGAAGGATAGGTGTTTCCTGTATAATCATAGGCGATATCATACAGTGGATCAGTGCCATTGGCCATAAAGACTCCATAATATCTATTATTTGCCATCGATATATAATTGTTGGGTGCTTGATTTAAATAAGGCCCCTGATTTACCATATATATATGTACACCATCAGGGGCTCCATTTCCCATGTTGGTAACAGACAGTCTGTCACCTTGAGGATGGGTATAACTCAAAGTAGATCCACTCCACAATGCGGGATACAAATTGCGGCTATCATCCCCAATAGGCGCACCACTTGTAACAAATCCACTTTGAATATAATTACTTAAACTATTTGTTGAGAAGTTATTATGTGTACCTACCGCTGCTCCACTCTTTCCATCAATAAGGTTGCTTCCTGCTACCGTATTGAATGTAAAGTATGATTGTAAATTTGCCCAATTAGGATGATTTGAAGTTGCTTTCTTACACATCCAATCGCGGATGGTGACTGCATTCAAGGCTGAATTATATCTTCTATATTCATCCACTTCTCCAGACAACATTGAAATACCTGTAAATGAGGGTTGGAGCAAAGTGCCAATAGAAGCTTTATTATAGGTGAAAGTACCCCCTCCTGTTATCAAAGAGCTACCAACTTCGACCCCATTTGCATATACTTTATACATCAAACCCGATTTTACTGCTGTAAGGTGTACCCATTTGTTTAATTGCAACAAGGCAGAGTTTCCCATACCCTGAAGGTCAAGCGCTGTACTTCCGACATCATTTTTAATTATCCAATGAACCCTACTCTGATTGTCCATCTTTAATAGGTTTGATGCAGTTAACCCCGAATAAGACCATATGACTTGATCCTGAGCAATCTGGTTGAATTTAACCCAGGTTTCAATAGTATAATCTGCTCCTTCGTTAATGAAAAGGCTGCCTGTATTATCAATATAAGTATTAGAACCATTGAACATAAAAGAATTGCCAGAGCCAATATTATTAGAGACAACCGGGGGTGGGCAAGAAAGTCGTTTATTATCGTTCCATTCCTTATAAGTGTGCCAAGTATAGTCGTTTGCTTGAATATTATTGACATCATCAACTGAACCCCATTCATCTGCATTTCCCAATACAAAATGTTGCGGCATTTCTACATTCCAAGATTGTAGTGTATCTAATATTTCATTGATTACGGCTTTCCAACGAACATCGTGTCGGACTACATCGCGCATAAATGTTCTTACATTAGCTGGCATCGGATCAAATGAAGACCCTGAAAGTCCTCCTTCATAACAGGCCATTTTTACTCCATATGCTTTAGCATAAGCACGGTATTCGTCCCAAAATCCAGTATATAATTGCTTATCTCTGAGACATTGGGTATATGCATTACAGGCAGCAGCTACATTGTTAGAATTTACCGCATTAATAAGCGAATTTCGATAAGTAGTTTGATTAGAATTATCTAACCCAAAATACCAATTCCATGACAAATAATCAAAACTTCCCTTTGGCATAAGATTGGTATGCGTGTTACCGGATTGGTTTCCAGTCATAGATATTCTTTTCACACGAAGACTATCTTTACCAAATACGCGCCTAAAAATTTTGAACATATTCAACTCGCGTTCTGCCCCTGTCTCATTGTAAAATCCGGTAGCTCCAAACAATTGAACTGATCTTGTATTATTAAGATGATTAAACGTAAGATAACCATTTCCAAAGTTCCATTGCTCATTTCCATATTCGATATACATTTCTAAATCCTGATCAAGATAAGTTTTATATCTAAGGGCACACTTTGTAATATAGTCATCATCCGCAGCATAAGGAATATTTATCCAGGGTCTTACTTTTGTTCGATTAGAAATTTCAATAATGTTGTCATGCGAGATACCTGCGTTTTCATCATTAGCACCTTGCTGACAATAATAATCTTTAGTTGTTCTGTCGCTCCATGATGGATAGCTAAAATAATTGGTAGCTGTCCACATCATCCATCTTGCAGTATGAAATGGTGATAAGGCACTTAAAAATTTAGGATTAAATCTTTCTCCGGAATTATATAGGGCTTCGTTGCTTAATCTGTATTGTCGCATATTCCTTACATGATTGCCTAATTTTGAATAAGGTATATTGAGCGTAACAACACATCCCGGACTGGGAACAGTAAAAGTCATCCGTCCACCTCCTCCTGAAAAAGTAGTATAAGACAAAATATTAACTGTACAACCCGAATTATATGAACTTCCTAAATCAACCCTATTTACACAACAGCTTACCAATTGTATGGTACCAATTCCATCCCAAACAATTACCCATGGATCCGCGATGGTCCCTGCAGGTGGACTAGCTCCATAGTTGTATTGACCAAACAACATTCTATACACGCCTGACTGTACAGAAGTTATGTTTGTTGCACCCGATGTAAGATTATAATTAGGTAAAAGAGGCACAAAAGGTATTTGCAAAGGATAACCATTAGAGTCAGAAGGTATTGCATTTTTGTTGAGATTATTTGGTGTACCCCAGTTATTTGTTGTCCACAGTTCGTTTAGATATGGGTTTTCACCAAATCCGTAACTAAAGTTAGTACCAACCTTAAGGCATCCTTGATTTTGAGCCTTAATTTTAAATGTGATTATTAAAGATATAAAAACAATCACTATACATAATATCGAATTTTTTGCTTTAGTTGTAAAGATTTTCATAATAATATGGATTACTTTAATTCAATTTATTATTTGAATAATACAAAAATATGTTAATTTTGAATTAATTCCAAGAAATATTTATTATAATATTCTCATTATCAATGTGTTATCAAATTATATTTTACGGATTAGTAATGAATAAAATATGACTATTTAAAAGATAAAATGCTTTTTATCAGTCATTTAATTTTGGGCTCTAAACTTTAATATTTACATAATTATGATGAATAAAAAAAAAATAAATTATTTAAAATGTATTTTAATTCTTATGGTTAATAATTTATGCTTTGGTGTAAATATTACCCATCTAGAAATCAAAATGGAAGATAAAACAAGCTATAGTTTTGAAGATGTGCGAAAGATGCAGGATAGTGATTTTATTCCTTATAAAATTGAAAATGTCCGATTGACCACACGCAATTATTGGCTTCGATTTAGATTTATCCAAAATGACATAAAAAATCATTATATCTTTAAAAGTTCTCCGATATTATATGAAGACATTGAATTCTATTATGTGAATGAAGGCAAAATTGTTAAACAAAAATCATCTAATTGTCAAAATATAAACAAACGCAATTTAACTTCATTGCATTTGGCTTTCGAACTTCCATATAGCCAAGATACTTTAACGGGTTATCTTCATGTTGTGGATTATGAAGGGGTAAACTATTTCTTTGATATTATTTCGCTGCGCAAATTTGTTAAAGACGAATACCAAAATCATTTTGAGACTTTTTTTTTGTTGGGTTCTAGCTTTATTATATTACTAATGAGTCTAGTTTTTTATTTCTTTTTAAAAGAAAAAGTATATCTCTTTTATAGTGTGTTTACGTTGTTTGTAATTATGGCCCGACTCGTTCACAGTCAATACTTAGTTGATTTCTTACCTTTTGAATTGGTAAATCCGGGTCAAAAATTTTTTTATAATTTATATTCTATTTGTTATGTTGGCATAACCCTTTCCTCAATTTTTTACATTTATTTCTTCATTAATGTTAACACTCGAAATAAATTCATTTACAAAACGCTAATAGTAATTTGTTGTATTCGAATGACGATGGCTTTTTTATATGTTTTAGATCAAAAAGAAACTTACGCCTGGTTTTTGAACAATGGATATTTGGACCTTGCAATTCAAAGTTTTGGTTTAATTATTATTTATCAAGGATTTCGAAATGACAAAATACTTGGAATTACTTCATTAATTAGTTTCAGTATTCTTTTAGCAGGCAACTTCCTTAAGGTTTTCAATATACCAACGTTCATAAGCCCACTTGATTCTTTTGCTTCTTTTATGAATATTTCAACTTTTGAAACTCTAATATTTGTTATTTCTATTGGGTATAGATATTATCATATCCAAAAAGAAAATGAAATTGCACAATTAACTGCAATCAATAAAATAAAAGAGAATGAAGAATTGCAGTCCAACTTAAATAAAGAACTTGAAATTCGGGTAGCTGATCGAACACAACAAATTTCTTTCTTGAACGATATTCTTAAGAGAAATAATATTGAATTAAACAATGAAATTGAGGATATTACCAAGGCCCGTGCTTTTCAAAAAATCATGTCATTTCAAGAATTTACTAAAATTTTTCCTGATGAAAACTCTTGCTATATATATCTCTCAAATATTAAATGGAAAAACGACAGTTTTAAATGTGTTCGATGTGATTATTCAGGATATAAATTGTTGGCAAATTTTTCACGTAAATGTCAACGTTGTAACTATATTGAATCATCTACAGTGAATACGATTTTTCAAGGTGTTAAATTTTCAATTCAAAAAGCATTTTATATAACTTATTTGACAAGCACAGGAAGTAAAGAAAACACGATTGAAGAAAGTGCCAAAATGTTGGAATTAAGAGTAGCTACCTATTGGTCCTTCCGACAAAAGGTATTAGCCTTGATAGAAAAAACTAAATCCCGCCGAAAACACAAAGATGGTTGGACGCACTTAATTGAATATTCTATTGGTGAGAAGTGATTTAGTGAGCTACTGAATTAGTGAATGGCTGAATGATTGAGTGTTGAATGATTGAGTGTTGAATGGATAAATGAGTAAATGATTGAGTGACACAGTTAGTTGAATACTCCCAGGTGAGACTTAGTAGAAGGAAGTGGAAACTCTCCAGCACTTGAGCACATCGGATCGTCTAAACATCCAATCATCAACACGTCCAAACTTCAACACGTCCCCCCGTTACTTCACAATCGTCACTGCTCCGGTCATTGGTGTGGTACCATCGCGGTTGTCGATGTAGTAGTAGTAGGTGCCGGCAGGTAAGCCTCCCCCATCCCATGGCTGACGATTCACTTGTTCCCCTTTTGCTGAATATACTTCTATACCACTTCTGTTGAATACTTTGATGTCGGCA
>JANRJY010000048.1:0-24137 GCA_033763735.1 Bacteroidota bacterium | reverse complement strand
AAGGTCATAAAGGGGATAAGTCACGTGCTGGACATAAAACCAAACTTGGTTTTGAGGGTGGTCAAATGCCATTGCAAAGACGTGTACCTAAATTTGGTTTTACAAACATTAACAGAATAGAATATAAATCAATTAATTTGGATGTTATCCAAAAGCTAGTTGATGATAAAAAAATAACAACAATTGATAAAGAAGTGCTGAAAAGCAACGGTTTGGTTTCGAAGAATGATCGTGTAAAATTGTTAGCTAGAGGCGAAATCAAATCAAAAGTAAATATTAAAGTTGACGCATTTTCAGTCGCAGCAAAAGAAGCAGTTGAAAAAGCAGGTGGAATCATAGAAAGCACTACAAAAGCATAATGAAAAGGATAGTAACCACAATACAACATATTTTTTCTATTGATGAGCTAAGAAATAGAATATTAGCCACAATGGGATTCCTTCTAATATTTAGGTTGGGTTCTTATATTGTATTGCCTGGTGTTGATCCTAATCGTTTAACAAAAAATACTTCAGGAATTTTAGGGTTACTTGATACATTTTTAGGTGGAGCATTTAGCAATGCATCTATATTTGCACTAGGTATTATGCCTTATATTTCAGCTTCAATTGTACTGCAATTATTAACAGTAGCTGTTCCTTATTTCCAAAAAATGCAAAAGGAAGGTGAATCTGGCAGAAAAAAAATAAATCAAATCACTAGAGTATTGACCATTTTTATAACTATGGCTCAAGGCATAGGCTATGTAACTGCAACTATTCCATCTGAAGCCATTTTAATTGATAGATCGATTTTCACAATTTCATCTCTTGTGATTCTTACAGCGGGAACTATATTTTGTATGTGGATAGGTGAAAAAATAACAGATAAAGGAATCGGAAATGGAATTTCAATGTTAATTATGATTGGAATTATTTCAAGGCTGCCAGGCGCATTAATCGCAGAAGGAGCTTCTAAAGGAATCAATGGAGCATTGTTTTTTATGGTTGAATTAATTGCTTGGTTCTTTATTATTTTGGTGGTAATAATGTTAACTCAGGCTACAAGAAAAATACCTGTTCAATATGCGAAACAAATTGTTGGGTCAAAAGTGTCGGGGGGGCAACGTCAGTATATTCCTTTAAAATTGAATGCTTCAGGTGTTATGCCAATTATTTTTGCACAATCATTAATGTTTTTACCGGCAATGGTTGCTTCAATTTGGGCTGATTCTAATGATTTAGCTAATAGTATTGGAGCTACTTTTTCTGATTACACTTCTTGGCAATATAATCTGGTGTTTGGTACTCTTATCATAGCTTTTACATTCTTTTATACTGCAATAGCTATTAATCCTCAACAAATGGCAGATGATGTTAAAAGAAATGGTGGTTTTATTCCTGGAATTAAACCTGGTAAAAGCACTGCAGAGTTTATAGATACCGTTTTGTCCAGAATTACGCTTCCCGGATCTATATTTTTGGTCGCGGTTGCAATTTTGCCAGCCATAGCTGGTTTATTCGGACTTAGCAGAGAATTTGCCCAATTTTATGGAGGTACTTCATTACTAATTATGGTTGGTGTAGTGTTGGATACTTTGCAACAAGTTGAGAGTTATTTGTTGATGAAAAAATATGATGGTTTAATGAAATCTGGACGTTTAAAAGGCAGACAGGAGTCAATGGCAATGGCTTAAAAAATACCAATCATTATATGTTCTTTCAAAAGGCTAAAGGAATAAATTACAAGAACCAAGAAGATATCAAACAAATCAAAATAAGTGGTGATTTGCTAGGTAAAGTACATGGTGAATTGTCAAGAAATATTAAAGAAGGAGTCGAGACAACAAAACTAGACAAAATTGCTTTTGATTTTATTCGTGATCATAAAGCAATCCCATCTTTCTTGAATTATCGTGGATTTAAGTCCACACTATGTATATCTGTAAATCAAACAGTAGTACATGGTATTCCAAATAAATACATACTCAGAAGTGGAGATATTGTTTCTATTGACTGTGGTGTTTATTTAAATGGGTTTCATGCTGATTCAGCTTATACTTATCAAGTAGGTGAAATCAGCAATGAGAAAAAAAGATTATTGCAAATAACTTATCAGTCACTGTTTTATGGTATTGACCATGCAAGGGCTGGATGGAGAACCGGTGATATTGGTTTTGCAGTGCAATCGTTCGTTGAAAGACAAGGGTATTCTGTAGTAAGAGAGTTAGTAGGTCATGGAGTAGGTCGAAATTTGCATGAGGAGCCTGAGGTTCCAAATTATGGCAAAAGAGGTAAAGGGCATAAACTTATTAACGGAATGGTTATCGCTATTGAGCCGATGATTAATATGGGGAAAAAGGAGGTTTATCAATTGGATGATGGATGGACAGTAAATACAGCTGACGGAAAACCATCAGCACATTACGAACACACTGTAGCAATTAACAATGGTACTCCTGAAATATTAACAACATTTGAATATATTATAAAAGAACAAAGAATAAATGGCTAAACAAGGATCGATTGAGCAAGATGGAACTATACTTGAGGCATTATCAAATGCTATGTTTAGAGTTCTTTTGCAAAATGGACACGAAGTTATCTGTCATATTTCTGGTAAAATGAGAATGAATTACATCAAAATTTTACCAGGAGATAAAGTAAAAATTGAAATGTCACCATATGACCTTTCAAAGGGTAGAATAACACTTAGATATAAGTAATATGAAAGTAAAGGCATCAATTAAAAAAAGGAGCATCGACTGCAAAGTAATACGCAGAAAGGGCAAATTATATGTAATTAATAAAAAGAATCCACGTTTCAAACAAAGACAAGGTTAATAATAAAACTATGAGGGTAGCAGGAGTAGACATCCCCGATTTAAAAAGAGGCGAAATCGCACTAACGTATATTTACGGTATTGGTAAAAGTTCGTCTCAAAGAATACTTGCTAAAGCAGGTGTTAATTTTGATAAGAAAGTAAAAGAATGGACAGAGGAAGAAGCCAATCTTATCAGAACCATACTTTCAAATGAGTTTAAAACTGAAGGGGTACTTAAATCTGAAGTTCAACTTTCGATAAAACGACTTATGGATATCGGTTGTTATCGTGGATTAAGACATAGGAGAGGTTTACCTGTAAGAGGACAAAGAACAAAAACTAATTGCCGTACAAGAAAAGGTAAACGCAAAACGGTACCTAACAAGAAAAAGGCAACTAAATAATTTAGTGTAATTACAAAAAGAAATGGCACAAAAGAAAAAAGACAAGTCAAAAAAGAGAGTTGTAGTTGTAGAACCAATCGGTCAGGTACATATACAAGCTACCTTTAACAATATTATAATCTCAATAACCAACTCAAATGGTCAAGTAGTATCTTGGGCATCTGCTGGTAAAATGGGATTTAAAGGTTCTAAGAAAAATACTCCTTATGCAGCTCAGTTAGCAGCTTCAAATTGTGCTCAAACAGCATTTGAACTTGGGATGAGAAAAGCAGAAGTATTTGTAAAGGGACCTGGTGCAGGCAGAGAATCTGCAATCAGAACTGTACAAAACACGGGTATAGAAGTTACATCTATTAAAGATATAACTCCTATTCCACACAATGGTTGCCGTCCACCAAAGAAAAGAAGAGTTTAATATATAAAGAAATCAGGATACTTAAATGGCAAGATATACAGGACCACGTACTAGAATTTCAAGAAGGTTTAATGAGCCTATCTTAGGTCACAGCAAAGCACTTCAAAAAAAGAACTATGCCCCAGGAATGCATGGTAAAGGTAAAAGAGGAAAAAAATCAGAATATGCTGTTCAGTTGAATGAAAAGCAAAAAGCAAAATATATATACGGATTGCTTGAAAGACAATTTGCAAAAACTTTTGATTTAGCATCTAGAAAAGAAGGTATTACTGGTGTTAACTTGTTAAAGTTTTTGGAATCTAGATTAGATAATACCGTATATAGAATGGGAATTGCACCTACTAGAAGGGCAGCAAGACAAATTGTATTACACAAACATATAACTGTAAATGGTGATTTGGTTAATATACCATCATATTTGTTAAAACCTGGTGACAATATTGCTGTTAGAGAAAAATCCAAATCACTTGAAACAATTACCACTTCATTATCAGCTAGAAGTGCTAAAAAATTCAATTGGATTGAATTTGATTCTAAATTAATGCTTGGCAAATTTGTTCAGTACCCGGATAGAGATTCTATTCCTGAAAATATCAACGAACAATTAATTGTGGAGTTGTATTCAAAATAATAATTATTAATCATTTAAAAACAGTTCAATGTCTATACTTGCGTTTCAAATGCCCGAAAAAGTTGTCATGGAAAAAGCTGACGACTTCAAAGGTTTCTTCGAATTCAAACCCTTGGAAAGAGGATTTGGTGTTACAATTGGTAATGCAATAAGAAGAGTATTGCTTTCTTCGCTTGAAGGATATGCAATAACTAGTATTAAAATTCCGAGTGTATTGCACGAATTTTCAACGATTGAAGGAGTTAAAGAGGATATTGTTGAAATTATTTTAAATCTTAAAAAAGTGAGATTTAAGAAGATTCCGGATGTTATGATGGAAAACAGAATTAACATCACTTTGAAAGGAAAAGAGATGTTTACCGCTGGAAATATTCAAGATTTTACTTCTTGTTTTCAAATAACAAATCCTGATTTAGTTATTTGTCACTTCTCTCCAGGGATTAAATTTGATATTGAATTGACTATTGAAAAAGGTCGTGGATATGTTCCTGCAGAAGAGCAAAAAGCAGCTGATCAAGGTGGATTTGGTGTAATTCCAGTGGATTCAATTTTCACACCAATCAAAAATGTAAAATATAGCGTTGAAAATACGCGTGTTGAACAAAAAACTGATTACGAGAAATTAATTCTTGAAATAGAAAGTGATGGCACCATTCATCCTGAGGATGCCCTAAAAGGTGCAGCTTACATTTTAATTCAGCATTTCATGTTGTTCTCTGACAAAACAATGACTTTTGAAACTCAAAAATCAGAAGAAGTTGAAACTGTTGATGAAGAGTACTTACATATGCGTAAGTTATTAAAAACACCATTGTCAGACTTGGATTTATCTGTTCGTGCATACAATTGTTTAAAAGCGGCAGATATAAAAACTTTAGGAGATTTAGCATCACTTGATGTTTCTGATATGATGAAATTTAGAAATTTTGGTAAGAAATCATTGGCTGAGCTTGAAGCATTAATGCAAGATAAAAATTTGCGTTTTGGAATGGATGTTGCAAAATATAAATTAGACGAAGATTAATCATGAGACACGGTAAGAAAGACAATCATTTAGGAAGAACATCTCAACATAGAGGTGCTTTGTTAAAAAACATGGCATCTTCATTGATAATTCATAAAAGAATCGAAACAACTTTGGCTAAAGCCAAAGAACTTCGCAAGTTTGTTGAACCTCTTTTGACAAAAGCAAAGGATGACAATACACACTCAAGACGTATTGTATTCTCCTATCTTCAAAATAAAGATTCGGTAAAAGAATTGTTTGATAATGTAGCTGACAAAATAGCTGCTCGTCAAGGTGGTTATACTCGTATAATCAAAATGGATAACAGATTGGGTGACAATGCTGAAATGTGCATTATGGAACTGGTAGATTATAATATGTTGTATTCCAGCAATGATGAAAGTTCAAGCAAAGCAACTAGAACAAGAAGAGGTAGAAAAAAATCAACGGAGACAGTTTCTGATACCAAAACAATTGGTTCTAAAATAAGTAATGCAAAAGCAGAAGTTAAAGTAAAAGCATCTAATGTGGAACAAAATAAGGTTGAAGCAGAAGATACAGTTTCCTCAGTAAATCAAAATATTTCTGACGCTACTGTAGCTTCTAACGATGAACAAAATAATATTGAATCAACTGAAAATGAATCAGGTAAGAATGAGGGTGCTGAAGCCTAAGTTTAAATAGAAATAATTAATTACTAAAAAGGATTTGAGTCATCAAATCCTTTTTTTATGTTTGGACAATTAATCTAATTCGTAAAGTGAAGCAAAATATAAAGGAAAAGTCAATATTACTTTTACAAGACGGTACTGTATTTGAAGGTTATTCAGTTGGAGCCAAAGGTACAACTACCGGTGAGTTATGTTTTAATACAGGAATGACTGGTTATCAGGAAATATACACAGATCCATCTTATAAAGGTCAAATAATTATTAATACTACCTCGCATATTGGGAATTATGGAGTTTTACTCGAAGAAGATGAATCCAATGAGATACAATTTTCGGGATTGGTTTGTAATCAGTTTTCAGATACTTATTCACGAAGGGTAACTGATGGATCTTTGTTTGATTATTTTTCAAAAAGAAATGTTGTGGCAATTTCAGGAGTGGATACGCGCAAATTAGTGCGACATATTCGAAGTAAAGGCGCTATGAATGGAATAATATCGAATGATGAATTAGATATAAGTGTATTAAGCAAGAAATTGGCAAATACTCCTGATATGGCGGGTTTAGAATTGTCTTCAGTTGTGAGTACAGAAAAAAATTATTTTATAGGGAATCCGAATAATGCTAAAAAAGTAGCAGTCTTAGATTTTGGGATTAAAAAAAGCATTTTAAATAATATGGTTGACAGAGGGATATATTGTAATGTTTTCCCTGCAAAAACTACTTATACAGAGATGAAAAAATGGAATCCTGATGGTTTTTTCTTATCTAATGGCCCCGGTGATCCATCTGTTATGAAATATGCCATCGATACTGTTAAAGAAATATTGGATAATAATGAATCAGTTTTCGGAATATGTCTTGGACATCAACTGCTTGCTTTAGCCAATGATGTACCTACTTACAAAATGCATAATGGACATAGAGGATTAAATCATCCGGTAAAAAATTTGAGAACTGGGAGTTCGGAAATTACGTCTCAGAATCATGGTTTTTCTGTTGTAAAAGAGGCTGTTGAGGATAACAAAAATATTGAAATAACTCATATCAACTTGAATGACAATACCATTGAAGGAATCCGTCTAAAACACAAAAAAGCTTTTTCTGTTCAGTACCATCCAGAGGCAGCTCCCGGACCACATGATTCGAGATATTTATTTGACGATTTTTTAGCAATCTTATAAGTTGTTAATTTATAATATTGCAACTATTTGACTGTCAATTATTTATAATTAGTTTCAATTCTCATATTAAAGTTATCCACATTTTTATCCTGTATAAAAAAACCAATGTAGCGTTGTATTTTTACACGAACTTATAAGTTCATAGCCTTTAAATTTTACAATTTGCGTGTTTTCAATTTCACAAGAAAAAAATCGTTTTTTTTTTAATTTTTTTTATATCAGTTTTGAATCCATATCGCTGTAAAATATTATTTAACTATTAAACAATTAAAAGAATTATGGAGGCACTTGTAAGAGACTGCGAGACGGTTTGGAACAACTGTATGTCCGTCATTAAGGACCATGTTAGTGAGAAAAATTTTGAAACTTGGTTCAAACCTGTTATTGCAAAATCTATAGTAGGAGATGTATTAACAATACAGGTTCCTAGTCAATTTTTTTACGAATGGCTTGAAGAACATTATGTTCATGTACTAAAAAAAGCAATTTTCTCTGAATTAGGTTCGGAAGGCAGGTTGGAATATTCAATTATAGTTGATAAGGGAAATGATAAAAACAGTTCTCTTTCGTTTAACATTCCCGGTAAAAAAGTTTCAAACTACAAATCAGAGGTGTTATCAAAAGTAGAATCACAAGATTTGCTTTATACTCAAGAAAATGTAAAATACAGATCCAACCTAAATCCAAACTATACATTTGATAATTTTATAGAAGGGGATTGTAATAGGTTGTCTCGTTCGGCAGGTATGGCGGTTGCTAATAAGCCCGGAACTACCTCATTTAACCCACTTACAATATATGGAGGTGTTGGACTCGGCAAAACGCATTTAGTGCAGGCCATAGGCAATAAAATAGCAAAAGAAAACCCTTCTAAAAAAGTACTTTATATCACTTCGGAAAAATTTGTTAACCATTTTATGGAATCAGTTAGAACCGGAGGAATTCAAGAATTTTCGGCATATTATCTGGCTGTTGATGTTTTGATATTTGACGATATCCAATTTTTTTCAGGCAAAGAAAAAACGCAAGAATTGTTTTTCAATATATTTAACCATTTGCATCAAAACCAGAAACAAATTATAATGACCAGTGACCGTGCGGTGAAAGAATTGCAAGGGATTGAGGATAGATTATTATCGCGCTTTAAATGGGGCTTAAATGCTGATATGCAACAACCTGATTTTGAAACCAAAATGGCTATAATTCAGCAAAAAATGGATCAAGAAGGTATTAGCTTGCCGATGGATATTCTGGAATATATCGCACACAGTGTAGATACCAATGTACGTGAACTTGAAGGTGTATTGATTGCACTAATTGCACAATCATCATTGAATCGTAAAGAAATAGATATGGATATTGCCAAGCAAATAGTGCAATCCATCGTATGCGATGTGAATACTGAAGTGAATATCGACTTTATTCATAAATCGATTACGGATTTCTTTAAAGTTACATTAGAGGATGTAAAAAGTAAATCGCGCAAGAAAGAATTAGTTATTCCACGTCAGGTAGGTATATATTTAGCTAAAAATTATACCACGCTTTCACTTAAAACCATTGGTTTATATTTTGGAGGCAGAGATCATAGCACCGTGATACATTCTATTGAAACCGTAGAAGATATGATGGTCACTGACAAAAAGTTCAAAGCCCAGATGATTGAAATTCAAAAAAGAATGAAGCTCAAAGGAAGTTTTTGAAAAAATGAAAGCCTCGGAAACGGGGCTTTTTTATTTTCTGCCAATCTCTATTTTTACACATCCACCACTCTTTTGCCCTTTATTTTGTATGTTTGAACAAATGAAAAAAAATGCCTCATAGGAATAAGAACAAACGCACAGGAAGTCACGGTGATATATTAAGAGAAGTACAGAATTTTTTGGATAAGAATTTTGATGAAACTTTTACAAAAGCCCAGCTTGTAAAATCACTAAGATTATCTGACAAAAAGCATATATCAAGCCTTTTTACCGCGATAGACCAACTTGAAAGAACCGGAAAAATATTGACTCAGAAAGATGGCTCATTCAAATCGGCATTTGCTCCTGCAATATTAGAAGGAGTGATTGATCATGTAAATCCTCGATTTGCATACGCAATAGTGGGAGATGGCAGAGAAGATATTATTATTCTAAAGGAAAAAATGGCGGACGCCTTTGATGGAGATAGAGTCAAATTGATGATAGTGCCATCCAAACGACCCAGAAACGATAGTAGGGAAGAAGGAGAGGTAATAGAAGTAATCAAACGTAAACGAGAAGAATTTGTAGGCAAAATTGAAGTACTTAGGCACGCTGCTTACGTAGTACCTGATTTTAAAAAGGTATTTTATGATTTTTTAGTAGAGACCAATGATATCAACGGAGCCAAAACAGGCGATAAAGTAGTAGTGAAAATTACTGACTGGGATATTCGAAAAAAAAATCCCAAAGCAAAAGTAATCAGAGTGTTAGGAAGGGCAGGGGAGCACAATGTTGAAATGCATTCCATAATGGCTGAGTTTGGATTACCATTTGAATTTCCAAGTGAAGTTGAGAAAGATGCAGAAAAAATAGATGGCATCATAAGCGAAGAAGAAATCAAAAAAAGACGGGATTTCAGGGATGTGCTCACATTTACTATTGACCCTGTGGATGCCAAAGATTTTGATGATGCCATTTCGGTTCGGAAGCTTTCTGAAAATACCTGGGAAATAGGCGTACATATTGCAGATGTAACTCATTACGTGACGCCCGGCACCCGATTGGAAGATGAAGCTTACAAAAGGGCAACTTCTATTTATTTGGTGGACAGGGTTATACCAATGTTGCCCGAAAAGTTATCCAACAACCTCTGTTCATTGGTGCCTAATCAAGATAGGCTTACTTTTTCGGCAGTGTTTGAAATGGACGAAAATGCAAATATCAAGAAGGAATGGTTTGGCAGAACGATCATTCACTCAGATACCCGATTTAGCTATGAAGAAGTTCAGGAAATCATTGATAACAAAGGAGGAAAACATTATGAAGCTATAGATTTATTGCACAAGCTACATATAAAACTAAGAAATGACCGATTCAAAAATGGTGCAATTAACTTTGAAACCGTAGAAGTAAAATTTAAACTCGATGAGAAAGGGGTGCCATTAGGTGTATTTCCTAAAATCAGAAAAGATTCGCATAAAGTGGTGGAGGAGTTTATGTTGCTTGCAAATAGACAAGTGGCAAGGTTTGTATATAATTTTCATAATGGAAAAGAAAAAAATGTAATGGTATATCGTACACATGATCAGCCGGATGTGGAGCGATTGAGGTCTTTTGCGATGTTTGCTAAAAAATTTGGTCACAAACTGGAAGCTGAGAGCAAAAACATCAGTAAAGATTTGAATCAGTTGATGGAAGATGTTCAAGGCAAGCCAGAGCAAAATATGCTTGAAAACCTGGCAGTTAGGGCCATGGCGAAAGCCAAATATACTACTGATGCCAACCAGCATTTTGGATTGGCATTTGATCATTATTCGCACTTTACTTCGCCTATTCGGAGGTATCCAGATATGATGGCACATCGGTTGCTCGAAATGTATCTGCATAATTCTGTAAAAGGCGAGAAAAAATCATTTGAAGAACAATGTAAGCATAGTTCCGATATGGAAAAGGTTGCTGCAGAGGCGGAACGGGCATCAATTAAGTACAAACAAGCCGAGTATATGGCACGAATGATTGGTCAGTCGTTTGATGGCATTGTATCAGGAATTACAGAATGGGGCATATTTGTAGAAATTACAGATACGAAATGTGAAGGATTGGTTAGGTATCAGGATATCAAAGAAGATTTTTATGATTTGGATCAAATCAATATGCGTGCCATCGGTCGTAAGCATCATAAGGTTATTACTTTTGGTGACAAGGTTAGAGTAACTGTAAAAGGAACAGATTTGGATAAGCGAACAATTGATTTGGTGTTTGAAAGTATTATTTAGTAAAAGAATTTTAATATAGGGTAATACCTGTTTTTTTTTGTTTTAATTTTTTTTTGTTTATTTGAATTCAAATTAAAGCATAACTATTTCTTATGAATGCATTCCTCCGATGTTTTAGTGTCATTCTTTTGTGCATTTCAATAGTAAACGCACAGCAAAATTCGCGAGTAGTTCCTGGATTTACGCTTTCGGATTACGAATCTTATAGATGGGAACCTAAAGAAGATTTTCCAAAATATATCAAACTTAAATCGACCTCAGAATTAGATACCGCAAATGTAAAGTTTTGGATTTTAGCTAATTACTTACCTTATAAAGATTGTAATATTCGATATAAAGGTATCGAAAAAGATGAAATAGGTTTTGAACACAAGAAGTATATTTTTAGCTATCAAGACATTGAAATTGAAGGGTTTGAATTAATTATACATTCAAAAAATCAAAAAGTTATATCGGTTAATGGCGATGTATCAAGAATAAAAGTTATTCACTCTGAGATTATTTTAAACGAAAAGGAAGCATTTGAAAAAGCAATTAAACTATTTAAGTCAAAAAACTTTACATGGAATAATCCGGATAATCAATCCGAAATTCCCAAAGCATTGTTAGTATATAAAGCTATGAATAATAAAATCAAAGAAGGAGATTTTCGACTAACCTATAAATTTGATATTTACAGTATTGATCCACTTAAACGACAATATGTATACATAGATGCATCGACAGGAGAAGTTGTATTTACTGAAGACAGAATATGCCATATTGACTATACTGCAACTGCACAGACCAAATATAGTTCTGCACAGACTATAAAAACTTCATTTTCAGGAATAAATTACATTTTGCAAGAATCAGGAAGAGGTAATGGCATACAAACTTTGAATTTGAGAAATGGCTCAAATTATACAGCAGCCTCAGATTTTGAAGACTCTGATAATAATTGGAATAATGTGAATAGTTTTCAAGATGAAGTAGCCACTGACGCACACTTTGGTGCGGAAAAAACGTACGATTTTTACTTTAGTAAATTTGGAAGAAATAGTTATGACAATGCCGGGGCAATTATTAAATCATATGTTCATTATGGCTATTCATATAACAATGCATTTTGGGATGGTTCAAGAATGACTTATGGTGATGGAGATGGAAGTTATTTTACACCACTTGTAAGTCCTGATGTTTGCGGACATGAAATTACACATGCGGTCACTGAAAAGACTGCAAGTTTGGTATATTCTTATGAATCCGGAGCATTGAATGAATCCTTCAGTGATATTTTCGGTAAAGCTGTTGAAATATTTGCGGTTCCCACCACCACCAGTTGGTTAATAGGCAATAAAATAACCCCTAATGGACTAGGTATAAGAAGTATGGACAATCCAAATATGCATGGTGACCCTGACACATATTTAGGACAATATTGGTATACAAGTTCGGGAGATAATGGAGGTGTTCATATCAATAGTGGCGTTCAAAACCATTGGTTTTACTTATTGGTAAATGGTGGAAATGGTGTAAACGACTTGGGAAACGCCTATACAGTAACAGGCATTGGGATTGATAAAGCTTCTAAAATTGCATACAGAAACCTGTCGGTGTATTTAACTTCTAACTCCGTATACAGTGATTCAAGATATTATTCAATAACTGCAGCGCAGGATTTGTATGGTGCTTGCTCACAAGAGGTAATATCAACTGCCAACGCATGGTATGCAGTTGGAGTAGGCAGTGCACCCACTTTTGAAGTTAAAGCATTATTTGGAAGTGATAAAACGTATTCATGTACTACGCCAGTTACTATAAAATTTGCAAACAATAGCTTTAATGCAAGTTCATATTACTGGGATTTTGGAGATGGCACCACTAGTACAGATTATTCGCCAACCAAAGTATATAATTTCACAGGAAATTATACTGTAACACTAACTGCACAAGGAAGCGCAAGTTGTAATTCAGGTACTGATGTAGTTTCCAAAGTGAATTATATCATTGTTGACAATTTTGGAAGCCCATTATCGGCAAACTGCACTCCCTTGACTTCTCTTAGTTCTGCAAGTATAGGTATTTCAAGAGTAATAATAAATACCATTGATAAATCGACTTCAAATTCTACGGAAGGATATAAAGATTTTACCTGTTCTAATAATACGCTTTTACAAACCGGCAAATCATATCCAATTACAATTCAAACAAATTCGAATTTCCCTGAAAAAGTAAAGACATGGATTGATTACAATAATGATGGTGTTTTTACAAGTGATGAAATTTTATTTTCTGATGATAAAATAGGATTACACAACGCTAATTTTTTAGTTCCTTCAAATTCAAACATCAATATACCTTTAAGAATGCGCGTAGGATCTGGATATTCAGGTTATCCTGCTCCTGATGGATGTTCTTCTATCGTTTATGGTCAATATGAAGATTATACAATTAAACTATTCAATGGACAACCAGCTGCTCCTGTGGCTAATTTTAAATCTATTTCAAATCAAGTTTTACCGGGCAAAAGCATTACGTATACCGATATTTCTGAAAATTTTCCAACCAGTTGGAGTTGGACTTTCGAAGGAGGATCACCTGCTACCTCTAATCAAAAAAATCCTACTGTAACCTATCAAAACGAAGGTGTGTACAACGTTAGTCTTACAACTTCTAATATCTATGGTTCTTCTTCTGAAAATAAACTTAAGTATATTAATGTGTCAAATGCAGTAAATATGTGTGATTCATTAAGAATAATTACTTTCAATTCAGGTAAAATATATGACTCAGGTGGCAAAGATGGAGATTATAAGGACTTGGATAGCTGTAGATTAATAGTTAAACCTACTTGTTCTTCTTCAATTGTTTTTAAGTTTAAATCTTTTGATTTAGAAACATATTATGATTATTTAAAAATATATAATGGAAGTACTACTTCGGCTCCATTGTTACTAAACAGTACAGGAGCCACTTTGCCCGATTCAGTAATAGTGACTTCAGGAGTGGCACTTATAACCTTTTATGCAGATGAAATAATAACCAGAAAAGGGTTTGAACTTGAATATTACCTTAAGGCAAATGTAACTCCATTGATTGCTAATTTCTCTATTTCGAACACTAATCCCGGACTTAATACTGAAGTAAAGTTTGTTAATACCTCTGTTGGAGAAAGTAGAAATAACATTTGGACCTTTGGAAATGGGTTAACTTCAAATTTGTTAAATAGCACGGCTATATATACCACTTCAGGTGTAAAAACAATAAAATTGAGTTCATCGAATTGTAAATATAAAGACTCAACCACCAAAAGTATATTAGTTCAAAATCCAGGATCTGTCACTATAAGTCCTTTAGTTTTAAATAATGTACTTGCAGCCGGCGACACGATATTAAGAGATTTAACAATTAGTAATAGTGGACCAGGAGATATTTATTACGAATTGCTCTTAAGCAATATACCGTATGATTCTACAAGCTTAAAAGTATATAGCGTATCAGGAGCAACTACGAGACATAAATTTAGAAATATAAATAAAAATGTCGAAAATGTTAAAGTTACAATTACCTTAAATGGCGACTATGATTATTATTCAGAATATGCATCATTATTTATAAACGATGATTTTATAGAAGACATAGATGACAAAAATGTTTGGAATGGGACTGATATTGTAAAAAATTATACATTTTCAGGAACTCAACTAAAGAATTGGCTTTCATATGGTTATATTGAGGTTAGATTGGTTAATTCTCCTGAAGTTAATACAAATATTGGAGGTAGAGACGAACATAGGGTAAGCGTGAATGTAGATGGTTCTAGCTCGTGGATTTTACCCCATACTATTACATCAGGCATTATAAAAAACGGCAATAACATTAATAATGCTGTGAAAATAAGTGCTAGAAATTTAAATGCGGGTAATTATACATTGCCTTTACTAATCAAAACTTCGGACTTGAATTATCCAACAGTTACCATTACAAGTAATCTTACGGTTTTAGGAAATCCATTTGCAAATTTTATTGCTTCCAAAACTACGGCTCCAATGGGAAGTACAATTGATTTTACAGATTTATCATTAAATAATCCTACAACATGGAATTGGACTTTTGAAGGACCTAATTTGATAACTTCATCTGTTAGAAACCCATCAATTAATTTTTTATTATCGGGTTCGTACAATGTATACTTAAAAATTACAAATGCTCAAGGGACTCATACAACAAAGAAAACTAATTATATAAAAATTACTCCTATATCCGTTTCAGGTATTAATCCCAATCCAACTTATCCTTCGAATTACATCAATATTTATGGTGAAGGTTTGAATAATATTAATTATGTATATTATAAAAATTATCTAGGCAATATAAATACGAGTTATTTTTATTTATCCGGGAATAATATCAGCTATTATATCCCTAATTCAGCTATAACATCTTCTTTGACCCTTACAAGTGGAATGGTTCAAATTACTTCTCCTGTTTTGACTGTAACTTCAACTACGCCAAATATTACTGCCATTACACCCAATCCTACCTCTGTAAATAAGAATATCAACTTGAATGGTACAGGATTTGCAAATGTTGCAAATGTATCGTGCCTGAATAATATAGGACAAGCAAGTTATTGCAATTTTTATACTGTTAGTAATGGCTTAATTGTTAATATCCCATATAATGCAGTTACAGGACCATTAACACTATCAGGTAGTTTTGGAAATGTAATATCACCTGTAGTTACCATAACTGTTTTCACCCCCACTATATTGGGTATATCTCCTAATCCGTCAAGTGGGTCGGGATATGTTAATATAAGCGGAGCAGGTTTTGGAAGTGTAAATTATATTTATTACCGCACAAATTATGGTTATTCGAGCACCTCAAATTTTTCTGATTATGGAAATAGATTGCAACTTTATTTATATTCTGATATTATAACGGGTCCTCTAACTTTGGCAGGAAGTTTTGGTTCTAGAATTACACCCATTTTAACTATTACGGCAATTACTCCAACAGTAACTGGGATTGCTCCTAATCCAGTAAGTTCAGGTAATTATATAAGTATATACGGTGCAGGCTTCAACAATGCAAATAGTATTCTTTATAGGTCAACTTATGGATATACCAATTCAACTTATTTTAGTAATTATGGCAATTATTTGAGTATGAATGTGCCTTCTGATGCAATGACAGGGATTCTTACTATCACAGGAAATTTTGGTGCAGTTTCAACTCCGGTATTAACGATAACCTCAATTACCCCTACGGTAACCGGAATTTCTCCAAATCCTGTATCTGCCGGGAGTTATGTTAACATTAATGGAAGTGGATTTTCGAATGTGAGTTATATTTTTTATAGAAATGTTAACGGATATATTTATAGCACCAATTTCTCAAATTATGGAAATTATTTGAGTACCTATGTGCCTTCTGATATGGTGACAGGCGCATTTACATTATCTGGAGCTTTTGGTATTGTAATCGCACCTGTATTAAACATCATTGTCAATCCATCATCTTTTATGTGTTCTTCAAATTTGAGTAACAATGGAGGATTCAACCCCGGTACAGTCTCTCAAATTCTAACAGCTAGCACAGGATATCCCAATTATTGGACCTTCGCAGGATTAAATCAAAATATTTACAAGTTTTCGACTTGTAATGCTACGGACGACACTTATTTGAGAATATATAACAGCTCTGGATTATTGGTAGCATCTAATGACAATTATGGAGTAGCATGCAGCAGTTTGCAGGCATCATTGGAATTTGTACCAAGTAATAACGATATCTTTTATTTATTGGTATCACGAAGTTATTGCAGCAATTTAATTACTTCAACACCAATTACCTATTCATATACTTTGAATGTACCTCCCTCTATTTCTTCTATTATCAACAACCCTGCCACTCCAGGGTCATACATATCAATATTAGGTACCAATCTTAGCCGATTTAATACCATAAGATATCGGACTCAATATTCAATCCCTTACTTAAATAGTTTTTCAAATTACGATAATATGATACTTGCTTTTTTACCAAGTGATGCCATATCATCGACATTGACATTTACAGGAACCATGGGAACTACTGTAATTTCACCCTATTTGTCAGTATTAGTTCCAAGTCCTAGCTTTTTATGTATGAATTATGTCGCTAACAATGGTAATTTGCCGGTAATAAATGCACTTCAATCAGGAACTTTGTATTCCGGTAATGCATATTATTGGACATTTAGTGGTGTGTCAAATTATACTTATCGGTTTTCAACATGCGGAAGTACAACGGATACGTATTTAAGAGTATATAATAACTTGGGGACTTTGATTGCTTCAAATGACAATAATAGTCCTGTTTGCTCCTCTAATGCAGCTTCGATTGACTTTACTCCAACAACCACAGGCACTTATTATTTGCTCTTGACACAATCAAATTGTACTGCACTAACTAATAATACCAATCTATCATATCAAATTTCTTTGATTAATGGTGTTACTCCAGTAGTAGCATTATTCTCTTCAAATAAGACTTCAATTAAAGTTGAAGAACAGGTTACATTTACTGGTTTGTCAACTGGAAATCCTACTAGTTTTAAATGGACATTTTATGGAGGAACTCCAAATGCATCTACTTTAGTCAACCCAATTGTAACTTATAATACCGAAGGGACATACAACGTTAAATTAGTTGTTAAAAACAATTTGACTGCAGATTCAGTAACAAAAGTCGGATACATTAAAGTTTCAAAAGATCCAGTAACAACTATAACGGATTATATTATGTGCACGGTAGCAGGTACAAGTGATAATCAAGGAAAAATTACAGATAGTGGAGGGAATAATTTAAACTATAGCAATAATGAAAAATGTGCGTTTATAATAAATTCTTCATGCTCAAGCGGCATGCAGCTAAAATTCAATTATTTCAATACGGAACCTTTTAATGATTATGTAAAAATATATGATGGTTCATCAAACTTTTACGGAGCATTTGCAGCTTCAATAAGCGGATATGGTGTTCTGCCGGCTCCTGTGTATACTAAGTCAGGATTGGTTTTAGTAACTTTTAATTCGAACTCAAGTGTGAACTATGGAGGTTTTAATTTGGAATGGTCGTGTTATAACGTAACAGAATTGCCTGAGTTAATTACCAATGATATTATTAAAGTATATCCTAATCCTGCAAATGATCATTTGGTAATTGAATATGTTCCAGTTGTAAAAGAAATATGGGAAATTAATATTTCAAATTTCCTAGGCGAAACAATTTATAGTAGAATAATTGATTCAGAAACAAACTCGCAAAATTTGGAAACTGAGACTTGGGCTTCAGGCATATATTTAATTAAAATAACATCAGGAAGCCATTCTTTTGTTAGAAAGTTGATTGTGAAGTAATGCAAAATATAGGTTCCATAGATTAATATTTTCGGAATAATAGATTGGAATTTTTTTATTAGTTTAAATTATTGAATTTTACAATTCAAGTATTTACTCTAAAATCAATCGCTTTTGATAAATCCTCTTTTCATTCAGGAATTAATTAATCAAGAAATTAATTCCATTGATTACAATCGAAAACCCGAAAGACTGTATGAACCCATAAATTATTTCATGGGTCTGGGTGGCAAACGTATGCGACCCGTGTTGTCAATACTTTCCTGCTATTTGTTTAATAATGATTTTGAAAAAGCGGTAAAACCCTCATTGGCTTTGGAGTTGTTTCACAACTTTACGCTAATACATGATGACATTATGGACAATGCCCCTTTGCGCAGAGGGATGCCTACAGTTCACGAAAAATGGAATGTTAATGTTGCCATACTTTCAGGTGATGTTACCCTTATTAAAGCTTACGAAATGTTGGAATATATTGCGCCTGATATTCGTTTGGAAATATTTAAGCTTTTCAACCACACCGCAAAGGAAGTATGTGAAGGGCAACAATTTGATATGGACTTTGAACAAAGATCTGATGTTAGCATTGATGAATACATTAAAATGATATCGTTAAAAACAGCTGTTTTATTGGGACTGAGTATGTACATGGGTGCTCGTATAGGTGGCGCAAGTACGGATGAAGCACAGTTGATGTATGATATAGCCAAAAATATGGGCATATCATTTCAAATAAAAGATGATTACCTTGATGTGTTTGGTGAAGCAGAAAAAGTAGGCAAATTTGTTGGTGGCGATATTGTATCTGGCAAAAAAACGTTCTTGTTAATAAAAGCATATGAACTTGCAGATGCCAATCAAAAAAATGAACTTAATCGATTATTAAATGATCAAAATATTGAAAAAGTATCAAAAGTAAATGCAGTTCTGAATATTTATAATCAACTCAATATCAAAGACATCAGTTATGGTGCAACTATTTCATATTTTGATAAGGCCATTTTTTCACTGAATCAACTGAACGTTGATCATTCAAAAAAACAATTTGTAATTCAATACTTTAAGGACCTACTTGGAAGAGAGAAATAGGAAGGTTTAATGATATATGTTAAATTATCGATTTTGGATTTTGGAATTAAGATTGACGATTGTTTTTTAAGCAATTATAAAGATTAGCACTTTAACTCATAGTGCTTCAACATTTTAACACTTAGTACTTGAATACATCTACTCCAATAGTAACTGTAATTTGCTTGTGCTTCAACCATGCTAGGTTTTTGAGGGAGGCATTGAATTCAGTGTTTGAACAATCCTATGATAACATTCAAATAATTATTGTGGACGATGGTAGTACCGATGGGAGTGTAATGGAGATTCATAAGTTTTTGGAAGAAAAACAAAAGGTACAAAATACAAACAAGAATATTTTGTTTATTGAAAATGCGACAAATATCGGTAATTGTGCGGCCTTTAATAAGGCGTTTGTATTAGCCAATGGCAAATATATTATCGACTTTGCCACCGATGATGTAATGCTACCCAACCGTATATGGAAGCAAGTTGAACAGTTTGAAAAAGCATCTGACAAGGTAGGCGTAATCTATTCAGATGCAGTAATCATTGATGAAAATTCTATGGTATTGGGTATGCATTCGGATAAGTACAAATTTCAACCGGAAGGCGATATTTATCAATATGTATTACGCAAATATTTCATTTGTCCACCTACAATGATGATAAAAAAACAAGTGTTGGACGAAATGGGTGGGTACGATGCAACATTAGCATTTGAAGACTTTGATTTTTGGATCAGGAGTGCTCGTAATTGGCATTATGCTTATGATTCAAGCCCACTTACCCAGCGCAGAGAAGTTGCCAATTCACATGGGAAGAATTTTTTTAAAAGAAGAAACAAAATTCATGAAACTACCTACAAAGTTTGCGGCAAAGCCTTTGATTTGAATGGAAAAGGAGTTGAATTTTGGAATTTGGCAGGTAGGTGTATATATGAAGGATACATTAACATCAAAGCCGGAAATTATGAACTAATTATACCATATGTCATATTGCTTTTAAAATGTATCATTAAATTGGTTGCCGTGCAAAAGAAAAGAGAAACCTAACTACATACTATTGCGGTTTTTCTCCAGTTATATGGAGTTTCTATCCTGCATGCTCCTATAATTATAAGCAATGTGTTTTATAAAAAATCAGGTGGATACGCTTGACTGCAAAGGAGTTGAGAGGGGGGAGCGACTTCAACAGTAATATTCACACGATACCAATTAAGTTCAATGAAATTGCATTTGTATTATATTTTGACCAACAAGCTGATTAGTTTGTTGGTTGTTGACCTCCGCTAACCACTAGCGCAAGCATTAGTGAGGAACGAACGGTGCTTGTGCTTATATTATTTAATCACAAGCACCACTTTGCAAATGCTTGCGAATTATTGCATCGCAAACTTAGGAGAGCTGGGGGGGTGGGTGTAATTAGTATTTGCAATACAAAATTAAATTCTAGTTTGTTAATGATTAAATAACTTTTCATTTCCATTGTATTAATACTTGTGTCGTTCGGAAACGATAATCTCAAAAAAACTATTGCAAACGGGCGCGATTGAGGAAAATGCATTTGTAAAAACAGGATTAAATTCAATACTAAAAAATATTAATTTTTTGTATGAAGTTAGTTTCAAGCATTACTTTTTGAAAATAATTCGAATATAAATCTTTTAAATTTAAATAATTTAATTTTAGATAAGGAAACTTCTCAAAATTTCTTCTTAATTTTGAATATGAGAAAAATCCATAAATATCTTTTTTTTGTAATATTTATATTTCGATCTCCATTTCCCATTTTGGGTCAGGCTGTTACCCTTCAGGTGGAAAGTATGACTACCGGAGGACCTTATGCGGGAATAATTTCATCACCATTTAGCGGAGTAGCCTATTATGGCAACGGAGATAATTCTACCAGTTCCGTATCCTTATACTCTAACACAGGTGTTTTCCTTGTATCCTTGCGAGGCGCATCGAATAATGCCAACAATGCCGGAATTGACTTAAAAATAAATGGTACAACTGTTGCTCAATTTACTTTTACTTCTTCAAGCCCGGTTATTTTATACAAAACACTCAATTTGAACCTTCCTAATTCTAATCCAAGCATACAACTAATTTTGACTACCGACAATGGATCGAGTGATACTTATCTTGATTATATTTCCTTTGCTTATAATGGAGCGCTACCTCCGCCAAGGCTGGCCCCTTCAATACCCGGTGTTGGAGCTGTGCAATCCGGACTTTATAGAAATATGTTTGTGGAAGCAGGGTATGCCGCTTCTGATATCAACAACAAATTGAATGCCATTTGGAACCAGCTATTTTATGGCGACAATAGTACACAACGATTGTATTATCCGGTTGGAGTTGATGAAGCATACATATTTGACTCAGGTAATGGAGATGTTAGAAGTGAAGGTATGTCTTACGGTATGATGATTTGCGTACAGTACGATAAACAAACTGAATTTAACAGACTTTGGAAATGGGCCTACAACCACATGCGAAATAGTAGTGGAGCTCTTTCAGGATATTTCGCATGGCAATGTGATATTAATGGGAATATATTAGATAATAATCCTGTCCCTGATGGTGAGGAATATTTTGCAACAGCTTTATACTTTGCAGCCAACCGATGGGGAAATGGCAGTGGGATTTATGATTACAAAACCCAGGCAGATTTCATTATTTCTAACCTTATGAGTAAAGAATCACCTATAGTAAATTCAGTAACAAATATGTTCAATACTACAGAGAAAAAAGTGGTTTTCGTTCCATATGCAAGTTCAGCTTTGTTTACAGACCCTTCGTACCATCTTCCAGCATTTTATGAGGTATGGTCACACGAGGCTTCGACAAACAATGCATTTTGGTCGAAAGTAGCAGATACCAGTCGCATTTTTTTTAACAAATGTGCCAATCCTACAACCGGACTAATGCCTGATTATGCGCAGTTCAATGGTTCACCACAAAATCAAGGGGGGCATGGCGACTTCAGGTTTGACGCATGGCGATGTATTATGAACATGGCAGTTGATTTTGCGTGGTACAAAAAGACCTCATCGGAACTTTTGTTATCCAAAAAAATTCAAAAATTTTTCAACTCGCAAGGCATTACAAGTTATGCCAATCAATATTCTCTTTCAGGTAGTCCACTTTCTTCAGATCATTCTCCTGGTCTTGTTGCCTGTAATGCCGTAGGTTCTTTGGCCTCCGATTCCGTACTTGCTTGGAATTTTATTGATGAACTATATGGAGTTAATATCCCATCAGGTCAATATAGGTATTATGACGGCATGCTGTATTTTATGTCCATGCTTCACATGTCCGGAAATTTTAAAGCCTACTTGAGTAATAGTACTACATCAGGCGCACTCCTTACTCCAAATATAACCTTCAATGGTTTTTCGCTAACTGTTGGAGGGGCTAGTATTGATTTAAATAATTATTTTTTTACGAATTCAAATGGTACAAAATCATTTGTTAAAAATGGTGCTTCTGCTTCTTTGTCAGGCACAAACCTGTCTCCAATCAGTGCCGGTATTATTACTGTTACCGGAAGTGTGGCCTCAACGTCGATATATTACGGAGCTAGCAAATCAATTGTAGTGCAGGTTTTTCCGGTGGCATGTCAGACTATTACGATTACATCACCTCCTATAACCATAACAAGTACCGTTACGGTGAGTTCACCTCCGGTTACGATTACATCACCGCCGGTTACCGTTGTGAGTTCACCTTCTACGATTGGCAACAATACAACAACTTCAGGTACATGTCCGGAAAATTATACTTTGGTTGGATTGTCTTTGCTCTCTGAAGTAGCATCACAATATCCTAACGACAAGGTGTTACTTTATCCTATACCGGTAAAAAATATTCTTCATTTGCAAATTGGAAATATTAAAGTCGGTCAAATACAATTATATAACATATTGGGTCAAGTTGTATATGAACAAACGTTCTCGAATTCTGTCGATATGTCCAATTTCGAAAGTGGTACTTACCAGATTTGGTTGTTAGACTTGAAAGGCGAAAAAATTGCAGGATACATTATAATTAAAGAATAAATTTTCCAATCTTGTGCATTTAGGGGTTTCCAACCATTATAGCCCTCGATTGTAACGGGGGTGGGTGTAATTAGCATTTGCAATGCAATATTAAATTCTTTTTAGTCAATGATTAAACAACTTTTCATTTCCATTGTATTAATACTTGTATCGTTTAAAAACGATATTCTCAAAAACCCCCGTTACAAACGGGGGCTAGTGAGGGATATTTTTAAAAAATTGAACTAAAATCGCTTCGATTATACAACAAGCTCAACACGAGAAACCCATAATAAATAAGCACTCACCTCAAGCCCCGCTACCGAAGGTTCTGTTCAACATGCTTACACACCTCCCCGTCTCAAAAACTCTCGTTTTTGAACTATGGCTTGGCTTGCAGCCACCACGAAGACTTAGTTTTTATGGGCTGGTGTTCTTCTCTCGTTCATTTGTCGCTAAATTATTTGGTTTAAAGATAATGATTGTCAATATTCCCCAAACTGTGATTAAAAATCCCATATAGTTCGCAATGTTCTTGTCGGCAAGGTCTGCGGTAAATGC
>JANRJY010000029.1:0-10635 GCA_033763735.1 Bacteroidota bacterium | reverse complement strand
TGTCTGAATAAAATAACGGTACTGCATTTTTTCAGGATTTACACTTGGTTTACCGTTTACAAATAATTGCATATTAATGATTTTGATAGTATCACCGGCAGTTGCAACACAGCGTTTGATATAATTTGTTTTTAAATCAGTAGGATATCCTTGATCTGCAGGCCAATTGAACACGACACAATCGCCTTTTTTGATTTCAGAAAAACCTGGGAAACGGAATGAAGGAATTTGCACAGCACCAATATAAGAGGGAATAGAAGTACCCCAAATGGTTTGATGTGTTAAGGGCACTTGTAGAGGTGTTTTGGGTGTGCGTGGGCCATAGTGAACTTTGCTAACAAACAGAAAATCACCAACTAATAATGATTTTTCCATTGATGGCGTAGGGATGGTATAAGCTTCCAGAAAAGCCCAACGAATTAATGTGGCAGCAATTACTGCAAATAATATGGAATCAAATGTTTCTTTCATTCCACCTGCATTCGGGTTTTTAGGAAGAGATTTCAATGTTCCTAAATATTTTAAACCATCATTATCAAATGAAGGGGAAAGGAATAGTTTGTAACCATCAAATCCTTTGTTTTCCAGTCCAAAACATTTATTCAATTCTGTGGAATAAGAAGGTATAGTGAAAACATTAATAATTGGTATAAAATCAACTATTACATTCAATGGCGACTTGCCAAGAATTTTCATTATGGTTAGCGTATTGAGAACCGGAATTAAGGCATTAATTGGCGGATGTCCTGAAGCCTTAAAAAGTCTGTAATATCCTAATGCAAATAACCAGTTTACGGGAATACCAATAATACAAAGAGTGAAAAGAAGCATTGAAAGGGGATGTTAAATGTTGAATTTTGAATATTAAATTTGAAATGTTGAATTTTGAATTTTGGAAATTTTTAAGAATTAATATATTGTATATCAGCGAGTTATTAAATAAATTAATTACACATTACACATTGATTCCCAACACCTCTTTCATGCTAAATATTCCTTTTTTGTCATGAATATATTCAGCAGCTACCACGGAACCTGTTGCAAAACCATCTCTGTTAAAAGCAGTATGGGTGAGTTCAATACTGTCTACCGGAGAAGTGTACATAACGGTATGCGTCCCTGGTTTATTGTGAATGCGATGATGATCTATATACAAATCAGAAGGTGAAATAGAACCTCTGTCGATTGTCCATTTATTTTTTCTTTTCAAATGTTTTAGTACACCTTCTGCAGCAGTAATTGCTGTACCCGAAGGCGCATCTTTTTTATACACATGATGTATTTCATCCATAGTTACGTCATACTCAAGGGCTTTATTCATTAGTATAGCCATGTATTCATTAACTGCCCAAAATATATTCACTCCTATACTGTAGTTTGAAGCATAAATAAAACTACCATTTTTTGATTTGCATAGGTTTTCAATGTCTTGTTTTTTATCAAGCCAACCTGTTGTACCACAGACCGTTGGAATATTTGAATTCAAAAGAACGCTTACATTATTAAATGCAGAGTTTGGGTGTGTAAACTCTATGGCTGCATCGGTGTTACTATTATTAAAATTGTGAATATCAGAAGCATTATTTACATCTATTTTCCCTGCAATAGTATGGCCTCTTTTTATAGCAATTCCTTCAATGGTTTGACCCATTTTGCCATATCCTACCAACAATATTCTCATGATTGACAAATTTGGCTGCAATATCTCATAAAAAAATCGAATAATGTACTAGAAAAAGATGAAAGTAATAATTTAATCCAAAAAAAAGTCATCCTTTACTGAAGGAATTATTATGCCGGAGTGGTCGGATTTTACTATAATTCACAATCCTCTAATTTTCAATATGTTACGTGCAGCTTGTTATAAAGAAGTGAAAGCGAAAGTAGTTTATTTTGAAAGTTAAATCAATAGTGATATGCATCAAAATAAATATGTTTTTATGAAATAACATGTTAATAAATTATCTATCTATAAGCAATCTCATTCCATTTCAACTCATTCTTGAATTGATATAGAGTGGTTGCACCATCAATTTTTATATATTCAATACCTGCCATCTCTGCAAAATCCTGCAACTGTTCCGGAGAGATATTCTGACTGTAACAAGTATGATGTGCTCCTCCTGCCAATATCCAGGCAGCACATCCCGTAGTCATATCAGGCATAGGCTTCCATAGTACTCGTGCTACCGGCAATTTGGGTAAATCATGGGTAGGTTTCACTGCTTGAACCACATTTACTAACAATCTGAAACGATTACCCATATCTACCATCGATGCGTTTAACGCTGGTCCTTCGCCCACGTTAAAAACCAATCGTACCGGATCTGACTTTCCTCCTATACCCAACGGATGTATTTCACAACTAGGTTTTCCATCAGCAATACTGCTACAAATCTCCAACATATGAGATCCCAATACCAATTCATTTCCTGGTTCGAAATGATAGGTGTAGTCTTCCATAAATGAATTTCCTCCCGGCAAGTCGCTTCCCATTACTTTCATGGCACGTACCAAAGCACAAGTTTTCCAGTCCCCTTCCGCAGCAAAACCATACCCCTTTGCCATCAAACGCTGCGATGCAATACCAGGCAATTGAACCATTCCATGCAAATCTTCAAATGTATTGGTATATCCTTTGAAATTACCCTCTTTCAAGAATGTCTCCAGTCCGAGTTCTATTTTTGCTGCTTGAAACAATGAATTTCTAAAGGCACCTTCCTTCATCAGTTCCTCAGCAATTTTGTAGGAAGACTCATATTCTTGAATGAGTTTACTCACTTCACCATCAGATACTTGTTCAATTACCTTAACTAAGTCGCCTACACCATATGTATTGACACTGTAGCCGAATTTTATTTCCGCTTCTACCTTATCTCCTTCCGTCACTGCTACGAAACGCATATTGTCTCCAAATCGGACAAATCGGGCTCCTTGCCAATCATTCCACCCGGCAGCAGATCGGCACCATCCATTGATCTGGTTGATTACGTTGGAATCTTGCCAATGTCCTACGACTACTTTTCTTGATTTGCCAATGCGTGTCAACATGAACCCAAACTCTCTGTCTCCATGCGCTGATTGATTTAAGTTCATGAAATCCATATCAATAGAATCCCATGGGATATCCCTGTTAAATTGTGTATGGAAATGTAAAATTGGTTTCGCCAGTATCTTCATACCGTTGATCCACATTTTGGCTGGAGAAAAAGTATGCATCCAGGTGATAATACCAATACATTTGGCACTACTGTTTGCCTCCAAACACAATTGATAAATTTCCTCCGGTGATTTTACTACGGGCTTATATACCACATTTACAGGCACTTGTTTCGATTCATCCAAATACTTGGCTATCGACTGAGAGTGACTAGCCACCTGTTTCAATGTTTCTTCCCCGTATAAATGTTGACTACCTGTTACAAACCATACTTCTAAACTTTTCAATTGTATCATTTTCTGTTGTGTTTTAGTAAATTAAGAGATTGTTTATTGTCCATAATAAGAGTTTCCACCATGTTTACGCTCATAGTGTTTTTTAATGAGGGAATCTTTCATGGGTTTGCTTGCCGGATTAATTTGTTCGGTAAGCAAGGCCATTTTTGCTACATTTTCCAAAACTGCGCTGTTATACACCGCCTTGTCGGCATTTTTACCCCAAGTGAAAGGAGCATGATTCCCCACCAAAATCATTTCCGTTTCTAAGTACGATAAGCCTTTGTCTTTCAAGCAATTGATAATCTGAAATCCAGTTTGGTATTCATAATCACTTTTGATCATGGCATCATCCATCGGAGGCGCACAAGGGATATCTGTCGTCAGGTGATCTGCATGTGTGGTTCCATAAATCGGAATACTGCGCAGGCTTTGTGCCCATGCGGTGGCATAAGTACTATGTGTGTGTACGATACCGCCTATCTTATCCCAATGTTTATACAGTACTGCATGCGTTTTGGTATCAGACGAAGGGCGAAGGGTACCTTCCACTACATTCGAGTCAAAATCCACGATTACCATCTTTTCCGGAGTAAGCTGATCATAAGGCACACCGCTTGGTTTGATGGCAAATACTCCCATCTCACGGTTCACGGCACTTACATTTCCAAAGGTGAACAATACCAATCCCAGTTTGGGTAATTGCATATTGGCTTCAAAAGCCTCTTCTTTGATTGATTTATATTTACTCACGGTTTATATTTCTTTAGTATGATTAGTTCAAATTAGATTCTATAAATGTTCCAAGATTCAAATACCGTTTATATCGAATTTGATAGGTGTCCGTCAGGCTCTTATTGGGTGTATAATGTGCTTCAAATCCCTGTCCCATAGCGGCCATGGCTTCTCCTACTTTGGAATATATTCCGGCAGCAGTGGCTGCGAACATGGCTGCTCCTAACGCACAGGTTTGTTCCGATTTGTGTACCTTGATAGGTAAATTAAGGATATCACTTAATGTCTGCATGATATATGGGGATTTTTTTGCAATTCCTCCCAAGGCGATGATTCCATCTATTTGGACGCCTTCTTGTTTAAATCGTTCAATTATTGCCTTGGCACCAAAACAAGCGCTTTCTACCAATGCCTTATACAATGCAGGTGCATCAGTACCTATGCTCAATCCGGCAAAGGCACCTTTTAACTTTTGATTAGCATCCGGAGTTCTTCTTCCATTGAGCCAATCCAACGCATACTCACTTTCAACTGTAAGCGGAATTTGTGAAGCCTTTTGTGTTAATTCCACCAGTAATTTTTGATCAATTTCTTCCAGTAATTTAGCCTTTATTCCTTGATCCAATAAGGTTGATTGACCCACGCTCTGATATACTGACCACATCAACGTATTTTTAAGCCAGGCAAATGCATCACCAAAAGCTGATTGGCCTGCTTCCAAACCAATCATGTTAGGAATGATTGATCCATTCACCTGCCCACATATCCCTTTGATTAATTTATCTTTCATCTGATCGATAGGCACCACCATCATGTCGCATGTGGATGTACCTATTACCTTGCTCATGTAGTTGGGTTCTATCTGTCCTCCTACCGCTCCAAAATGACAATCAAACGCGCCAACACCAACTACTACCGAAGTACTTAAACCCAATTTTTGGGCATATTCAGAGCTTAAATTTCCAACAACCTTATCGGCAGTATAAGTATCTTTAAATAAACGTTCATTAAATCCATCCAACAATGGATCCCAAGAAGTGAAAAAATCTTGAGGAGGTAGCCCTCCAAATTCTTCCGCCCAAAGGCTTTTATGTCCGGCACTGCAAACGCCACGTTTCATCTTCTTAATGTCATCTCCTCCGGTCAAAAGAAAAGGTATCCAATCGCAATGTTCTACGAAAGAAATCATGTTTTTACGGACTTCCTGGTCTGTACGAAGCACATGCAGCAACTTCGCCCAAAACCACTCGGAAGAATAAATTCCTCCTACATATTTTAAATAATTGGTGGAAAATTTCTTTGCATGTTGGTTTAACTCATCCGCTTCAGCAATTGAAGTATGATCTTTCCACAATATAAACATGGCATTGGGATTATCTTCAAATCCTTTTTTCAATGCCAAAGGAGCGCCTTTTTCATCCACAGCGATGGGAGTACTACCGGTGGTATCCACTGAAATACCAACAATATTCCTTGCGACTTCCTTACCAACACTGGAAACACATTCTTTTATCGTTGTTTCCAACCCTTCAATGTAATCCAAAGGATGTTGACGGTATTGGCTTATTTTGGGGTCGCAATACAATCCTTTTTTCCATCTGGGATAATAAAAAACAGAAGTGGCCAGTTCCTCACCATTCATTGCATTTACCACGATGGCACGTACCGAATCAGTTCCATAATCGATACCTATCACATATTTGTTTTGAGCTTTCATTGTTTCTATTTGATTAAAAATTAACTCAGGGTCATTCGACCGTTACTTTATAAATTGATTTAGAATAATATTTTTGATTGGGCAATAATAATGTTGAAGGGAAATTGGCATGATTCGGTGAATCCGGGAAATGTTGGGTCTCAAGGCACAATCCGGTGTATTTGTTGAACGCTATTCCTTGCTCATTTATATCCGTTCCATTCAGAAAATTGCCGCTATAAAATTGCAATCCGGGTTCGGTTGAAAGTATTTCTAAAATTCTTCCACTGATACTATCTTTCATGATTGCGACTGTATCAAATGCATTCAATTCCTTTTGAACCACCCAATTATGGTCATAGCCACCTTTGATTTGCCCAATTCTTTCACCAATCGTGTGAAAGGAAGAAAAATCAAATGGTGTATTCAATGCATTTTTAATTTCTCCGGTGGGAATCAACGAAGAATCAACAGGGGTATATTGCACACTATTCATTTTTAGTTTGTGATCAAGAATCGTTTTGGTAGGATCTCCTGTAAGATTAAAATAATTATGCTGTGTCAAATTAACTACTGTCGGCTTATCTGTTTCTGCCCAATATTCAATCAATAGTTCATCTGATGTATTCAAGGTGAATTTAACACTAACACTCAAGTTGCCAGGAAACCCTTCTTCCATATCAGGACTATCGTAGGTCAATAGAATAGCATTGGCACTATCTTCATTGAACTGATAATTCCATACTACTTTGTCGAATCCCTTTTTGCCTCCATGTAAAAAATTCTCTCCATCATTTTTGTTTAATGCGTATTTAACATCATTGATATTGAATTGGGCTTTACCGATACGATTACCAAATCTGCCAATCAGTGCACCGAAATACTTCGAGCGCTGATACGTTTTCAAACTGTCGAATCCCAGCAAAATGGAACTATAATTTCCATTTTTATCTTTAGTAATCCACTTTGTCATCACACCGCCATAATTACTTACAACGATCTTTGTTCCTTTATCATTGGTGAGCGTAAAAAGATATACTTTTTTACCATCCACTTCGCCCCAAAGAGTCGGTTGGTTTGTTGATGAATCAATGGTTTTGATTTCTTTGTTTTTGCATGAATACGTGAATAAACATACACTTATGATGCACGTATTTAGCAGAAGAGTAGCATGAAGCTTTTTTGTCAAATATTTCATTAAGCAAATTTATCAATATTAAGTTATGTCAAAAAATGGATATTTTCATGCAAAATATGGATTATATTCTTATTTTTATAAATAAGTAAATTTTAGATGAACATTCATAAAACGGATGGATTTGAAGGGGAAATATCTACAATAATTCCTTCTGATATCATAAATAGAATCCATCAAATGCCTTTGATAAGTGATTTGTATATATTCCAAATAGGGTATTACCCTAAAGCTGTCAATCATTTCAAAGAAAGAAAAAGTGGTGCTAATGAATATATTCTTAAATATTGTGTTTCGGGTGCGGCCAATTATAACATTGGCGATCGGCAACATCGAATTGAGAAGGATACCTATTTTATTGTTCCTCAGAATGTTCCACACAAATACTGGGCCGACAAAAAAGACCCTTGGGGGGTGTATTGGATACATTTTAAAGGTAAAAAAGCGGAAGAGTTTTATAAATTATTTCAATCGATTAAGCAAGGAGGGCCAGTTGCTATCGAATACAATGCATCCAGAACAAAAAAGTTTGAGCAAATAATAGAAACATTGCTTAGAGGATTCAGTGATGAAAATTTGATGTATGCCAATATTTTGTTGTTTGAGTTTCTTGGGTCATTTCTGTATGCACATAAGTTTGATAGTATCATTCAGAATCACCCAAAAACATTGCGGGACAAACTGATTCATTTTATGAAAAACAACATACATAGGGAATTGTCGCTCAATGAATTTGCGTTAGAAGCCAATTACTCAGTTTCCCATTTGTGCCTTGTTTTTAAGAAAGACACGGGAATATCCGTGAAAGAATATTTTTCGCATCTCAAAATTCAACGTGCATGCCAATACTTGACTCATACAGGTATGAGTATCAAGGAAATAAGTCAGTCATTGGGTTATGAGGATGCAATGTATTTTTCAAGAGTTTTCAGCAAAATAATGAAAACAAATCCCAGAGCTTATCGCATGCATTCCAAAGACATTTTGCAAAACTAGAAAAGTATAAATAAAGAATTTACTTCAATTCTAGGCACACGATCGATTTTGCCGGCATCGAAATGGTCAGTTTATTGGACGACAGTTTATATCCTTCAAATTTTTGGATGTTCACTTTTTCCGGTTTTCCAAAGTCATTATAGGCATTGACTTTGTCGGCAGTGATGATTTCGCCTTTGGATGTCGTAGTTTTGATATTACCCAAATCTATCGTGACTTCGTTGGCGTTTTTATGGTCCATATTGGCCAGCGTGATATGAATTTTCCCGGTCGAATCTTTGGATGCCGATGCATTGATGGCCGCTATGGATTGTTTGTTATACGTATACGATTTTGAATTCAGTTTAATGGGAATCAAGCGCGCATTTTGATGTACTTTAAACATTTTAAACACATAGTACGTGGGAGTCAAAACCATCTGATCACCTTTGGTGAGAATTACCGATTGTAACACATTGACTACTTGAGCAATATTCGATATTTTAACCCGATCTGCGTGGTTGTTAAATATATTGAGATTGATGGCAGCCAACATGGCATCCCTCATGGAATTTTGTTGATATAAAAAGCCTGGATTGGTACCCGGTTCTACCTCACACCAAACACCCCATTCATCGACCATCAATCCTACTTTTTTGTCTTTATCGTACTTGTCCATAATAGTTTTATGGTCTCGAATGATGGTATCCATTTTGATGGTTTTTTGCATGGATACAAAATATAAACTGTCGCCAAAATTGGTTGCACTTGCTTTATGGTTCCAGTCAGAAGGAAAGGTGTAATAATGGAGTGAAAATCCTTGAACTCTCTGACCTACTTCTTTCATAGTTACTTCAGTCCAATGATTGAAATCGTAATCAGGACCACCGGAAGCTACTCTGATCATATTTCCATTGGCATAGCCTAAATATGTATTGTATTGTCTGCAAAGATTTGCATAATGCTCTGCGGTCATATTTCCCCCGCATCCCCAAGCTTCGTTGCCAATCCCAAAATATTTGACATTCCATGGCTTTTCACGTCCGTTTTGTTTGCGTAGTTTGGTCATTGGAGACTCGTTGGAAGAAGTCATGTATTCGGCCCATTCAGCCATTTCTTGAACCGTGCCACTGCCTACATTTCCCGAAACATACGCATCGCAGCCTAGCATTTCGCATAAATTTAAAAATTCGTGGGTACCAAAACTGTTGTCTTCAGTAACACCACCCCAGTTGACATTTACAATCGACGAACGTTTTTCTTTGGGTCCAATGCCGTCTTTCCAATGATAGGTATCGGCAAAACAGCCACCCGGCCAGCGTAATAGGGGAATATTAAGATCTTTTAGCGCTACAATGATGTCTTTGCGATAGCCATTGATATTAGGTATCGAAGATTTTTCACCCACCCAAATACCATCATAGATACATCGGCCCAAATGCTCGGCAAAATGCCCGTATATATCTTTGTTGATGATTACCTTTGTTTGGTCGGTCTGCAATTGAATGTTGTTTTCTTGTGCTAAAGTGGGTAATGCAAATAAGATTGATAGATAGAGTAATTGGGTGGTTTTCATTGAAATTGGTTATTGAATAATTGTGCGAAATTGAATTAAAGAATTAAATCTTTCCTTTTCTAGCCTTTCTTTTTATGATTTTTTTTTAAAGTAATGTAGGTTCTAATCAAATAGTTTCGTTAAAATTATAAAATGTAGATGAGATTATTAGTTTTAGCAAAATTTGACTTTGCTCACAAAGTAGGATTTTTAGTCTAAAATCAAAAAAAGTGACTTGAGAATAGACTTTGATTTTGATATATTCATCCAAAGAGGAACAAGTGAATCGTCAGCCATGGGATGGGGGAGGCTTACCTGCCGGCACCTATTACTACTACATCGACAACCGCGATGGTACCACACCAATGACCGGAGCAGTGACGATTGTGAAGTAGCTATCGTGATTATAGTTTATAAAGATTTTTGTGAGCAATTGCACAAGCATTTGCTCATATTTTTTGAACCAGTTTTTCAAAATCGATTAAAATGACATTTTTTCTAAAAATGATTTAAAAGTAATTTTTTAATATTTTGTTTGATTACAGAAACCTGATTCTCATTTTATTTAATCTTTTTGTTTTATATAATAAACCGTAAGTTATTCTTTCCTTGCAAGGTCATCTTTTCAGAGACTCTCCGATTTATTCAAAACAAACTAAATTTGAGCTATTCTTAATAAACTAATTTGCTATCCTACATCAACAAGCTATTGTATAATTTTGCACTATAAGTTAAATAAAGTAAAAGGCCTTAAATCGTTCAAATTGTTAAAGAGATAGTATATTTTTGTATCTTTTGCTTGCAACTAATGGCTACATTTGTAAACGATTGAAGTTTGAGTGCAAATTATAATTATATCAATGAATTGACATCATCTAAATTAAAACAAAAACATAGAGTTTGTACATCAAAAGGATGTTTAAATTTTATTCAAAGAACAGGTATTTACAAAAATATATTTTTTAAAAGTTAAAATAATTACGGATTCATTACGAAAAAAATAAAGCACTGATAATCAGTGCTTTTATGTCGGGGTGGCAGGAT
>JANRJY010000009.1:0-39061 GCA_033763735.1 Bacteroidota bacterium | reverse complement strand
ATTAAACTTTTTAAGGAACTTCCCTTTTTCATATAACCTATTTTCAAAAACTTATTAAAACCTCTCAAAACTATAGATTTAATTTTTAATAAACAATATAATGTACAAAAAAATAACAAAATTTTAATACCTGAAACGTGGAGTCCTGATTATTGGTCGAGGGAGAAGTTCAGCAACAGGTTTAATATACGATAGCATAATTTCATGTGAAGTAAATGCTTTAGAGGAATTGCCTAGTATTGTTAAATCAAAAGCATACCCTAATCGAAGAGAATGATCTTTAAGTAACCCAACACCTACTAAGGCAACTAACGCATCCAAATGTCGATATGATAAACCTCCCCAAAATCTATTGTTCTGGTAATTGATTAAAGAAGAGATATCAAATTGATACCCTGGTTTAAAAACACCGGTGTAGATAATATCTTTAACTATAAATGAAGGTGTTAGAACGAAATTTTCATTAAGCCTAAAGTTGTAACCTCCCGTTAAGTAGTAATGCAAATATATCTTTGACTGTTTATAATTGTCTTGAACCATGTAAACAGGATTATTGATATGAGCAAAAGAAAGACCGAAATAATAATTAGCATGCTGAAGCCATAAACCACTTCCAAAATCAAACATGATCGTATTTGCAAAAGATTGATTATTTCGTACGTAAATGAGACGCTGGTCATTATCAATTGGATCAGTTGTCCGCCACTTATCCGTATCAATATATTGGCGAATTGCACCTATTTTAACTCCAATACCTAACTTCAATTTTTCTGTTAAATTTATATGGTAAGAATATGACAACTTGAAATTTTGTGTGCTTAATGGACCCAATTGGTCATTAAGAACAAATAAACCAATGCCGCTATTTATCTGCCGAATTTTAGTAGAAAGTGTTAAAACTGTTGACTGAGGAGCCACAAATGAATTATCCGAAGAATTAGAAGCAGACATTCCAGTCCATTGATTACGGTACACTAATGTAGCGTTGGTATTATTGTCAATTCCAGCAGAACCAGGGTTAATATATGGATTCAAAAACATATATTGGCTAAACTGTGCATCTTGCTGAGAATACCCTTGGAATACCAATAAGATACCGAAAATGAATAAGAAGTACTTTTCAAAAAAAAATTTATTCATAATCAAGAATTGTTTTCTTTAATATATAGTTCTAGCGCACCTGTCATAGATGGAGCATTAGGCATAGGAGCTTCTATGTCTACTAACAAACCCATATCTTTAACAGCTTTTCCGGTAGTATTGCCAAAAGCAGCTATTCTAATATTTTTTTGCTCGAAATCCGGGAAATTATGAAGCAATGAATTAACACCGGAAGGGCTGAAAAATACTAGAATATCATATTGATAAATATTTTTTATATCCGACAAGTTACTGGGCACAGTATTATAAATGATTGCTTCTTTGTAGTCAAACTCATTTTTCTTCAAGAAATCAGGTATATCATCATTACGAATATCAGAGCATGGATATAAAAATTTTTCATTTTTATGCTTTTTCATTATTTCAAAAAGATCCGCAGCTGTTTTTTGTCCAACGAAAATTTTTCGTTTTCTTAAGACTATATATTTTTGAAGATAATTGGCTGTTTGATCTGAAACACAAAAATATTTAGTAGTTGGTGCTAGTTCTACTTTGCCTTCTTTACAAATTTTAAAAAAATGATCCACAGCATTTCTACTTGTAAATATGATAGCTGTGAATTCACTAATTTCTAACTTTTGCTTACGAAATTCTTTGTAAGGTACGCTCTCTATTTCAATGAACGGTTTGAAATCAACGGTTAAGTTATATTTGTTAGCCAAAGCATGATATGGGGAATTTTCATCTGTTGGCTTCGCCTGTGTTACTAAAATCTTAGAAATTTTACCGAATTTCTTTTGTTTATCAACTGACTGAATTTGGTCTGTATTTTGCATCTTCAACTTAAGAATTCTTTACTTATTTTTAACAGAATTAAAAAAGGAAATACATCTGAAACGCAAATATATGTAATTAAATACATCTTATAAAATCCAAAAAAACGAGTGTAATCAATTATTTCTTTTCCAAGCCATAAAATGAAAATAAAAATCATACAAGAAATAAAACTCAAATTCAAATCAAATTTAAATAATTCGTATGGTGAAAGCAGCAAAAAATAAAATGGAGTAAATAATACCAATCCTAAAATTAAAATTACGATTAAGTTATAAATTAAATATCTTGAAAAATTTTTAATGTTGTAGAGCTTATTTAAACTTATATGAAGAAATACTTTTACAATCAGAAATACTAAAATAAAAACAAAGACAGAAGCTACAATAACTGAATAATTTTGTGAGTTTTCATGGAATAAAAAGATAAGTTTACTACCAAAAACAAAATAAAGTACGGTTAGTAAAGATATTCCAACGAGATAAGATACTATATTTTCGGAACTAAGCACCTTCTTTTTGATAGCTTCTCTTTCTTTTGGGATACTATCAATTGCAATTTTTAAGAAACGATTTAAAAAATCAGAATTTACAGTTTTTAATATTACTAACAATAAGATTAGAGAAATAAAACCTACGAGATATTTTGTTTGAAATATTTTGTTGTTTTTTTTGATAGTTAAGAAATCCGAAAATGAATTTGAATTTAAAGTAGATTTAAAATTTGGTTTCTTATTATCAGAAATTGTAATATTTTCAATTGATGTACTTGAATTTATTGTTAAATAAGTCTCAGGCTGATTATTTTGGAAATACCTTTGGTCTATTTTATTTGATTGATTTGGTAAACTAGAAAGAATTAATTTATTGTTCGAATAGATATAGAATTTCTTTTGAGTATAAACATTTAGGTATTTGTTAATATGGTTTTTATTAATCCTAATTGTGACGTTTAAATCTTGATTATTGTACTTGGTTAATGGAATATATTGATTTAAAGTATGGTTGTAAAGCAAAAATTCGCTTTCAATTTCTTTTAAGTCTTGACTTTGGGTTAAAGTAATGCTAAAAAAAAGAATCAACAGTGTAATGAAATGTTTAGTCATTGCATTTGTTTTGTTTTATCTCGCTTTAACTGAAGTACATATGATAAAACTAGTGCCATAGCGACCTCAATTAGAATTAAGATATTAATATCTATTCCTAAGAGAAAATAAGTAACTGCAAAAAAGATGACATTTATTGAGATTATTAAAGTTAAAGTCCGAAAAGGAGTAATACCCCAAGACCGGAATATATGATGTATATGGTTTTTGTCAGGTGAAAAGGGAGATCGACCTTTATAGATTCGTATGATAAAAACTCTTAAAGTATCCAAAATTGGAATTGCTAAAATTGATATTGCAACTGCCGGAGAAGAAGGTAAAGGTTTCAGCTCAATAAATTTTATAGCTAAAACTGCAACTATAAACCCACATACGAGCGAACCCGTATCGCCCATAAAAATAATTGCCTTCCTAATATTGAATCGAAGGAATCCCATCACTCCTCCTAAAAGACAAAAAGATACATATGCATATGTTGTAGAAATAAATGAGCCGTTCAGAAAAAAAAATATTCCAAAAATAAATGTGGCAAATACAACAATGGCTCCAGCTAAGCCATCCAAACCATCAATCAAATTAAAAGCATTGGTGATACCCACTATCACTAGACCCGTGAACGCATAGCTTATACCAACAGGGAGGTCATACAACCCAAAAATACCCTGAAAGCTAGTTATACGAATATCACCTATAAAAATTACTATGCCAGTTGCCAATACTTGAACAAAAAACTTTTTGAACGGAGAAACAGAAACGATGTCATCCTTAAGACCGATAAAAAAAAGTACAATGCATCCGGCAATTATCTGTTGAATTTCCTTGTTGAAATCGCCAAAAATTGTCATTGAAGATGCAAATCCGGCAAAAATGGCTATTCCACCTAACCTAGGTGTTAAGGAAAGATGAACCGTTCTTAGATTGGGTTCATCAAGTAATTGTTTTAAATGAGCCACATTTATTATTGAAGGTATTGCAAATACCGAAATAAGGAATGCCCATATAAAACAGAAAGATAAATTTATCATATGATGCAAATTTAAGGATTAAAATAAAATTATAATCAAAAGTCTAAAACCTACTTGTGTATCCAAAGTGAATTTTAGATTGATCATAAGAAATTTGTTGATTTAAAGCTTTTGATTGACCTAAAGCATAAACTAAATTAAATACTCCAACTTTGGATGTAAAAGTGATTCCGGCTCCAAACCCAATTGGATATTCAGTATATTGTCGAACTGCGGTTGAAATGTAATACACTCCTTGATCATAAAATGCAAATAAATATGAATCAATATCAATATATTGTCTGACTTCCAGCGAGTTAATTGAATAATCATTTGCAAAAAAAATATTTTCATTAAATCCCCTCATTGATTTTAGACCTCCTATTCTAAACAATTCATTTAAATTAAGCTTATCATTACTTAAAAGTCCATTTTTGGACTTAACTGCCAAGATAGTTTTGGGAAATAATTTTACATATCTTTCAACATTAAGTTCCAAACTAAATAACTGTGTTTTAAGGTTTAACTTTTGAAGTACGGAATCAGAAACAGATGAAACTTTCTTTAGATTTCTTTGACCAATTAGAGCTTCAAAATAAACAATCCACCCATTAAATGGATGGTAATAATCATCAGTACTATTAAAACTGTAATTGAAGCCTGTGTATAAAAAATCATACCCATTTAATTCCGATACTTGATTATTCGTTTTTTGATTTGAGGAGCTAATAACATCAGAGGAGTTTTGTCCGAATATAATACCTGCTTTTCCATATTCTTTAAAATTGTAATTGACCCATAGTTTTCTTTTAATATTCAAGAAATTAGTATCGTCTTTTAACAAATAAAAGTTTGCTTTAATTTCAATATTTGACTTAAATAAAAACGGATGCGTATATTCAATGTTCAAGATAGGCGAAGATGGCTTAAATTGACGCCATTCTGCCTTTATTGATTTGCCGGTTTTGAAAAGATTATTCAAGAAAAGATTAAATTCACCGGAAAACACAAATTTATTAGGGGAACGAGCATCGGGGAAAAGACCGATAATTCCGTCAACTTGATTCGTTTTTTTATCTTTCACTATATACTTTACAATTGCCTTGTCTGCATTAAATAATATTTGATAATCGGAAATTTTCTCTATAAATGAAATTCTTTTTAATATTAAATTGCTTTTTTTGACCTTTTTTTGTGAAAAATAAGAGTTTCTAGTTAATCCTAACTGATTCATCATAAAGTCATTTCTGGTTTTTGTCGTTTCAAAAAAAATAGAATCAAACAATATTAAAGGTCCCGGTTCTACTTCCAAATTTGCTTTTATACTATCATTTGAAATTGATATTTTATTAAGAAATACTCTAACAAAAGGGTAACCTTCGTTTTCATACTTTTTTACAAGTTCATTTTCGAGTTTTATAAACTGAGAATGTGACAATATTTTTTGACTTTTGTTAGAATCTGGTTCTTGAATAAAGTAATTGTATTTATTTCCCGTATAAATAAATGCCTTAATAGAATTTGAATCTGAAAAAATAGAATCTGCTGAGGCAGCCAAAAAAGATTTTTGATGCAACTTTAAGATGTAATTATTAACTTCTTTTAATGCTTCATTTTTTGACAAATGATGTGTCTTATATTTTTGATTTACAGTTGAATCAATTATGATTCTCAAATTGACTTGAGCAATAGCCGTATTATATGAATAACAAAAGATTAATAAAAAATAAACACGTATTTGAACTAATAGCAATATAAAGTGATTTTAACGTTTATATTTGTAAAAATTTATTAAGATGTTAAAGTTTATTATTATCACGATTTTAGTGTTTTTCATTTTTGGTAAGATATTCAAATATGCACTAAAATATTTTATAATGTCCAGCCTTCAAAAAAGCCAAGGCACTTACTACAAAACTGAGTTTGGTTCAAAAAATAACAGAAAAGAAGGAGATATTAAAGTGGATCAGTTTAATAAAAATAACAACCAGAAAGGTGGTTACTCAAATGGAGGTGAATATATTGATTACGAAGTAATTAAGTAAGATTGTCCGCTTCTGATTTTATTTTTTCAATATTATCAAGGTTTACTTTTTCGATGGTAAAAAAATTGATAACCGAGGTGATAAATACTACTACCGAAATAGCCAAATTAACATCATCATGAACTTTTAAATAGAAATGATCCCATATCAGATAAACCATTTTGACCAGCCATACAAATGAAAAAAACATTGAAGCATAATATATTGTAATCATATTAAGTGCTTGAAACTTACCTTTAAGACTTTGACCAACCCTAATGATAGAATACATACAAGTCATTAATGCAGAAAAATCCATAGTAATACCAATAAATGTAGAGTTAATATTGAGGCAACTCTTAAAAATCCAAACTATCAATAAAAGAATAGAAATAACATTTATAGAAGAAAATATTACATGTTTTTTGAAAACAGTTTTTACAGGCATATTATTTTAAACTTTTATTGCTCTATAACTCTAAATATGTAAAAAGGTTATTGATTACAAATATATTTGTATTAAAAAACATTACAAATGAAATATTGGCTTGTCAAATCCGAACCTGATGTATATTCATATAACACTTTAGAAACTAAAGGAAAAGGCGTGTGGGATGGTGTAAGAAATTATCAGGCAAGAAATAACTTAAGGGAAATGAAGGTGGGTGATTTGCTATTGTTTTATCATAGTAATATAGGTAAAGAAGTGGTTGGTATTGCAAAAGTAACTAAAGAATCATTTCCAGACCCAACAACTGATAATGCCAATTGGCTTGCAATTGAAGTAGCACCTGTGCAAAAACTTAAAAAAGCGGTTACATTAGAAAACATTAAAAAGGACCCATTACTTCAAAATATGCCATTGGTTAAAAATTCCAGATTATCAGTAATGCCGGTTTCAAAACTTGATTTTGAACGAATTGTGGAACTGGGATCTTAATATGAGGCTTCGACCAAGCCTGATTGCAGCTTGAGTAATTTGTTATAGGCCCCATCTTTATTTTGTGCCAATTCCATATGATTGCCAGTTTCTACGATTGTACCATCTTGTAGAACTACTATTTTATTGGCATTCCTAATGGTAGAAAGTCGATGTGCTATAACCAAAGTTGTACGGTTTTTCATTAGTTCGTCCAATGCTGATTGCACAAGCTTTTCAGAAGAAGCATCTAATGAACTGGTGGCCTCATCTAAAATTAAGATAGGTGGATTTTTAAGAATTGCCCTGGCTATGGCTATTCTTTGACGTTGCCCTCCGGAAAGTTTTACACCTCTTTCTCCTACAATAGTTTGAAACTGATCAGGAAATTTTTCAATAAATTCAATTGCATTTGCTTTAGATGCAGCCTCATATATTTCATTATCAGTAGCATCAGGCTTACCATAAGCGATATTTTCTTTAATAGTTCCTCCAAACAATAATATTTCTTGTGGCACAACACCTATATTATGTCTTAAATCTTGTATTGAATAATCTGAAACCGGTAAGTTATCAATAGATATAATTCCTTTGTCTACTTCATGAAACTTCAAAAGTAGTTGTGCAATTGTCGATTTGCCTGCACCACTTTGACCTACAATTGCAATTGTTTCACCGGGAAAAATTTCAAAATCAACTCCTTTAAGCACGTTTACATCTTTGCGTGTAGGGTATGAAAAATGTACTTTTTGAAATTGTACATAACCTTTCACCTTAATATTTGATTCTGATTTAATCAAATCAACTTCCGGAGATTCAGCAAGTATTTCAAAAATCCGTTCAGTTGCACCTAAAGTTTTTTGAAGTTGACCATACATATCGCCAAGTCCGCCCACCGAGGCGCCTATAAATGAAGTGTAAATAATAAATGAAGTAAGCCCTCCTATGCTTATTTGACCTTGCGACACCAATCCGGCCCCATACCAAAGTACCAATACAATACCTCCAAATAAGCCGAAAATCAAAAAAGAGATAAACAACCCCCTGTTTTTGGCTGTTTTTAAGGAATTGGCAGTAACTTGAGAAAGGGCATTTTGATATCGAAATGATTCAAACCACTCGTTGGTAAATATTTTCACCACTTGTATGTTTTGTAATGTTTCTTCTACAATTATGTTTGAATTTGCCAATTCATCTTGCGACTTTTTTGATTGATTTCTTATCATTCTCCCAAAAATAATTGCCCCAACAACTATTACCGGAAAAGTTAAAAGCATGAATAAAGTGAGTTTTGTGGATGAAAATAGCAATATAATTACACCAATTACCAGCACGGATATTTGCCTGAAAAACTCTGCAAGTGTAAACGATAAAACATCTTGTAATTGTGTAACATCGGCACTCAACCTGCTGGTAAGCTCTCCTACCCTTCTTTTGTCAAAAAAGGTAATGGGTAATCGAATCAGCTGATTGTACAGTTGTGCCCTTACATCAGAAATAGCTCTTTCACTCACATTCGAAAAAGTATAAACTCTTAAGTATGAGAATATTGCTTGAAAAAATAATATACCTCCCAATAATATAGCAATGGAATTTATATCAAAGTTATAAATTGTACTCTTACCTGTTGCCGAATCAATTAATTGGCCGGCTAAATATGGAAAAGCTAGCATAGTCGTGCTAGAAAATATTAAAAATATCAATCCTGAAATGAAGTAAAACCGATAAGGTTTAACAAAATTCATTAATTTAATCAATTGCCTGAGTCGTTGTGCATCTACTTTCACTTTATCATTATCATCTACAATTCTATTACCAAATCTGTCTTTTGCCATTTTATAATTATATTAATCTAAGATTTATTTTAATTTTCAATATTATCACACTTCAATGTTTTGTAATTAAAAATATAAACTTATATATTTGTTCGAAACGTAAATTATTTTTACTTAACCTTTTCAAACATATGCAGCTTGAACAAGAATTCAAACATTTCTACAAATCCGATTTAGTACATTCATTAGTTTTTACTGAAAAAGAAAGAAAATCAATTGTACTAAAAATAGTATTGTCTATTGTTTTACCAATTATTTTCATTCCAACTTTAGCAGTACTTTGGTTAGAAACATACGAAGAGCTTTATTTGGTTCCAGCCATAGTTTTATTAATTGGTTCTCCTATTTATATTAACAGACTGTTTGGCGACACCCTATTTTACAAAAACTTCAAACGTAAAATTATTGGTAAAATCATTAAGTACATCAATCCAACTTTGGAGTATGACAATGTACAGAAGGTTGATGATGTAGAATATGACAATTCTAAATTTTTTGACAATACCAATACCATTATTTACGGTGATGATCATGTTTCGGGAGTAATCAATGATGTAAGAGTAGAGTTTTCAGAATTGTTGGTTGAATTCAAAAGCGATGCCGACAAAAAAGAATTTAACAACAAATATCAGTTTAGAGGAATATTCTTTATTGGTGAATTTAAAAGAAACTTCAGCAGCGAATTAATAGTAAAAACAAACTCGTTGTACTTTCCGGGTCAACCACAACAATTGGTAGTTAATGATAAATTCAATAAAGTATTCAAAACCAAAGCAGTAAAAAATCCTGAAAATGTTGATAAAATATTAACTCCAGAAGTGGTGGATGCCATGTTATTGTTACAAGAAAGAATCCATAATGACTTTATGATATCTTTTGCTGACAATCGAATATACATAGGAATCTATCACGATGAAGATTTATTTGAACCTACTTTGTTCCAAAGCATGCAAAGTTTTGACAAAATAAAAGGCTACTTTGACGACTTATACTTCCCTATCCTTTTTATTGAAGAAGTAACCAAACAACTTTCGAAATAATTAATGCCCCAAAATCAATTTCTTGAAATTCAGTTCCAACTTTTACCTGAGTTTCAAGAAATTGTAATTGCCGAACTTTCAGAACTCGATTTTGATTCTTTCTGGGAAACCGAACAAGGTTTTTCGGGCTATATCTTTGCGCATTTATATAGTGAATTGAGGCTTGCTGAGCTGATTGAAAAGTATAAGGCGGCAAATATCACCTATGAAATATTAACTCTGGAAAACAAAAACTGGAACGAAGAATGGGAGAAAAATTTCGAACCCATTATTATAGATGATAAGTGCTACATCAGGGCAGCATTTCACAAACCACGTCCAGAAATACCATTAGAAATTGTTATAGACCCCAAAATGTCGTTTGGCACGGGGCACCATGCTACTACCTACATGATGGTGCAGCAATTATTTGCCTTGGACTTAAAAAATAAAACCGTAATGGATGCCGGTACGGGCAGTGGCATATTGGCTATAGTGGCTTCCAAACTCGGTGCTTCGGAAATATTGGCATTTGACACCGATGACTGGGCGGTGGAGAATTCCATTGAAAATACATCCAAAAATAACTGTACCAACATAACCGTATCACAAGGCACTATTAACGAATGTGTGCCTGAAGGCAAAAAATACGATGTGATACTTGCCAACATCACCAAAAACATCCTTACCTCCGAAAGCGCCAGCTATATGGAATCGTTGCAAGCGGATGGTTACTTGATTATCAGTGGCTTTTATACAGAAGATGTGAAGGACCTCACGAGCACTTTTGGAGGATTGCAAGTGGTGAATACCATTGAGAGGGACAATTGGGCTTCGGTGATTTTTCAATTGAAAAATTAAAATTATTAATCAATAAGTTCTAATTGTGATTGGTGTGATAGTACAAAAGAGATTGCTTTGGCATGCAAAAGTCTATTGCAATATGTAGGAGTTGTAAAAAGATAAATACCCTGCTGTTCGAGATGTTCCGCAGGGCATCTCGAACTTTAGATAAAAGCAGATTTATAATCTGAATATAGTAAGCTAAATTTGTACATGGCTTTCGAATATCGAATAAAAGATCAAAGTGCTATATATTTTATAACTTGTACTGTGCACCAGTGGGTAGATGTATTCACAAGAGAAAGTTATATTGAAATATTGCTTGATAGTTTACGATTTTGTCAAAAGGAAAAAGGATTAAAAGTTTATGCTTTTGTGATCATGAGTAATCACATACACTTGTTAATCAGCAGTGAAAAAGGAAATTTGAGTGATATTATTCGGGACTTTAAGAAATTTACTTCTTCAAAAATTTACCAAGCCATTGAGCTTAACGAGAAAGAAAGTAGAAGGAGTTGGTTGCTTTGGTTATTACGGAAAGAGGATAAAATATGGTTTTGGGAATCAGGATATCACGGTGAGGAGGTATTAACTAAAGAATTTATGCAATCTAAAATTGACTATATACATATGAACCCAGTAAAAGCAGGGATTGTAATTAAGGAAGAAGAATATAAATATAGCAGCTGTGGTGCATTTTATGGGACAAGCAAAAGTCTATTGGAATTATCAGAGTTGTAAAAAGATAAATATCTTTATCTATCTAGCGTTCGAAATGCCCTACGGAACATCTCGAACAGCAAGATTCGTTGTTTTTGTGGTACATGTTATTTCTTCTGCCATTTTAAATAAAAAGTAGTATTGCACCGGTAATACTTGAAATACAATTGAATATCTGTCATAAAACATATTCTGGCATTATTTTTGAAATTCCTGACGAATCGGCTTTGTTTCTTATTCATTTAATTAAATTTGCCCGATATAAACTTTTGAACACCCAATTATAATATTACCAAAGCCTAACTATGTTTTCCTTTCTTGCAAAAATATTCGGAACCAAAGCCGATCGTGATGTAAAAGCATTGCAACCTTATGCCGATGCCACTTTAGAAATATATGAATCGCTCAAAGATATTTCGGATGAAGCACTCAGGGCCAAAACTGCTGAATTCAAAAATACTATCAAAGAATATCTTTTGGATATCGACACTGAGGCAGCTGAACTACAGGCCAAAATTGATGATGAAAACACTACTGATTTGTTGGAGAAAGAAACCTATTTCAATCAGCTAGACGAACTTGAAAAGGAGCGAAACAAAAAACTGGAAGAAGTATTGCTGGAAATTCTTCCCGATGCATTTGCAGTTGTGAAAGAAACCGCCCGAAGATATGCCGAAAATGGCAAATTGGTTGTAACTACTACCGAACACGATATAGCAATAGCTGCCAAAAAACGTAACGTACAAGTAAACGGCAATACTACCACCTGGCTCAACAAATGGGATGTGGCCGGTCATGAACTCACATGGAATATGATTCACTATGATGTGCAGCTTCTGGGAGGTACGGTATTGCATCAGGGTAAAATATCAGAAATGGCCACCGGTGAAGGGAAAACTTTGGTTTCAACCTTACCAGCTTATCTCAATGCACTTGCGGGCAAAGGTGTACACATAGTGACGGTGAATGATTACCTCGCCAAACGTGATAGTGAATGGAATGCTCCTTTATTCGAATTTCACGGACTCATTGTGGATTGTATTGACAAATACGAACCTCATTCGGAGGAACGCAAAAAAGCCTACATGGCCGACATTACATACGGGACCAATAATGAATTCGGGTTTGACTATTTGAGAGATAATATGGTGCGTAGCCCTGATGAAATGGTGCAACGCAAACACCATTTTGCCATGGTGGATGAGGTAGATTCGGTGCTGATTGATGATGCTCGTACACCATTAATTATATCAGGTCCGGTGCCGAGAGGTGACGAACAGCAGTTTTATGAACTCAAACCTCGCGTTCACAAATTGGTAGAGGCTCAAAAAAAACTGGTTCAAGACTTATTAACAGAGGCTCGCAAAAAAATTGAAGCAGGTGATACTGATGAAAAAAGTGGTGGATTAGCATTGTTCAGAGCCAACAGAGCATTCCCGAAATATAAACCATTGATTAAGTTTTTGAGTGAGCAGGGTAACAAAGCCATTCTTCAAAAAACAGAGAATTTTTACCTGCAGGACAACATGAAGGAAATGCCTGTAGCCGATGAAATACTCTATTTTACGATTGATGAAAAAAATCATTCCGTAGACTTAACCGATAAGGGGATTGAGTTAATTACCGATTCGGGCGAAGACAAAATGTTTTTTATCCTTCCGGATATTGGAGTGGAAATGCATAAAATTGAGAAAGACCCTACTATTTCTGACGAAATTAAATTAGAAAAAACCGAAAAACTAATTAAGGAATATTCTGAAAAATCGGAAAGGATTCACACAGTTAGTCAGCTACTTAAAGCCTATTCATTATTTGAAAAAGATGTTGAATATGTAACTATTGACGGCAAAGTCAAAATTGTGGATGAAAATACGGGTAGGATTATGGAAGGTCGTAGATATTCGGATGGTTTGCATCAGGCTATTGAGGCAAAGGAGAATGTAAAAGTAGAAGATGCCACACAAACCTACGCGACCATTACTCTACAAAATTATTTCAGAATGTATCACAAACTTGCCGGCATGACGGGGACTGCAATTACCGAAGCCGGTGAGTTTTGGGAAATATACAAGCTGGATGTAGTAACCATTCCTACTCATGTGAAGGCAATCAGAAAGGATATGGAAGATAAAGTCTTCAAAACCATGCGCGAAAAATTCAATGCAGTTATTGAAGAAATTGAAGACCTCAACAAAAATGGCAGACCTGTGCTAGTGGGTACCACTTCAGTAGAAATTTCAGAACTATTGAGCCGTATGCTCACCATGCGCAAAATCAAACATAATGTATTGAATGCCAAACAACATTCGCGTGAGGCTGAAATTGTAGCAGAGGCAGGAAGACCGGGTGCTGTTACTATTGCCACCAATATGGCAGGTAGAGGTACCGATATTAAACTTACTCCGGAATCAAAAGCCGCTGGTGGATTAGCCATTATTGGTACCGAAAGGCATGAGTCTAGACGTGTCGACAGACAGTTGAGAGGTCGCTCCGGTCGTCAGGGCGATCCGGGTTCAACACAGTTTTATGTGTCCTTGGAAGATAATTTGATGCGACTATTCGGTTCGGATAGGATTGCCAAACTAATGGATAGAATGGGACTTGAAGAAGGCGAAGTAATTCAGCATAGTATGATTACAGGCTCCATTGAAAGGGCTCAGAAAAAAGTAGAGGAAAATAACTTTGGCATTCGTAAGCGATTGCTTGAGTATGACGATGTGATGAACATGCAGCGCAAAGCCATTTATACCAAACGTAGAAATGCGCTGTTTGGAGACAGACTTCAATTGGATATCGCTGACATGATTTTTGATCAAGTGAGCGTAATTGTCAATTTGGCAAAAACCAACAAAAACTTTGAGAATTTCAAATATAATATGATTGGTTCCTTTGGGTTTATTCCAGCAATCGATGAAACAGATTTTGCTAATTTGAAGGAAGATGAAATCATTAAAAAAGTATATGTCGAAACAGAAAAGGTATACCTAAATAATACCTCAAAAATTGCAGAACAATCACTATCTGTTTTTAATCGACTGTTTATAACCGCAGGAAGTCAAATTGAAAATGTAGTAGTTCCTATTACTGACAACAAAAGATCGATTCAGGTGATAGTGCCACTAAAGAAAGCCTATGAAACTAAAGGATTGGAATTGCCTCGTACCATTGAGAAATTCACAGTATTATCATTCATTGATCAGGAATGGAAAGAACATTTGAGGGAAATGGATGACCTAAAACAATCGGTACAAAATGCAGTATATGAACAGAAAGACCCTCTTTTGATATATAAAGGAGAAGCTTATGAATTATTTAATCGATTAATTAACAAACTAAATCAAGATACTATTTCATTCTTATTTAAAGCTGAAATTCATAACGAAGAAGCCCGACAGGTGTCGGAAGTACGTCAGCGAAGAGTTGAGACCAAAGTAAGAGAAACCAAAGAAGAAGTAGGATCTATTTTAAGTGGCAATAATGTTCAACAAGAAAGGCCACAATTGGAAAAACAAGCGCCCATAAAATCCCAAAAAGTTTATGGCAGAAATGATTTGGTAAAAGTTCAGTATCCGAATGGAACTATAAAAGAAGAAAAATATAAAAAAGTTGAGAATGATATACTTGAAAACAGATGTATTGTGCTCGAGTAACTTAAATCAATTATATATCATTCCCTACAACATTTCATTTGTTTAAACTGCGAAAAAAGGTTTCTTGTACATATTGGTTTTGTTGTGATGGTGTTCGATAATTACAGGATATTTCAGTATTTCAAATATTTTGTTTCTTAGCAATCCAAAATCAACAGGTTTTTCCATAAATAGGCAATTTGGAAGTGATTTGGCTTCAATTATTTCTTCTTGATTACAAGTACCACTAATAAATATTACAGGTATTCGTGAATGCAAATGTACTTCCTTTACAATATCAATACCTGTTATCTCATCAATCAGATTAATATCCATCAATAATAATTCAGGATTAAATTTTGCTATTGATTTAATTGCCGATGAATGACTATTGGCTTGATAAATATTTGAAAAGCCCATTTTTTCTAGATTTTGAGATAAAATAAATGCATTCACATCATCATCTTCTACTATTAAAATTCTATTTTTCATATACATAATTATTTTAATTTAATAATGAATTAATATTTACACTTTCACTATAATATTCGAGCCAATTGTTATTTAAAATAGGTTCGATTTTTACTAATTTGTTGTCATGTCCTGCATATATGACCTGCACATAAAAGTCATATATGGCATACAATTGATGTTCTAATTCAGAATTGAATTTTTTTTTAAAATAAGTACCCCCTTGGTTTTGAGGAGGTTAAGTTTTGAATTGAGATTGAATTGGCAATACTCTCCCTGAGTTAACTTTAAGTTCATAGTTAATTTGAATTAAGTGATTGGATTATAAATTGAAATTCTAAACGGTAGTTTCTAATACATTCATTGAAGCTATTACGCTCAAATTAAAGTTGTCTTTAGCTTGCATATAAGCATATGTTGGAGTTGCTATAGCTCCAAACTTTCTTTTTTCGGTTGCAGCCCCGAAACCCATTTTTATTGTTTTTTTACTGAGATATTTGGCTCTTAATATCATTTGATATTGAACCTGACGATAACATTTGAAATCGTTTTGATAATCGTAATCAATTCCAATAATCAAAGGGTTATAATTGTTATTGCCTTTGAAGGAAAAGAACACGGCAATTGGTTGATCTTTGGCTTTGTCTGAATTTTTTAAAAACAAGCATAGAATCTCCCAATTTGAATCGGTGGCTATGTTTTCAAATACTTTATAAGGCAAAGTGAAAGTGTTGATTGCTAAACTTTTACCTTTTACGTTTAAATACAAATGATATAATTTTTCAATGTTTTTAGCATCCAGATTTGTAAGTACTTTCGTTTCAAATTTATCGATGTGACGAAGAATATCATCTTTGTGATGTTGTTTGGATCTTGGTGATAATGTTTCAAAGAACTCACTTTCCGTTTGCCATTTGTCAATATTTAAACTATTTGTGTCTAACATATTTACTTTGAAATAGCCATAATCAACCAATAATGCTTCCAATTCAGTATTTGGATTAATGAAATCTCGTAACGAAACCATGGTAGCTTTGTAAAGAGTTTGTAATTCATTAATCTTATCAAAAAATATTTTAACAGCTTCTTTCCAGAATTGATTTGTTTGGTCCAAATACAAATGTTCACCTTCAGTTAGCAAAGAACCCATCATCACCGTTTTGGAAGTGAGGTAATAAGGATCGGCTAAACGAGTATGTTCGATTTGCTTAGATATAGCACTTGCTGCAAGCATATCATCTTTACATAATGCAGTGGTGAAAAATGTAGCTAAAACCGGTATACCTTTGTGATCTGAAATTATTAAATAATCAAATTCCCAATTGTCTTCAGGTCTTTCATTTTGAATAAATGATTTTTCCAATAATTGCAATCCGGCTTTAGTAAAAGTTCCTCTATCACCTAATAAATTATTCCATCTTGATTCATCAATGAAATCAATGCTCTTATAGTGCTCTGTTTTAAGCAATGAGCTTGCTACCAAACTATTTACTTGGTTTTCAATTTGTTTCTCTTCAGGAGTAGGCATCTTAAACGCCTGATATATTTTGCCCAATGAAAATTCAGCTTCTTCAATTGCCAAAGGCAAATGGTAAGCCAAAGCCCCTATCATATTTTCAATTTGTTCAAATGTGTGTAAGCGGGTAATTGTGAACCTGATTCCGGTGTTTTTAATAGGAACTGCAGGAAATATACCAATGTTCATATAATATCCCTCTTTCATCATGCGGTTTACCATATCGTATCCAATTTTTGGCAAACTAACTGCAATAAAAAATACCGGAGAATTGGACTCAGCAACTATTGGCAATCCGGCCTTTTTAATAAGCAGGTTACAATATTTAATATTTTCATGAAGCGTCTCTTGAAATACAGTAATTCGTTCAGATAAATGAAAATTCGCAGATGCTACAGCAGCACCAAGTGCCGCAGGTTGCATAGGTCCGGAGGTGATAAATGAACCTCCGCATGATCGAACCCTATGTGCCATTTTTTTATCAGAAAACGACAAAACAGCCCCACCCGTTGCAAATGCTTTTGCTAGTGATGTAGTAAATATTAGTTTTTCATGGATGGGGGTTTCGTTTAATACAAACCCCCTTCCATGCTTACCAAAACAGCTCATACCATGAGCGTCATCTACATAGAAGTAAAGTTCCGGATATTTATTCATTAAATAATTGATATTTTCTACAGGAGCAGTGTCACCAAACATTGAGTAAATTCCATCTGCCATATACCATATTTTATGATGTTTCTGGCGTAGAACTTTGATACGATCTTCAAGCATTTGCATATTATTATGTCGGATTATTTCTACATGAACACCTCTATGGCGTACCAGATTTGCAGCTGTTTGGACTGAATTATGTACTTGATGATCAAGAATAATAGCATCATTATCACCTACCAATACGGGGATAGCGGCTATATGACCTAATGTGGTTGTAGGTGCAACTATGGAATGTGCTTCAAAAATTTGCCCAAATTTTTCTTCTAGCTCCAAATAATATTTTGGTGACACATATGCTCTTGAAGCCGAAAACTGAGTTCCATAATTCAATATTGCATTTATAGCCCCATTTTTTAAATCTTCTTCAAACTCTAAACCCAAATAACTGCATGAACTAAAATTGATTAGTTTGTTATCTTCAATATGAATAAAATTTGAGGTCAATTGCTCATCTTGGGTATTCAAATGTGCAATTCCTTTTGATACTGCATCAGTAGTAATTTGGAATATTGTATCGTAAATTGAATTGGATTTGCTCATGATGTTTTTGTTCAAAATTCTGAAACTTAAAAGAGCAAAACATGAGTGCTAATACCTGATATTAAAAATAAGAATACAGGTTTATACCTACGTGCTGTTACGTATATGACGAAATTAAAATGAGATTAATTTTTAATTATTTGAAAGATATTTAAAAGATTCTTTGGCTATTTTTAGGAATAGTACGTAATAACTGTTTCCAATTGAAAATAATTAATCTTTACTTATGTCGAAGTTAGAAAACGACTATGTTCGACTTGAACTTATAGACGGAATATTGCATGTAACTTTTAAAAAAAATGCATATATCACTTTGCAAATAGCTAAAGAAATAGTAAATCAACGATTAATATTTATGGGGTCAAATAACCTCCCATCCTTAGGCAAAGATGAAGGATTAAAAGGAATGGATAAGGAAGCAAGGGACTATCTTTCTTCTGAAGAAGGAATTAAACAACTAAAGGCTTCTGCTCTAATTGTGAGCTCGGTTTTTAATAAGCTTCTTGCAAATTTTTTTATTAAAGTTAATTTCATAAGTTTAAAAATCCCAGTGAGAGTTTTCACTGAGGAAAATGAAGCCTTACAATGGCTTGAGGGCTTTAAATAATAATAGTTTAATTTTTCATATACAGTAGTTTATCACCAAGTATGAAAGAAAGGTTTGATAAAATAAATGATTTATTAACTAATTACTCGCTTGGTAATTTTGATTATTCAGTTGCAGTTTCTGATGCACTTGATGAAATAGATTCAATAATTCTGGGCATAAATATGCTTGGGGAAGAGCTAAAAGCAACAACTATTTCAAAAAATTACTTTAATGATATTTTTAATTCTGTAACTGATATGGTATTTGTTCTGTCAAATTCCAGAAGTGTGGATATTGTCAATCAAAAAGCTTTTGAATTATTGCAATATTATTCAAAGGAAGAAATAATCAACAAAGTAGAAATATTTATAACGGAAGATTCCAATGAGTTCAGTTATAACATTATTTCTTTTATTGACTACATTGAAAAATTGAAGGAAACGGAGGCAGAATTTTTATCAAAGGAAGGGAAAAGAATTCCTACTCTTTGCACCATTGGTCAATTAAAAAACATTAAAAATGAAAATATTGGCTTACTATTGGTAGCCAAAGATATTTCTAAACAAAAAGAGGCTGAAAATTTGATTATTCGGACAATTGTTAACACACAAGAAATAGAAAGAACACGAGTGGCAAAAGATTTGCATGACAGTTTAGGACAACAACTTTCAGCAATTAAGTTCTATTTAGGAACTTTACAAATATCTGAAAACAAACAAGTTAATGCTGAACTAATTCAAAAGTCAAATGAGGCATTATTGGGCGCTATTCAAGAGCTAAGAGATATTTGCTTCAATATCATGCCAAATACCTTACAAACTTCAAATTTGAATGATGCCATATCAGAGTTGGCTTTAAAATTCAGAGTAAAGGATCAATTAGAAATTATTTTTAAACCTATTACACCATTTCCATATATCGATAAATCTATCGAAATTGCAATATATCGAATTATACAAGAGTTTATTAACAATTCTATCAAACATGGTAAAGCTTCAATAATTCAAATAGAATTAAAAGCAAATGATAACGAATTGCAAATTTATTTGAATGATAACGGTATTGGTTTTGATATCCATGACTTCCCTTTCAGAGGTATGGGGCTAAAGAATATTGAGTCCAGAGTGAAATCGTTTGGAGGAAAAATAAAAATGGACAGCAAAAAAAATGTTGGAACTACTTATTTCATAATTATTCCCTTTTAATAGAAACATGAATTTCCAAAATATTAAGAGTATACTGATTGTAGATGATCATATGATGGTGAGAGATGGGTTGAAAATGATGATTCAATCGCAAATTGTTAATAAAAAATTAAAAATTCTGGAAGCTGAAACAGGAGAGGAAGCTATATTAATTTCGAAGAAAAATGAAATTGATTTGATAATAATTGATTATCACTTGCCAAAAATAAACGGTGCTGAAGCTGTTAAAATGATGTTATCAGAGAAACCAAATTTAAATTTTCTTGCACTTTCAAACTCCGATGAACTCATTAATGTAAATGATATGATTTCGTCAGGGGCAAAGGGATTTATTATGAAAAATATCACGCCATTTGAACTGATAAAATGTATTGAAACGGTACTTTCTGGCAAACCTTATTACTCATTAGATATTGCTTTAAAATTACTTGGTCAAAATCAAAATTTGCCGGTTAGCAAAACAATTGATAAAGACAGGCTTACAGATAGAGAGTTGCTCGTTCTAAAAGAAGTGGCTAAGCAAAAATCCAATGAAGAAATTGCAACTTCGCTTTCAATTTCTAGACGTACAGTCGAGCAGCATGTTCACAATATTTTAGAAAAACTGCAATTAAAAAACAGAACAAATATTGTAGTGTATGCGATTAAAAATAAGATTATTTAACTATCTACCTCTTCTGCCTGCATTTGTTTGTCAAAAAGCTCGCGGTATTTACTTTTTGAATTATATAGTTCATGGTGAGTACCCCTTTCAATTACCTTGCCTTCATCAAGCATAATAATATAATTAGCAAGTTTGGCTGAGGACACCCTGTGTGAAATAATGATGCTGGTTTTCCCAATCATTAAAGCTTCCAAACTGTTCAAAATGTTGTTTTCCGTATGTGTATCAACAGCCGATAAGCAATCGTCTAAAATCAACAATTTAGGGTCTCTTGCCAACGCCCTTGCAATAGATAGTCTTTGTTTTTGACCTCCTGAAAGGGTAATACCTCTTTCACCTACGCGTGTTTGAAGCCCATCTTTAAAGGAACTTATGTTATCATACAAATCGGCATCTTTTGCTGATTGAATTATTTTTTCTTCACTAATTTTCAATGAACCAAAAGCAATGTTGTTCTCAATGGTATCTGAAAATAAGAAAACATCCTGAGGAACATACCCAATCTGATTTCTAAGATGAAAAATTTCAAAGTCTTTAATATTAACACCGTCAATTAATATTTGACCATCCGTAACATCCATCAGTCGACACATCAAGTTAGCAATCGTTGATTTCCCTGAACCGGTAGTCCCTAAAATCGCCAATGATTGCCCTTGTTCTACTTCAAATGTCACATTATCCAAAGCCTTAATTCCCGATTCAGGATATACTAAAGTTACATTTTCGAATTTAATAGTTCCTGTTATTTCATTGATAAGGTTGCGTTCGGATACTATATCCGTTTTAACATCCAAAAATTCATTTATACGTTGTTGCGATGCTTCGGCCCTTTGTATGATGCTTGACACCCATCCCAAAGCCGTAAATGGCCACGTAAGCATGGTAACGTACATTATAAACTCTGCTATATTGCCCGCAGTAATGTTGCCTGCAATTACTTCATTGCCACCTACATATATAATTATTAATACACTCATTCCCACCATGGCCATCATGGCAGGTGCGAAAACAGAGTTCACCTGTGCAAGTTCCAATGACTTTGATTTATAGGTTTCCGTTTTTATTTCATAGTTTCTTAATGAATCATTTTCTCTTGCAAATGCCTTAATAACTCTTATTCCGGAAAACGCCTCCTGAACAAATGTTGAAAGTGCCGATAGGCTCCTTTGAATTTCAAGTGATTTTTTTTCAATAAGATTGTTTACGTAGTATATTGTAATTGAGAGTATTGGAAGGGGAATCAAAGCCCAAAGCGTAAGTTTGGCATTGATTGAAAACATAATTGGAACCACCAAAATAACAGTAGAAATCAGGTTCATACCATACATTATGGCTGGGCCAAAGTACATACGAACTTTACTTACATCTTCAGAAATGCGAGCCATGAGGTCACCTGTATTATTTTTGCGATAAAAACTTACCGGAAGGCTTTGATAGTGCTCATAAATATCATTTTTTTGGTCGTATTCAATGTGACGTGACATAACAATGATGGTTTGACGCATCAAAAACATAAAAAATCCACGCAAAAGTGCCATTCCCACAATCACTAATCCATATATCACCAAGCTATTGATAAACATATCGTAAATACCTGATTTGTTGGCAGTTCCATTGTACATGCCATGCAATTTGATGGTTTCGGCTACCAAGTCAAAAGTAGTCCGAACAACTTGCGCAGGAACTATTTGAAAAATATTGGCAATACAAACAAAAAGTGCTCCGAACAACAAATGGTATTTGTATCGGAATAAATATTTATTGGTTTTGGATAAAGCACTCATTAATAACTATGGACAAAAATAAACTTAAAATGGTTCATAATTGAGATTTGAAATTTATTTATTCAACCCCCGCATCCTCACAATGCCATAATTTTTGAATGCCAGCTTGTGGCATTAGGGTAGGCGAACCTTTCTTTTTGGCTTCCAACATCCGGTTTTTGATTCTAATTTTTTCGGCATCCATATTTTTCTTTTCGGTGGCTAATCGGTTGTAATCGTAATAGTTAATACCATCCACATATGTTTGCATTACTTTTGCTTCAATGCTCAGCGGATAAGTAGTCCAGAGTACAATATCGGCATCTTTACCTACTTTAATGCTTCCTGTTTGTTTGTCGAGGTGCAGTAGCTTAGCAGGGTTTATAGTTATCATTTTAAGCGCTTCTTCTTCAGGCACTTTGCCATATTTGATGGCTTTAGCAGCTTCATGGTTGAGTCTGCGAGCCATTTCTGCATCATCTGAATTAATGGCTGTTACAACTCCAGCTTCATACATTAAAGCAGCATTATATGGGATTGCGTCTTTCACTTCCATTTTGTACGCCCACCAATCGGCAAAAGTAGACGCCCCGGCACCATGTTGCTTCATACGAGCTGCAACTTTATATCCCTCCAAAATATGTGTGAAAGTATTTACTTTGAAATTGTATTTTTCGCATACATCCATTAACATCAAAATTTCCGACTGCACATACGAATGACAAGTGATAAATCTTTTTTTATTGAGTATTTCCAAAATCGCCTCTAGTTGGAGATCTTTTCGAGGTGCTACTTTGTCTTTGGAAGAGGACGAATTAAAGGTTTTCCATTCTTTTTCATAATCTAATGCCCTATTGAAAGCATCAGTATATATTTGCTCCACTCCCATACGGGTTTGCGGGAAACGGGATGTGTAATTATCGCCCCAATTGGATTGTTTTACATTTTCTCCAAGTGCGAATTTGATAAATCCATCTGCATTTTTGATTTTCATTTCTTCTGCCGATTGGCCCCAACGAAGTTTTATCAAAGCGGATTGTCCGCCAATGGCATTACACGAACCATGAAGGAGCTGTGCAGCGGTGACGCCACCAGCAAGGTTTCTGAAAATATTAATATCAGTAGGGTTGATAATATCCCCAATTCGAACTTCGGCTGTGATAGAATGGGTGCATTCGTTTACCCCTCCTGCAATGGCTATATGTGAATGTTCATCAATAAAACCGGGGGTAATGTGCAATCCGGTAGCATCAATAGTGGTATCGGCAACTACATCCCCCAGTTTACCTATGGCAATTATTTTTCCTCCTTCAATTAGCAAATCCGAATTTTTCAGAATTCCATCTTTTTCTGAGGTCCAAATAGTTGCATTTTTGAATAAAACTTTTTGGGCTTTTGGTTTAATCAAATAACCATTTGGATTGATAGGATATTTGAGTTTGCCAAATGATTTGGCTGTTGAATCTTCCTTGAATTTGTTTTTTGCATTTACTTTTTTTATGGAATCGGATAATGTCGGTTCATTGAAGTTTAAGTCCAAATTAGCTTTCCAGTTAAAACGAGTGGTATTGTTTACTTCACCTATTCCTTCCAGGTTGGCCCCATTTTTCCAGGCTGTAAGTTTGTATTTGTTTTTTTTCCATTCGAATGAAAAAAGTGACATGCTTTCTTGAAATTGAATTGTTCCTTTAACCTTAATTGTGTCTTTAATTATTTCTAATTCAGGCGATTCTGACTTACCAGTGATTGATAAAGTAACAGTATCTATTCCTGAGACTGAAGAAATATTTGAAGTAAATGAATAAATTCCTCTGATATCGTTAGAGATAATTGGTTTAAGTACATATTGGTCACCCAACACCCAATTTTCGTGAATAATTGTGCCTTCTTTAAATAGACTATCAGATGCTATAATAAAGTTGGCATACATACTAGGTTTCAAAGAACCAATTATCTGCTCTTGTTTGGTTAGTAATGCCGGGGTGAAAGTCAAAGCTTTCAAAGCATCGCGATAAGGCAATCCCAATTGAATTGCTTTTTGCATGGCCGGAATAAGCATTGTTTTTTCTTTTAATCCATGACTTGTAACCGCAAAAGATATCCCTGCTTGATTCAAATGGGCCAAATTGAAAGGAGCCATTTCCCATTCTTTAAGCATTTTATAACTAACAATCTCAGCATCCAAAGGATCTTCTACATCATATGGAAGAGGGTACGCTACTGGAATTACAAACGAACCTTTAATATTTTTAATCAAGTCCAATTGCTGATATTCACTTCCTGAACCTTTGTAAACAAACTTATATCCAAATTCTTCTGCTACCTTATTGGCTCTCAACAAATTATCAAAATTGTCAGCATCAAAAAATTTAGGCAAATTATTTTGTGCATTTATTTCGGCTAAAGCAATATTTTTTTCTTTTTTATTGCCTGATTGGGCATACCATTGTGCATCATAAAGTGTTTGACGGAGCAATGCAATACATCCCATCAATGAACGTGGATATTCCTGAGTAGAAGTGCCTCTGTTGAACGAAAAGTGACTGCCCACTTTTTCAACTAACAAATTCTCATTTTCCTTTTTATCTGAAAGTGCAACTAAAGCCGAAGTTCCTCTTACTATCCCATCAGTTTGATGGGTAAGCACCACTCCAAATCCTGCTTTTCTTAACGCATCAGCATCTGAAGGGTTGTTTTTGTATAATTGAGCCGCAAGTTGATATGATTTTATTGCCTCATTCCAGTCGTAAGCACCTTGCTTTTCGGTTGTATATTTTCCGGGAGCAAAATCATTCCTGGCATTAGCTTCAATACCATAATTCGAATGCAATTCAATAAACGAAGGGAAAATATACTTCTTTTTGAGGTTATGAACTATGGCATTTTTTGGTATGGAAATATTGTTACCGACAGCAATGATTTTATTTTTTTCGATTAACAGTGTTCCATTAATAATTAATGTTTGGTAATCGGTGAAAATATTTGCGTTGATAAAAGCATGTATCTCAGCGCGCTTGTCATGTGTACCATATGTAGGGAAGGTATTTTGCGCAAAAAGAATAAAATTTATGCCTAAAAATATGCTAACAAAGAAGCCAATTTTAAAATTCATTTGAACAGTTATTGAATGATTAATATTAGACCTGAAATGCAAATATTTAAATAATCAGTTATTAGGCTTGAAATATAATTGAAATTAATCTTAATTTGCCTTTGTTAATATCACAAATTAAAATCTATTACAAAGAAATACAATGGCCGAGATACTCCGAATGCCCAAATTAAGCGATACCATGACAGAAGGTATCATTGCAAAATGGCATAAAAAAGTTGGTGATTCTGTAAAATCAGGTGAATTATTGGCAGATGTGGATTCTGACAAAGCCACAATGGAAGTTGAATCGTACGAAACGGGAACCATATTATACTTAGGAGCAAAAGAAAAAGAGGCTGTGCTTGTAGATGGTGTAATTGCAATTGTAGGCAAACCAGGTGAAAGTATTGCAGATTTGCTTTCCGGATTGAACGGAAGCACACAAAAATCCGCTGAAACAGTGGCTCCTAAGGCTGAGACTGTTGTTGCACCTGCCAAAGCGGACACATCAAATATTAAAGCCAATATCATTCGTATGCCTAAAATGAGCGATACCATGACAGAGGGTACTATTGAAAAATGGCATAAAAAAGTAGGAGATAAAGTCAAATCGGGTGAATTACTTGCCGATGTTACTACCGACAAAGCCACCATGGAACTTGAATCATACGAATCAGGAACCTTGTTATACATTGGCGTTGAAGAAGGTAAAGCTGTAATAGTGGATGGTATATTAGCCATAGTAGGCGAACCCTATGCCGATTATAAAGCATTGTTAAATGAACCCGTGGCAACTGTAAAAGTAGAAGCAGCCCCAACATCTCCAACACCAAGTAGTGCTCCTGTGGTACAAAGCCATTCGGCTGCAAATGAAGGGGATAGAGTATTAGCATCGCCTCTCGCCAAAAAATTGGCTGCAGACAAAGGAATAGATATCAGATTGGTTAAAGGATCGGCCGATGGCGGACGAATTGTAAAAAAAGACATTGAAAGTTTTGTTCCTGGTGCTGCTAAGTCTGCTGATTTAAGTGTTAAATCAAACGCTACTGCAACTGTAGGCTTGGAAAGTTTTGAAGAAGTGCCTGTAAGCTCTATGCGCAAAGTTATTGCTAAACGATTGGGTGAAAGCTTATTTACAGCGCCACACTTCAGCCTTACGATGGAAATAAATATGAATAAAGCCGTTGAAGCTCGCAAAAGTTTGAACGAATGGGCAGAAGCCAAAATATCATTTAACGACATGGTAATTAAAGCAGTAGCACATGCCATTCGTAAAAATCCAAAGGTAAATGGTTCGTGGCTTGGTGACAAAATCAGATACAATCACCACATTCATATTGGAGTGGCTGTGGCCGTTGAAGAAGGATTACTTGTACCAGTAGTTCGTTTTGCAGACAATAAATCACTGACACAAATATCAGCTGAAGTTAAAGAACTTGGTGGCAAAGCCAAAGCGGGAAAACTACAACCTAACGATTGGGCAGGAAATACCTTTACCATTTCCAATTTAGGCATGTTTGGAATAGAGGAATTCACGTCAATTATAAATCAACCTGATGCTTGTATTTTAAGCGTAGGAGCCATTAAACAAGTTCCTGTAGTTAAAGATGGAGGATTTGTTGTTGGCAATATCATGAAAGTGACTTTATCCTGCGACCACAGAGTAGTGGATGGTGCAGTGGGTTCTCAGTTTTTGGTAACCCTTAAAGGTCTGCTTGAAGATCCAATCAGGATGATGGCATAAAAAAATAATAAACCCCACCCCAACCCCTCCCCGCAGGAGAGGGGCTTTTTATAAGTATCATAATTAAGAATATTGCAATAAAAATTTAACAAATATTCATTGGAAAAAATACATTCAACCACCGTTCTTGCTGTTATTCATGACGGGATGCTTTGCATTGGTGCCGATGGACAGGCTACACTTGGTAATACTGTTGCTAAAAGCAATGTAAACAAAATCAGAAAGTTGAGTGATGGAAAAATAGTAACCGGTTTTGCCGGATCCACTGCCGATGCTTTTACTTTATTGGAACGATTTGAAGAAAAACTCGCTGCATATCAAGGCAATTTGAAACGTGCTTCCATTGAATTGGCAAAAGATTGGCGAATGGACAGATATTTACGCAGACTCGAAGCCATGCTCATTGCGGCTGATAAAAATGAAATTTTGATATTATCTGGCACAGGAGATGTAATTGAACCCGAAAACAAAATTGCTTCCATTGGTTCTGGTTCAATGTATGCATTGTCGGCAGCCTTAGCTTTGAAAAAAAATGCTTCACAATTATCTGCACGACAAATTGTTGAGGACAGCCTACACATAGCCGCTGATATTTGCATTTATACCAATCACAACCTTGTTATTGAGGAATTATAATCGAATCTGTAATTGCAACAAAAAATTATAAAATAGTTATTTTTACAATATTTATTGATTGCATATGCAAAATTATGGTTTTGATATTGATAAAATTAGTGAAACATGTGCAAGGTACAAAGTTGAAAAATTGTACTTGTTTGGATCTCATGCAAAAGGGACATTTAATCCCAATAGTGACTTTGATTTTTTGGTTTTTTTTAAACCAATAGAATTGCTAGACTATGCCGATAATTTTTTTGAGCTAAATTATGCATTAGAAAAAATTGTTGGAACTAAGGTAGATTTAGTTTCAGGTAAGTCTTTAAAAAACCCCTATTTCATCAAGGAAGTAGATGCAACAAAGCTACTGATTTATGGATAATCAAATCAGAAAACACCTGTACGATGTATTATCGTCCATCGAAGCCATAAACTTTCATTTAGGTGAAAAAAGAAATTTCTTCGAATATCGTAAAAACCTCACAGTTAAGAGGGCCGTTGAAAGAGAATTGGAAATAATCGGGGAAGCAATTAATCGAATATTAAAAACGAATGCTGATTTTGAATTAACACATGCTCGCAAAATAGTCGATTTGCGAAATTACATTATTCATAGTTATGATACCGTTGATGATGAAATCATTTGGGGAATCGTTAACAGACATATTCCTCTTCTTAAAAGCGAAATTGAAATAATTACTAATCATTAGTCTTTTACCTTTGTCATAAAATTAAACCTATCAAATGACCCGAAAATTCATCCCCGCTGATTTTGAAATCAGCAATTGGGAAAACCTAAAACCTTGGTTCGAAAATTTATTAAACAGAGAGATACATTCATCTGAAAGTCTTCGCAAATGGCTCATTGACAGAAGCGAACTTGAAAGCATTGTGTCAGAAAATATGGGTTGGAGATATATCCGAATGACTTGTGATACAACCAATGAAACACTTAGCAACGCATACAATTACTTTGTAACCGAAATTGAGCCTAATATTCAGCCATTTACCAACAAATTGGATGAAAAATTATTGCAATCTCCGTTTGTCAACGATTTGAGTTCAGATGCCGACCAAATTTTAGTAAAGTCAGTAAAAAGTCATTTTGAAATATTCAGAGAAGAAAACATCCCCCTGCAAACAGAAATGCAACAGTTGCAAGTGAAGTATGGTGCAATTGTAGGTGGATTAACTGTGAAGGTGGATTCGGAAGAAATTACTTTGCAAAAAGCATCAACTTATCTTTTTAAAACCGACAGAACCATTCGCGAAAAAGTATGGTTCGAAATCCAAAACAAAAGGTTAAGTGCAAAATCGGACCTTGATTTGTTATTTAATGATTTGGTTGGGCTACGCGACAGAGTTGCAGCAAATGCCGGATTTGGCAACTTCAGAGATTATATGTTCAAAGAGCTTTGTCGTTTTGATTATACCCCAAAAGATTGTTTTACTTTTCATGAAGCGATTAAAAGCGAGGTAGTTCCATTACTCAACGAACTTGCTAAAGACAGAAAACAAAAACTTAATTTGGAAGCCCTTAAACCTTGGGATTTGAGTGTAGACAAACAAAATCATCCGCCATTAAAACCGTTTGATGGGGCCAAACAACTGGTTGATAAAACATTTAAAAGTTTCTCAAAAATTGACCCGAAAGTAGGTGAAGTTATTACTACAATGGACAAAATGAAACACCTCGACTTGGAATCAAGAAAAGGTAAAGCACCCGGAGGCTATAATTATCCTTTATACGAAAACGGAATTCCATTTATATTCATGAATTCAGTAGGTTCCGTACGTGACCTTGTCACTATGGTACATGAAGGCGGGCACGCTTTGCACTCTATCCTTACAAAAGATTTGGAACTCGTTTCATACAAAAACCTTCCTTCTGAAGTAGCCGAATTGGCTTCTATGGGTATGGAATTAATATCAATGGAACATTGGGACGTGTTTTTTGACAACAAGGAAGAACTCAATCGTGCCAAAAGAGACCATTTGGAACAAATAATTGACACGCTGCCTTGGGTGGCAATAATTGATAAATTTCAACATTGGATTTATGAAAACCCAAGTCATACCACCGAAGAAAGATGTGCTCAATGGGTAATAATTTATAATGAGTTTACCACAAGCGAAGTAGATTGGAAGGGATTGGAAAAGTTCAAAGAAAACATCTGGCAAAAACAATTACACCTGTATGAAGTGCCTTTTTATTATATCGAATATGGTATGGCTCAACTTGGTGCAATAGCAGTATGGAAAAATTATAAAGAAAATCCTCAAAAAGGGTTGAACCAATATCTGGCTGCGTTGCAACTAGGCTACACCAAAAGTATACATGAAATATATAAAACTGCTGGGATCAAGTTTGACTTTTCTGCTGGATACATCAAGGAGCTCATGGGTTTTGTGAAAAAAGAGTTAGCAAATTTACATTCCTGATTCTGGATTATTAAATTTGTAAATTGTAAAAATGGAGTGCCGTTTTATCAAATTCACATTGAATCCTTCTTGAATTAATTCATTTTTAAATTTGTCAATTTTAGGATCATCATATTCTTGAACTAAAATTAACTGTTTTTCATTTTTAATTAAATCTGAGTTAAGTTGATTATTTAAATAATAATAATCTAAGTTATGCCCTTTAGGAATAAATTCATTTTGCAAATTATAGTAATTGTAATCCCAAATTCTTCTTACCACAAGAATATCATTTTTTTGAATAATTGATTTTAAAAATACTACCAAGCCTCTATAATCTTGTGATGCCTTTTTGTGTAAACCCGAACCAAAAAATAAGTATAAATACAATAAAAAGCCACAATAATTCATGATGATAATATATCTTAACTCTTTTTTTAATTTAACTACAATTGACAATACCAACCAAATTGATATCGGGAAAAGTACCATTTGATAGCTATAAGCAAATCCACTTAAAACATTTCTGCCAATAAGTGATTTGACATACATGCCCCCAAAAGAAATAAAAAGCATAAAAAATAAATACATCGAAAGTTTTGACTTTAGAATAAAAATACCATGAAGGCAAATCGTGAATATTACAACAATTGAAATTAAAGAAATAGTAAAATTAAATCCAAAAAAATTCCCCCACATATGAATGAAAAAATCGAATGTAGGTATACCGTTTTTTTCGTTCCACATAGTCATTACTCTAATAAAAGGATAAATCCATGGCAAGTAAAGAATTATTACAAGCACGATCCATAAAATTTTAGTTTTAAAAAAATCAAAAAAATCAAGTTTATGAAAAGCAAAAGACCAAACAAATAAAAAACCAATTTGAGCAAAATATATAAAAACCCCTGTATAACTAGTATATAGTAATAAGCTTGTACAAATACTATAAAATATGTGATAGACTGTTTTATTGCTTGTTAGCAATTTATAAAAGGTTGAAATAGAAATTGAGGCAAATACAAATGCTAAAATATAAGGCCTTACTTCTCTTGAGAAGTATATATGATAAGTACTAAAACAAACTATAATAGAAGCCATCAAAGCAATACTTCGAGAGGGAATCATGATTAAAGTTGAAAAATAAATCGAAAGCAACCCGAACAGACCAATTAAAAGAGGAAACAATCGAGCTGTAAAATCATTCATTCCAAAAACTTTAAAATAAAAATGTATTAAAACATCAAACAAAGGAGGAGATTGATCCCAAAAATGTAAAACATTATATATATCAATTAATTTTACATGGCTGCCGGCCCCATTAACTGTGATTAGCTCATCAAGCCATAAACTTTCGTCCAGAATTTTATATCCCCTCAAAATTGCCCCAACCGATATAATTAATAATAAAACTATGAAGTCCTTTACCTTTATATAATTTTGATCTTTCAATTAAATTATGATTATATTTATTTGCAACTTATTAATTTAATTTGGGAGAGCAATACAAAAAAGAACTAATTCATGTTGCCTGTTGCTTTGATGAAAATTACGTACAACATGCAGGAGTGATGATATACTCCTTATCACAAAGTAATCCTAATTTTGACTTCCATATATATTGTATCACCGACTCAATCTCAGAGGAAAACAAAAAAACAATTCTAGATATTTTTGAAAAAATTAGAATATCCCATGAATTTATTAAAGTTGATTCACAGTTATTCAATAATTTTCATGTGAATGGTCATGTAACTTTTTCCACCTATTTCAGATTACTGATACCTATCTTAATTCCAAATAATATCTTTAAATTATTATATATTGACTGCGATTGTATTATAAATGGTTCTATATCAAATTTGTGGGAAACAGATATATCAAACTACTTTTGTGCTGCTTCAAAAGAATATTATTCAATTGAAAAACGCCAGTCATTAGGCATCAATAACAATACTTTATGCTTTAATGCAGGAGTTTTATTAATTAATTTAACCAAATGGAGGCAAATTCCAATTTTTAATATTGCAAAGCGCATAATCGAAGAAAAAAATACTAATCTGACGAGTTGGGATCAAGATGTATTAAATATAATATTTCAAGAAAATTGGCTTGAAATTCCAGTGGCATACAACTACCGTGAATATTATTATAACTACTTTACTGCGGAACATAAACAGAAACCAATTATCATTCACTATGTAGCAAAACTCAAACCTTGGCATTTCATGTCGAAACATAAATACAAAAATTTGTATTACAAATATTTGAAAAAAACCCCTTGGAAAAAATTTATTCCAGAGGATAGAACAATTGGTAATTTGCTAAGAAAATATGGATTGTTTCCCAATTTTATTTATAAGAACATTATTAAATAGTTATCAAATATAATGTACCCACAACCAATACTGTTTTTAATCTTTAATAGACCTGAATGCACAAAAGTCGTATTTGAACAGATTAAAAATATCAAACCAATTAAGTTATACATAGCTGCTGATGGACCAAGAGCATCAGTGCCTGACGATATTTTTAATTGCAAAGAAGCAAGAAGTATTATTGAAAATGTGGATTGGAATTGTAATGTAAAATTACTATTAAGAGAACAAAATTTGGGTTGTGGAAAAGCAGTAAGCGAAGCAATATCTTGGTTTTTTAGTTTTGAAAAAATGGGAGTAATTTTGGAAGATGACACTTTGCCAAATCCAAGTTTTTTTGAATTTTGTAATACTATGTTAATCAAGTATGAATCAAATGACAAAGTAATGCACATTAATGGCACTAATTATGGAATTAAATCAGTATTAGAATCTAGATCTACTTATTATTTTACTAAGTATATGATTTGCTGGGGATGGGCAACCTGGTCAAAGTCTTGGGAAAAGTACAATTTTAAAATTGATGAAGTTTTAAAGTATAATGATAAAAAAAATGAATTGAAGAAATTGTTTTATTCATCAAATGAAAAAGCATTTTGGAACAATTCGATTGAAAAAGTACGTCAAAATAAAATTGACACCTGGGATATTCAATGGGCTATGACCATATGGATAAATGCAGGATTTTGCATTCAGCCAAATTATAACTTAGTTTCGAACATTGGCTTTGATTCTTCGAATGCAACTCATACAAAAGAATATGACCCTTTAATGTCAAACTTAAGCACTGAATTACTTCCAACCATTATTCATCCAGAACAATTAATAATAGATCAAAAGGCGGACGAACTGTTATTTAAAAAGTTATATTTGAGATGGTTACCACAAAGAAATTATTTGCTTCATTATACTTTTTTGAAAATTAAAGAGATTTTCAGTAAGACAATTAAAAAAATGAAATGAATATTTTTGATTCTCCAATAATATTTATCCACTATGGCAACTCTGATTATTTACAGTATACAATTAAATGTGCCATTTTGCATAACCCTAACAAGAAAATTATTTTACTTGGAGATAGTCAAAATGAGAAATTAGCTAATAAGTTCCCAACTCTGTATTTCAGACACTTCAAAGATTTTGAAAATGACACAAAAATCGAAAAATTCAATTCTAAGTTTCAATTTATTGCAGGTGCTAACCATGGCAAGCCTTATTGGGTCAATTTTGTTTTTAAGAGATGGTTGATTGTCAATAACTTTATTAAAATACACTCAATCAAAAGCTTATGGATTTTTGATAGTGACAATCTTATCCTAAATTCTTTATCAAAGATCGAACACCGATTTCTAAATTACGATGCCACTGAACAATGTAATCATATGTGCCTCAATGGTTTTATCTCAAATATTGAAGTTATAGAAAAATATACAGATACTATAATTAATTTGTTTGATCGAAAAGAACTATTGGATAGTTACAGAAAAGAATTTGAAACAAATACAAATTATGCATTCACAGAAATGCGCGCCTATGAAATATTTAAAAAGGAGCATAATTATAATATATTGACTTTAAATACCATATTTGAAAACAGTACTTTCGATGAATGTTTGTGCCAAAATCATGAAATGAAAATGATTAAATCAGATAAGTATAAATATGTTCATAAGGAACTTTACACTGATAAATTTGGCAATTTTTACACTAAAAAATTAATCTCAAATGAATTTGTCCATTTGCATAGCATTAATTTAAGTTGGCTTCCATTAATAGCATACAAAAACATATTAAAACAAGCATCTAAAAAATTATTGTTTAAAAAAAATGATCCATTTCAAACGGAAATATATTTATTCAATTTACTTTATTCCAACTTTATAGAACTATTTATTGGGTTTTTCTTTAATAATATTTTTATTATAAAAGAAAAATTATCAGGCACAATTCAAAAAAACAAAATTTAATAATGAAATTATATTCATTAAAACAAAATAGTTCTGTTTCTTTTATTGAAGATCCGGATTTTATAGTTTCACTTAATTCATGTTTTGCAACTCAAAAAATTTCTACAATTATTGAATCAGGTACCTTCAATGGACAAGGCTCAACACTTTTTTTAATTAAGCTTTGTGAAAAATATCAATGGCCAAATAAGTTTATAACCATTGAAAATAATTTTTATAATTTTCTGTCAGCATCAAAATTTTTAAAAATTTATCCAAAGGTTCATTTAATTTGGGGATGTTCAGTAAATCAGTCAAAAGCTTTGAAAAATCTGGAGAACGACAACTTTCTGAGATACCACGAAAAGTATCCGGATATTTATATCGATTCACTAGATAACCCTTTAGACTTTTACAAGAATGAAATAAACGGTGCATTGAATACAACCAAATTAATGTGGAAAGAAAAAATAATTAAATTCCTTTATCAGGCACTCGGCTTTCCAAAACAGAACATATTAGAAAAATGCATAAAACAACACAAAAAGCCAAATATGCTTATTTTACTTGATTCTTGTGGAGGAATAGGTATTTTAGAATTTAATACAATTGCACAATTATTAATTGATGTTCCTTATTATTTAATTCTTGATGATATTAATCATATAAAGCATTATAGAAGTTATCAGTTAATAATGTCAAATCCAAAATTTAAAATATTAAACCATTCATTTGAAAATGGGTGGCTAATCGCCCAATTTACTCCTTAATTATCATGATTTGAAAAAAAAAATACTCATACTGAGATTTGATGGTATTGGAGATTACTTACTTTTTAGGAATTTCTTGCCTTTTTTTAAAGTTGGTGAATACAAAAACTGCCACTTAACCTTTTGCGGAAACAGTCAAATGAAAGGTCTTCCAGAATTTTTGGATAGCAAATTTATAGATGAATTCATTTGGGTTTCGCCAAATTTGTTGTCCAAAAATGTGCTTTACCGCCAATATTTTTTTTACCAACTTAAGTATAATAACTATAATGTTTCGATTAATCCTGTCTTTTCTCGTAATTTTTACTTGGGGGATGATTTGATAAGAATAACCAATTCTTATGAACGAATTGGTCAAAAAGGTTCGTTACACAACACCACACCTGAATTACTTTCAAAAGGAGATACCTTTTATACCAAATTAATAGACACTGGGAACAAAAGTATTTTTGAATTTGAAAGAAATAAAATTTTTTTTTCAAATTTATTGCAAACAGAAATTACTATTGAAAAGCCAACTATCGAAATTGAACCTAATAATCAATTAAATAAAATTGTTTTTTTTCCTGGTGCCTTTCATATTGACCGTCAATGGGCCCCTGAAAAATTTTCCGCTTTAGCATCCTATCTGATTCAAAAGTACAATACTTTGATATATATATGCGGATCACTTAAAGACAAAGAAATTTCAATGAAAATTTGCAAAAATTGTCCAGATAAAATATTTGATTTATGTGGTAAGCTCACATTTGGCGAATTAATTCATTTCGTTGGATCTTCTAAATTAACCATTTCTAACGAGTCATTTGGTGCACATCTTTCAATATTATTAAATATAAAAACAATTTGTATTTTCAATGGAAAGGAACCAGTAAGATATATGCCTTATCCAGCAAAATATAAATACCAAGTAATTGATATAAATAACACACATTTCAGCGACTATATACCAGGAACAGTTAATGCTATCACTATTGAATCAGTGATAAAAGCAGCAGATACTTTTTTAGATACAAAAAATTAAATCTTCTAAGTTTGCCCAACTAATGTAATTCTGCATTATTTCAAGGTATTTCATATATATTTGCCAAATGTTTCGTATACTGACTAGTTTAATTCTACTTTTTTTTATTTGTATTTCGTGCTCCAAATTCGCCAAAGTTCAAAAAAGCGATAATTTGGATTATAAATATAAGTCAGCGGTAAAGTATTATCAGAACAAAGAATATTACAAATCCGGTACGCTTTTCGAAGAACTAATTCCGACACTTAAAGGTCAGGCAGATGCCGAAAAAGCACAGTTCTACTACGCTTATAGTCAGTATTATCAAGGGCAATTAATCATGAGTGCCTATTACTTCAAACGATTTTATGAAACTTACCCACGAAGTGAGTTTGCCGAAGAAGCATATTTTATGCATTGTATGTCGTTGTATGAAGATTCACCGGATTATGAACTTGATCAAACCAACACCTACGCTGCTATTTCTTCATTTCAAACTTTTTTGAATATTTTTCCCGGAACAAAATATATCGATCAATGTAATAGCCTGATTGACAAATTAAATTACAAATTAGAACTTAAAGCATATCACCAAGCTAAACTTTTTTATAAAATGCATGATTACCGAGCAGGCGTAATCAGTTTTGAAAATTTCACAAAAGATTACCCAAATAGTAAATATTTGGAAGAAGTCGCTTTTTTAAAAATTGAGGCGCAATATACTTATGCAAACATCAGTATCGACTCAAAAAAGCGAGAAAGGTTCAATGCAGGCATTGACTACTATTATTATTTTATTGATAAATACCCCAACAGTCGACAAATTAAAGCAGCTGAAGCTATTTATGAAAAAATTCAAATTGGAATTGCAAAATTAGATCATCCTACCGTTGAAAAGAAAAAATGGTGGCAGCATTTAATCTAGTTCAGGCTATCTTACTGCCACAAAACTAATTTCAACTTTTGCATCTTTTGGCAAGCGAGCTACTTGCACCGTTTCCCTTGCCGGAAAGTTAGTCGAAAAGTAAGAACCATAGACTTCATTTACAGTCGCAAAGTCGTTCATATCAGCAAGGTAAATTGTCGTTTTTACAACATCAGCAAATTCAAACCCTGCTGCCCCTAATACATATCCTAGGTTTTTCATTACTTGTGTAGCTTCGTCTTTAACACTTGAGTTAACCATGTTGCCTGTCTTAACGTCCAATGCAATTTGACCGGCAGTGTACAATGTATTTCCCGCAAGTACAGCCTGACTGTAAGGTCCAAGTGCCTTTGGAGCTTCATCAGAGTGAATAATTCTATTCATTATTTATTTCGAGGCTTAATTAAGTAAATTTTGTTCTCTTCCCCATTAAGCAGACGAATAATATTCTTCCGGTGGGTATAAAGGACCAATGCAAAAGCAAAAAAACCAAATACTATCATTAAGTAATCGTCCGGTCTAAACCAACGAGTGAACATTAATAAAGGAAAAGCCAAGGTTGCAAATATGGACCCTAAAGACACATAATGCGAAAACGAAAGTATCACAAAAAATATTCCAAAGCATATAAGTGCTACTTCAGGAAACATACATATTCCTAATCCTAAAGAAGTAGCCACGCCTTTACCACCTTTAAAATTGGATAATACAGGATATATATGACCTACTACAGCAAGAGCACCATAAAGTATTTTGAACTCTGCTACTTCATAATCCCAAATTCGATCATCCAAATAAAGAATATTGGCAAGTGTGGTTGCAGTCCATCCTTTGAAAACATCTATCAGAAACACGATTAATCCTGCTCGCTTACCTAATACCCTAAAAGTATTGGTAGCGCCTGCATTTTTGCTGCCATGTTCGCGAACATCAATCCCATGAAAAGCAGTTCCATACCATACAGCAGTGGGAATTGACCCAATCAAATATGCTAAGAAACCTAAAACAATAAAAAGAATAATCTGCCACATAGTTCAATTATTTGCACTAAATTACGAATATAAATTAATTTGGATGTGGATAAGTAACTTTTTTTTGTATTTTTAATAGAATCAATACAAGTCGTTAAGCGACATTTTAAGGTATTTATTTACCACAAAAACAGAACTGAAAAACCCAATAAGTCCTCCAAAAATAGTGAGCATCCCACCCAGAATCAAGAAGCTTTCCATGTCTTCGAGCAACATCAATTCAGGAATATAATTATAGGTGTATTGAACCAAGGCCATTAGAAATAAACAAGCAATGAACCCTCCAATAATCCCATGCATAAATGACCTTATTATGAATGGCCATTGAATGAAAAAAGCAGTTGCTCCTACTAATTGCATACTCCTAATCAAAAATCGTTGAGAATAAAGTGCGAGTTTGATACTGTTATTAATCAAAATATATACCACACATATCAATATCACAGCAAATCCAATCAATAATAACCCGATTCTACGAATATTTTTATTTATCGAAATTACCAAATTTTCAACATAATTCACCTCAAACACACCATCTATACTTTCCAATTCAGTTTTTATTAGTTTCAGTGTATTTTTATCTGAAAAGTCATAATTTACTTTCACTACATATGCATCGTGCAATGGATTTTC
>JANRJY010000124.1:0-40890 GCA_033763735.1 Bacteroidota bacterium | reverse complement strand
TACTTTTGGTTTAGAAAACATGAAATCAAATTTGCCTCGCGATACCTACAAGAAATTAATGGCTTGTATCGAAAAAGGCGAAAAAATGGATGCAGCACTTGCTGACATTATTGCTTCTGCCATGAAAGCATGGGCAATTTCCAAAGGTGTTACACATTATACACACTGGTTTCAACCTTTAACCGGTAGCACAGCCGAAAAACATGATGCTTTTTTTGAACCAACTGCCGATGGTCGTGCCATAGAAGCTTTCAAAGGATCGGCCTTGATTCAACAAGAACCGGATGCTTCTTCTTTCCCTAATGGTGGAATTCGTTCTACGTTTGAAGCTCGTGGATATACAGGATGGGATCCAACATCTCCAGCATTTATAATGGACTTAGGATATGGAAAAACACTTTGTATTCCTACTATTTTTGTTTCCTATACAGGTGAGGCTCTTGACTACAAAGCACCTCTATTAAAATCAATTGATGCTTTGGATAAAGCTGCTACTGCAATTATGCAGGAATATTTCGATAGTGAAGTTACTAAAGTGTATTGCAACTTAGGTCCGGAACAAGAGTATTTCTTGATTGATAAAGCGCTTTATTTAGCACGCCCTGACTTAGTGATGGCTGGTCGTACATTATTTGGTCAAGTATCATCTAAAAACCAACAATTAGAAGACCATTATTTTGGTTCTATTCCTCCACGAGTGTTATCATTCATGGCTGATTCAGAATTTGAGCTATTAAAACTTGGAATACCTGTTAAAACTCGTCATAATGAAGTTGCACCTTCTCAATTTGAAGTTGCTCCATTATTTGAAGAAATCAACCTGGCAGTAGATCATAATGCTTTGATGATGGATGTTATGGATAAAGTTGCTGACAAACACAACTTCAAAATCCTTTTTCACGAAAAACCTTTTGCAGGGGTGAATGGGTCAGGCAAACATAACAACTGGTCAATGGCAACCAATAATGGTCGTAACTTATTGGGACCAAGCTCAAAACCTAAAGAAAATTTAATTTTCTTAACATTCTGCGTTAACGTGGTGAAAGCGGTTCATGACAATGCGGACTTAATGCGTGCTTCCATTGCTACTGTAGGAAACGAACACCGCTTAGGTGCCAACGAAGCGCCTCCAGCTATATTCTCTGTATTCCTTGGTGCAACTTTAACATCTGTATTTGACGAATTGGAACACAATGGAAAACTTAAAGTTGACAAAGGAGAAAATATGTATATGAAATTGGGTATAAGCAAAATACCTTCTTTAATTCTTGACAATACAGATCGTAATCGTACTTCTCCATTTGCATTTACAGGTAATAAATTTGAATTCAGAGCTGTTGGAGGTTCAGCAAATAACGGCCATGGCATGACTGTATTGAATACGGTAGTTGCCGATCAATTGGTTAAATTCAAAGCTGATATCGAAAAAGAATTGAAAAAAGAACCCAAAAAAGAAATAGCTATTGTAAACGTATTGCGTGAGTATGTGAAAGCATCTAAAAAAATACGTTTCGAAGGAAATGGCTATTCTGAAGATTGGGTTACTGAAGCAACTAAACGTGGTTTGAAAAACGTAAAAACAACTCCTGAGGCACTTGATTTCTTCCTTGAGCCTAGAGTAGTGAAAATGTTTGCCGATCATGGAGTATTTACCGATGTTGAACTTCATGCTCGTCACGAAATCATGTTGGAAACTTATGTGAAAAAGATTCAAATTGAATCACGTACTATGTACGATTTGGCTGTAAATCAAATTATTCCTGCGGCTCTCCAATATCAATCAATGTTGATTGAAAATGTGAAAGGCCAAAAAGATATAGGTATAGATGCCAAATCTTATAAATCAACAGTGGATATAATCAAATCAATTTCGGAGCATGTTTCTATTGTGATTGAAAAATCAGAAGCAATGTTAGAGGCTCGCAAAAAAGCTAACGATGTAGAAGATGGTCACCAACGTGCATTAGATTATTGTCACAAAATTAAAGGTGAATATTTTGACTTGATTCGTTACCATGTAGATAAACTTGAATTGTTGGTTGGTGATGAATTTTGGCCACTTCCAAAATACAGAGAGTTGTTATTTGTTAAATAATCCAAACTACTTTGTTTGATTGAAAAAAAGCCTTCCGAATTCGGGAGGCTTTTTTTATGCAGTTATACGTCATTGCGAGTGCAACGAAGCAATCTCTATTTGTGTACTTGAATATTTGAGATTGCTTCACGAGTTAGCTTTGACGTTGAGGAGAGATTGCTTCACTCTGTTCGGAATGACGAACACGTCATTGCGAGAGTTAATTTTTTGCAAAAAAGTCAATATAAATGACGTTCACTTTGTTTCTCAATTTCAGCAAGATAAATTTTCGTTTCTTTAAAGGTAATCTCGATTTGTAGAGTGGCTGCCCGAAAAAAAAGCGGGGTGGAGCGAAGGATGTGCGTGGTCCCGAAAGTTTTCGGGATTTTTCTTGAATTTTTCTTTGGTTCGTTTCCAACCCACTTGCTCTCAACAATACTGCCGTATTTTTTCGTGTTTCAAAACAAAATGGCACTTCTTCAACATATTCGGTTAATACTCAAATAGGTGTAAATTATAAATGGTATGTAAGTACTGGCATCGGCACTCCCCACTCTGTAGGAAAGGGTGCGGGGTTATCCCTCTTTGGAGGGGTCAGGGGGAGGCATTATCATTACAAATGAGTGTTCGCAATGACGAAGGTGTGTACAAAAAAAAGTCCGGCTACTCACCGGACTTTTTTCTAATATAATTATGATACTTTCTATTTGATAATCGTTACAGCACCAGTTTTAGGCTGTCCACCGGTACGGTCGTCAATCCAGTAATAGTAAGTACCTGCAGGCATTCCACCTCCATCCCAAGGATTGGTATTCACTTGATCACCGGTCGCAGTGTACACTTCAATTCCGTATCTGTTATACACTTTAACCAAAGCACCTGATTTCAAACGCAAACCTCTGATATCCCATATTGCGTTTGCTTGGTCTTTTGCATTTGGAGCCAATGCATTAGGAATGTTTTCATAACGTTTGCAAAGCTCAACAGTTACCACATTGGAATATGCAACATCCTTAGTACAACCCGTATTTCTGATTTCAGCCCAATAGTACTTACGTCTGGTATCTTTTGAATATTCATCTTTTTCAAAATCAGTGAGTAAGCTATCTGCTTTTTCAGTGGTTAATGCTCTTTCCATATTCGGACCTCCTAAAGGATAAACAGTAGAATCATTTTCAGGACTTGCATACCATTTAATCTTATCACCAATGTAACCCGGATTCAATTTAATTGAAGTTGAATTTTTATTACAAAGTGTAATAAAGGTTTTGTTTCCATTGGTTTTTCCTGTTGAAATATCATATTCCCAACCTGTTGCAACACCTGCCGTAGGTTTTGAAACAACATTAAACTTAATCTCACTTGAATTACTAGGTAAACAACCCGCGAAAGCAACATTAGCTCTCCATCTAGTATTTGAATTGGTTAAAATAGGATCGGTTTCAACATTAGCAAAACTAGTCGCCCACAATTTAGAATCTTTATAATTCACCCAATTACTTGAAGCATTATCAAAATATTGCCATTGAACATATGAATTTGGACGAATGCCATCAATATTAATTGCTTTCGATGATCCTACGCATACATTTGTGTCTGTTCCAATAATTTTACCACCAACTGAAGAAGTAATTGTAAAATCAGCACCTATTACAGATTGTACACCGCAGGCATTTGTTTTAGGAATAATATACTGCACTCTATATTTACCAGGCGTAGATGCGGCAGGTGATATAGTCCCCGTTACCGGATTAAGTGATAAATTACCTCCTTCTGATCCATCAAATACACTATAGCTAAATGCACCTCCACTAAAGCTTGATACTGAAATTGGCTGCACATTAGGATCAGCACAATAAACTCCAAAGGCATTTAAATTACCATAACTAATCGTTGTATCCGTTTTAACCTTAGATGTAACTGTAATGGTATACTGTTTGTTATCCACAGGACAATTAGGAGCTCCCGTAGTGGTTAATGATAAACCAATAGTTAACACTCGAACTCTATCATTTCCTGATGTTCCTGTAATATACGTTGGTACTTGCACATTACCCGTATTTGCATCTACTGTAACATTAGGAATATTACTTAATTGACTGAATTTCCAATTGGATCCAGAGGATGTTATACCGCTAACAAGACCAATATTACCAATATCACTACAAACACCAAGGGAGTTAACATCTGAACCTTGATTGTACACCAAGTTAGGTATCAATTGTTTGTTAAATACTTTAATTGTGACTTGTTCGCTATAAGTGTTACATTGGTTCTCATTAACTTGCCATAGAATGGTATATGGTTGACCATTTACATTATTCACAGTAGAAGCCGTAGGATCAAATTGTCCATTGCTTGCTGTTAAAACCGGACCATCAGCTCCATTAGCCAAATCTGCAAATGATGAGGTTCTACCAGTTCCTACGTTTGGATCAATTCCAATTGGAGAAATCTTACCTGTAACATCCTTACAATAAGAGGTAGCAGGATAGCCAAATGCCTGAGGTGTAATATTGCTTGGTTTTGCATAAGGCGCTTTAAGAATAAATTGAACGACATTAGAAGTCTGAACAGGACAATCCAAAGCATTTGAAGGGTTACCTATATATTGATAAGTATTATAAGTACCAACAGGTTTATTTGCAAAAGTAATATTACCATTAGGAGCTACTGTTAAACTATTACCTGCAAATGTACTAATTACCGTTGCCCCTGTAGTAATACCATTCACAGCTGCCGTTTGATTCCAATCATTACAAACACCTGAAGGGTATTGCAGAGAAATAGAACCGACAGAATTTGGCATATTTATAGTTACTGGAGTTGGAGTACTCACATTAATTGGATTACATCCTCCTATTCCCGGCACACTTAATGTTACAGAAACAGTGGTTTGACTTGTCAAAGTATTTAAGTTTTGCAATTGACCCGTAGATGAATTTACATAACCTGTTGGACTTGAAGTAAATACGCCACCAACGGTATATCCACTTAAAACAGCATCTTGAGTGCTGGTTTTACACATTGGCGTTGTTGCATAACTAATTGTTGCCGTAGGCTGCACTGTTACCGCCACAGATTGAGTATTTGAAGTAGCTGGAACTGTGCAAGTACCATTAGTACCTGAGTATTGGAATGTCCAAGTAGTAGCAGCACTTCCTACACTTACCCCATTTGGATTGGCAAATGAACCCGTTCCAAAAGGAGATGAGGTAGTATAATTCCATATACCACTGGTTACAGAAGAGTTGGCCACTGATAAGTTTACTGTACTACCCGCACAAGCCTGATTTTTATCAACTGAAATCGTTCCTGCAACAGGTAAGGCATCAATTGTAAACGTTTTGGTTGCCTGACTTGTAACTCCTCCAGCAGCAGTAATATTTAAAATTACTGTTTTGGCTCCAGGAGTTGAATAAGTAATTACAGGTGGGTTTTGAACTGATGAAGTTGCAAGTGAAGCACCTGAACCAAAATCCCATGCCCAAGCCACAATTGGACCTCCTGAAGTACTTGCATCAGTAAATACTATTCCTTGACCTTGTGCTTCTGATAAACACAAATTAGGATTAACTGTTGAGTTAATAATAGCTGTAGCTGTACATCCTGTAATGCTAATTGCTGGAGCATTTACTAACACGGAAGCACATGTTGCACCATTTTGTAATGTAACTTGATAGTATTCAAAATTGCCTGAAACAGCAGCATTTCTACTTAAAGTAGATCCACTACCCACCGAAGCAAATGGACCTCCAGAATTGTTTAATGAATATCCCCAATCAGTCACAGTACCTACTAATCCATTTACAGAAATCACATAAGGAGCACCATAACAACCCACTCCTGCATTATTTACAAATCCAGAAACCGTAGCTTGAGCAAGCATAGTAGCTGCAAATGGTGCAGAAACTACCGCAGGGCATACGCCATTAGTAACTGTTACTACATATTGCGCATCAGTTGTTTGTAAAGGCGTTGCTAAGCTTGCGCCAGTTCCAATAGAACCTGCAAAACCGACACCCGGAGTTGATACTCCCCAGTTAATTGCATCTGCTGTAAATCCGGTTACAGTAAGATTTCCGCTTGTATTGTAGCAATAAGGAATTGCAGTTCCAGAACTTATTGTTCCGGCATTGCTAACCCCATCTATGGTAAATACCACACCCGCACTGGTAGCAGAAGCACCTGCTGTACCTGTGAGATATAATGTAGCCGTATACACTCCGGAAGTATTGGAAGCAAAGTTATATGTTTGAGGAGACGCTACCGTACCTAAAATAGAGGTAACTCCTGTAGGACCCGTAATTACAAATGTACGTCCGGTAATAGTACCTGCCGAAGATGAATTATCAGTAAAACTAAAGCTTGCCGAAGGGTTGGCACATACCCTACTACTGCTTGCAAGTGTAAGCGAAGGGGTAATTCCACATACAGAAGCATTTACTAATAAGTTAGATGAAGATGTAGTAGCACATCCGGCTCCATTATACACTAAAACTCTATAATACGAAGTAGGGCTATACGGTATCGATTTGGTTAGTGTAGCTCCCGTGCCAACTACTGCCCAAGTAGATCCATCATTACTTTCTTGCCATGTAATGGTACCTACAGCACCAGTTGTTTGCATGGTTTGTGATGAGGCTACGCATACACCTGTAGGACCCGAAAGTGTACCTGTATTTGCGTCAGGCGTTACGGTTGCAGTAACTAAGCCAGTTGTTTGAACAGGACATACACCACTGGTAACCGTAGCACGATAATACGTAGTGGCTGTAAGATTACCTGTATTGTATGATGTTGCATTTGCACTTGCAATATCAGACCAAACCGTATTATCAGGTGAACTTTGCCATTGAATAGCACCCGAAGAACCTGAAATTGTCAAGTTTGCAGCTGTATTGTAACAAAGCGGAATGGTAGTTAAAGAAGAAGCCGTACCGGCTGTTGCCAGACCATCTACTGTAATCGTATATGTTGCCGTACCGGTAACTCCACCTGTACCCGTTACGGTTAATCCAACAGTTCTAACGCCAGCAGTTGCATATACCACATTGCCCGGATTTTGAACTGATGAAGTAGCTGGTACTGCACCGGTTCCAAAGTTCCAATTCCAACCTGATAATGTACCACTTGAAGAAGATGCATCAGAGAAATTAAAGGTGGCATTCGGATTGGCACAAAGTCTGTTATTGCCTGTTAAGGAAATAACTGCATTAATACCACATGTAGAACTGTTTAACACAAAATTTAAAGAGTTGACGGTTGTACAAGATGCACCGTTTGTAACATACACTCTATAATAAGCAGTTGTTAAATTAGCAGTAGTGTTTAAAGAATTACCGTTGCCCAACAAAGTTGAGGAAGTAAAAGCAGGAATATTTGAAACATACCATGCAATATTTGAACCTTGCTGACCAGCCAAGGTTAAAGCAACAGGAGAACCTAAACACAAGGTACCTGAAGGTCCTGATATAGTACCTGACAAAGCTTGTCCATTTACTGAAACTACACTCGCAGTTGAAGTAACCGCTGGACAAACACCATTGGTAATAATAGCTCTAAAGCCAGTAGTTGTGGTTAGAACAGTGCCATAAGTATTAGTATTAGCACCTCCAATAGAAGTATAAGTAGCCAAATCTGTCGAAGAAGCCCATTGAATAGCCGCTCCCGAATTGTTACCGCCAATAGTTACAGAAGCCGAAGTATTGTAACAAATAGGCGTTGCAGCGACAGTAACAGCACCAACCGTACTAACACCATCAATGGTTACGATACCAGTAAAAGTACTACTAACACCTCCCGTACCGGATACTGAAAGCAATACACTGTAAACACCAGGTGTTAAGTATTTTACATTCACATTGTAACCTGAAGTTACTACTCCAAGAACTGTACTAGAAGGAGTTCCACCGGTAAATGTCCAAGCACGACCAGTAATGGTACTTCCTGCTTGTGTAGAAGAGTTATCGGTAAATGTTATACCTGTTCCACTTGAATTAATTTCGCAGAATCGGGTTCCGGTTGAAGTAAATGCAGCAGTAATACCGCAAAGCGTTGTGCTTACTAAAACTGGATTTGAGATTGCAGGGGTACAACCGGCACCATTTGTAGCAACTACTCTAAACCAAGTATCGGCAGGTAAAGTTGCTGTTGCATAAGGGGTTGATGTTGCACCTGAAATATCAGTAAACCCGGCAACACTATTATTAGATGATTGCCATTGTATGTTACCTACGTTACCTGTTACCTGCACATTGGCATTGCTACCTGCACATATTGGCAATGATGAAGTAACTGCAGCCGTTCCACCTTGACTTTGAGGCGTTACATTTACTGTGAAAGCCGAAGCCACTGTGACAGTTGGACAAATTCCATTATTAATTGTTGCGATATAGAAATTATTACTTGTCAAAGAATTGGTTACATAGGTACTTGCACTTGCACCAACAGCTGTCCATGGACCTGTGCCTGAAACGGTGCTTTGATACCATTGAATAGTAGCATTTGCAGGAGCAAAGCCGGATAATGTTACTACAGTAGCCGTATTGTAACAGATAGGTGTTGCAGGGCCATTAATTGTTCCTGCCGTAGCAGTACCCGTAATAGTCAATGCAGAACCCGCAGCACTTGTAACGTTTCCACAACCGGGAACATTTACGGTATAACTCACCAAATATGCTCCAGCTGAAAGAGAAGCCGGTGTTACTGCACCGGTGCTTGCATTAAGACCAGCACCCATTGAAGGCGCAGAAGCATATGAGCCTCCTGCTAAGAAAGTACCTCCAGTTGTTAATGTAGTTGAAGCAGATGTACATACATTATTAGGTGTATATCCAAATAATAATCCTGGTAATGAATTAATAGTAACGCCTCCAACAGTTCCAACTACCGCAGGGCAACCTCCGGAAGCGGGTATGGTATAGCTTACGGTATAAACACCTTGTGTAGTACCTGACAAATTAATTTGACCTGTCGAAGTGGAAACAAATGCTAAACCTGCAGGAGCTGCGCTAAATACACTTCCTCCAACAGCACCTGTTACAGTAGGTAATGGATTTGCACCAATGGTACAGAAAGGTGATGCATACGCTATAGTTGGTGTTGCAGGTAATCCAGTAATGGTAACTGTATTGCTTCCTGAAACAGAAGTACAACCTCCTACTGCCGGTTTGAAATAAGTTACTGTGAATGTTCCACTTAAGGTATTAGTAGGAATCGAACCGGTTAAAGTATTGATAATTGCATTCAAAGCCCCACTTCCAATGAAATAACCACTTGAAATGCCAGATGAAGTAATGATACCTGCAATGGTACTATTACAGTATGGTGCATTACCATAAGTAAATGAAGGCGTAGATGAAACACCAGTTAGGGTAACTGTATTGGTGCCTGTTACCGAAGGACAACCTCCTGCTGCTGCAATAGTATAAGTAACTGTAAACGTACCACTTAAAGTACTTGCAGCAATATTACCTGTAGATGCATTTATTGGAACGCCACCTGTTGCACTAAATGCACCTCCTGAAACTCCTGATACTGTCGTAATACTTGCTGGTCCGGAATTACACCAAGGTCCTGTTCCATAATTAAACACTGGAGTTGCAGGTAATGGAGTAACGGTTACATTTGAAGTTGTAGAAACTACAGGACATCCACCTGCACTTGGAATAATATAACTAACAACAAATGTACCTGATAAAGTATTTGGTGCAGAAATTGAACCATTTGCAGTATTCAAATATCCGCTCAATCCTGTTGATGAAGAACTAAATGCTCCACCTATCAAATTCGAAGATGTAGCAGTTGTAATGGCAACATTACTACAATTAGGATTATTATAGGTAAATGCTGGAGTTGCTGGTAAACCAGTTATTGTAAGTGAATTAACACCAACAACTGAAGGACAACCACCAATAGGATTCACAACATAAGTTATAAAATAAATACCTGCAGGTGCACTTGTTCCTATGGCTCCGGTTAAAGTATTTAACAAAGCACTTAAACCTGCTGAGGTAGTACTAAATGAACCACCACTGAAAGTACCTGTTGGTGCTGGTATTGAAGCATTATTACAATATGGCAATGCCCCATAAGTAAATACAGGCGTAGCCACAGGTGAAGTAACCGTCACCGCAGAGGTTACACTTACTGTTGGACAAGAACCATTAGTAACTTGTACCGCATACCAAGTATTTGTATTTAGTACCGGAGAGGCATATGTTGCCGAGTTAGCACCCACAATATTTGCAAATCCTGCAGATCCGGATACCGTTGAGTTCATCCATTGAATTAAACCCGTTGACCCTGTAACGGTAAGTAAAGTATTATTGCCCGAACAAACCGGATTGGGTGCACCGGTAATAGTGCCTGCAATACTTGGCCCTGTTACGGTTAATGAACCTATTCCGCCTAAAGTAATGGAAGGACAACCTGTACTTGCTGCAACCACCCTGAAATTATATACTTGATTAGCTCCCGAAGCGGTTAACACACCGGCCCCTAACACAGTTAAATTAATATTGCCACCTGTACCCACTACGGTGCTTGTACTTGCAACACTTCCGTTGAGTAAGGCATAATAATTAACTGAATTTTGGCTTCCGGAAACTTGAACTTGAGCATTGGAGCCCGAACAAGCAGGATTTGAACTGGATAGTGATACCCCAGGAGTTGAACTTGGAGCTACTCCACCTCCTACAACATAACTATATGGGAAGGTTGCGGGTGTACAAAGTGAACCTTGTTGACGAATAGTTACATTAGTTATTATTGAACCTGATGGTAATCCTGTATTAACAAGTATTACTCCTGAAGTAATTGTACCTACCGCTTCAAAAACTAAGTCATTATTTAAATCGACATTAAACAAAGTTCCATTAGAACCTGTGAAACCGACAATAGTAATTTGTACAGAACCACTGGCACCGGCTGTACAAGACGAAGGATTGAATCCTTGCACCCCTGTAATAGTTGGGAATGATGTGACTGTTACAGTAGAATAAAATGGATATCCCGGATTTGAACAACCGATTGGGACAACTCCAATATTGGCAATACCAGTAAATGTAGGAGACCAAGTTAAAATACCAGTAGAAACAGCTATAGTTCCTGCAGGTGAAGTTACAGGTATGCTTGTAACCGTATTTAAAGCCTGTACCTCCCAATCTGTCAAATCTCTGTTATAAACAACAATATCATCCAAACCACCATTCCAATTGTTACCACACCAGCGCCATTCTCCAACATTCATTCCATAACCATTCTGAACACCAGCTCCGGTTGCGGTCATGGTTGTAATAAGCGCACCGTTATAGTAGAACTTAGCTGTTGCAATTGCACCTGAATTTACAAATGACATTGCTACATGTTGCCATACGCCTGGAGTAATGGTAATTCCGGGTACTGTTGTTGCCCCATTACCACCCATGCAACCTCCAGTAAAATTGGCTGGAAAAATGGCAGTATTTCCGTTTTTGCGTGCATAGAATCCAAATTTATTATCTGCTATATAAATACCCGCATTATCATCACCTCCATATATCATTTTCACACTTCCAGTGTTAACATCAGCAGGTCTGATCCATGCTCCTAATGTAAATCTATTTTTTAAGCCTACACTTTGCCATTCACCACCTCCACAACAATCTGCAACATTATTTAGTGATCCATTTATATTCATCGCATTATTAGTTGCACCAAAGCGGTCGGTTATATAAGCACCACCAGCAACCAAGTTTCCTAATGGACCAAAAGATTGAACAGAAGTAGAGTTATTATTATTATTACCAGGGAAATTGTAGAATATTTTTAAACCAACATTCAAAGCATTTTCCATGAAATAATTAAATGAACCGGCATTCGGATTGCTTCCTACATAATTAGAAGTACCCGGACCGTAGCAACGAGAAGTGGGTCCTGCAAGCGCAGTACCTGTTAATGCAGGAATTCCACTGATAGTTATGTTAGAACATACCCAAGGTGACGACAACATATTTGTTAAATAATTACCACAACCATAGCTTCTGGTACATACTGTAGCGACACCTGTAAAATTTTGATCCCAATTGATATTGGCTGTGTTAGCTGCATTTGCAGGCAACACCTCTAACATTCCATCAAAAGGATAAGCAGGACCTCCTCCATATTGTCCACCAAAGTTGGCACCACCTCCTACAAGACATTGGTTAGGTGGTGGACCTCCACAACAAACAAATTCTTTCAGTCCTGATGTAGCTGTCAACAAGGGGTCTCTGCTCCAAGCACAAGGATTGTTATTGAAACTAGTCGTTGCAGGATTAATTGTACTTGTACCTGCGTTTTTAATAATCCATTGATATCCACCTCGTGCTTGCTCAGAAGATTGCAGATTCACACTTACGTTTGTTAACGATGGGTTATCGCACAATTGAACTCCTGCATTAACTATAGAAGAAGGCGTTGCAGGGAGTCCTCTATCTACATATACTCCATATGTGGTTCGATTATACCCGGGGGTATTAGGTTCAGCGGAATTTGTACTTACCCCACATTGATTTCGTGCTACAACATTGATAGTAGCTAATCCACTAAATGTTGGATTCCAAGTGATCTGTAATCCACTTTTGTTGTTGGTGGCATCTGCATTGGTATTTGTAAGGATACCGGTTGCTGCATTATATGTGCCACCTCCACCGGCACCTGCCAAATTCGTAACAGCGGTTGATGGCGTAACTTTCCAAGTATATCCACCTGAAGTATAAGCAGATGTGCCTGATTTTAAAACTATACTAAATGCATTTCCAAAATTTGCGATAGGATGAATCCACGAAAAGGTAGATCCGGATGCTGCACTTCCAAAAGAAGGTGTAGCTTGTAGTAAAATTTGTCTAGGACCATTGCCACCAAACACATTAAATCCCGATATTACACCTATTAAATTATCACTCATATCACGAAGAATATCACCTGCTTGCATGTAGTCGGTTAAATCTCCTTGAAACACAGTAACAATATTATTGGATGTTGACCAGTAAGCAATTCCTTTGCCTGCAAAATAAGGCATTGGAGCTTCACCAGAAGAAGGATTAATGGCTCCCAGCATGAATGTGTTATTTCCCGTTCCGGCAATGGAAGCTACAAAATAAGTACGGTTACCATTTTGAAAACCTCCACCTCCATTTAATAAATTTTGAACTGTACCATTATAGCTGTAACCATCTTGAGTATTATTTGATTCAAATTGAATTTGAGAATACAAGTTTAAACCGGTACTACCTCCATTTAATGTTAAGAAACGCGCAGGTATTGTCAAACTACTTGGACTACCTGAAACAATATCAATCGTAACCGGTGCCCAGAAATTCATTTGAGTGAAAGTACCTGCATTCCAGGTAATAGACGCGCCATTTCTTGTGTTTGAAAGTTCGAAAGTACCTGCACCAGCGTTCACATTACGTACATATAACTTTGTACCATTTAAGTTAATTCCACCTCCATTGCTTGGATAAGAAGTAGCTCCAGTACCGGCACCATTTGTAGCAATTAATATCAATACATCATTGTTGGCTACATCAGCTAAGGTAATACTGCCGCCCGAACGAGTGAATGTAGTCCAATTTGTAGCACGTGTGCCGGCAGCAACAGTTATGGTGCGACCTGTGAATACCGTTGGAGCACCTCCGTTGGCGGTCGTAAAATATGTATTAGGTGAGCCGGGAGCACCACATGCATTTCTGTCATCATCACCAGCTAACCTGATCCCTATACCAGGACCTGATAGTCTGGAGGGAGTTACAACAGGTGCTTGATAATTTGTAGTTATTGTTGTACGCACTGAAATATATTGGGTCGGACAACCCGGAGGTTGTGCCGTGGCTGTAATAGTTGTAGGTGCATTATAATTGAGCCAATAGGGAAAAGCACCCGGCTGAACATTTAAAACAACTGTAGAGGTTTGAGCAGTAGCCAAATTACTAATTGGATAATAAAACGGTGCTCCAAGTGGCGATCCATTTGGAATAGTAATATCTTGATACTGAGCCTGATAAGTAACACCGGGCTGTGCTCCTGTGATAGTTAACATAAAAGCTGAAGCTTGTCCAGAACTCCAATCATAACAAAATGAAGAAGGCGCTAATAATGTAGGTGTTAATTGTGCGCCTGTTAAGGTTGCACCCATCAAAGCATACGCAGGTTGTGTAAGTGTTACCGGAGCAACTGGACACAAGTAAGTACTATACCCACTTTGGGCTCTAATTGTTAGGGTTTGTGTTGTCCAAGTAGGCAACGAGGCTTTAGGATAAGTCATTTGTAAAGTCGATCCATTACCAGTCCCTGTAGTAATCAAGGTGCCGCCATTCCATAAATAATAGGTAACCCCCAATTCAGAATTTCTTACAGAAATTTTAGCCCCCGTAGAATTATCAGAATTACATAAAGAGTCCCCTATTACAACTAAACTGGTATTAGGAATTGGACTTACATCTATATTATTGAAATTCACTAATGAAACACCACATGCATAATTAGCATATAATGATAAAGTAACTTTTGAGCTGGTTCCACTTACGCTCACCGTAGCAGTTGGTGCAGAAGCCGTATTAACTGTGGATGCAGTAATTGCTCCCCCGCCTGTGATAGTCCAAAACATAGAAATAGGTTGTGGAGAAATGGCAGTAGCAAAATTAAAAGCATTGCCTCCTGTACCCGCACAAACTGCCGGAGGTCCTAATAAAGGTTGAGATAAATAACCGGTACCGGAAACTGTAATATTTAAGGTTACAGGTATACTTCTCCCAACATTATTAATACCTTGTACGGTTAAAGTTTGCACCGATCCTGCAGCACCTACAATATTAACCGTAATGGTATCTTTAGTTGAAGGACCCAAAACCAATCCGGAAGTACCTCTCCACAAAAAAGATTGAGCATTAATATCCAATGGCGTTTTAACTCTATAGGTCAATTGAGTAGCACCTTGACAAGCTGTAGTTTGTCCAATAATACCAGCAACGGTAGGTACAGTGTTGGTAAATTGAAAACCATTAACAGTAGTACTTGAAAGTACCCACTCCAACTTTTGTCCTTGTGCAATTTTACTTACACGGATAGGGGCAGTTCCTACAGTGTTCATATTATATCCACATGGATTACCAATCGTTAATGTATTTGTCCCTGTGATATTTGCATTAAAACCATAACACCAATTACTGTTTAAGTTCATATTTCCCGGAATAACACCACCAGCTTGAATACCCAATATAACTGGGTCATTCGTAGCAAAATCCAACATATTACTAACAGTTAAGGTTTGAGTGCCAGTATTAACAGAAGTCACTGTCAATGGCTGAAAAGCAGAATATCCTTTTGCAATATACTGAGGTAAACTACCACCATTAGAAAATGTCTGAACGCCATTTCCGTAATAGTAGTCAAATAACTTAACTGTATTTGGCCCACTTACAGATAAAGTCATCCATCTATTTGCAAAATTTGCACCTCCTGTAGGATAACCCTGTGGTGCATATAGGGTTACATAATCTCCGGTAATATACCCATTTAAATCTGCCACTATAAATTCTTCAGTGGCTGCATTCCATCCAATAACAGATAATGCGCCATAAATCATGGAAATCCCTTGAGTGGTTGTGTTATTTGAAACAGAAGGATCTTGTTTCCAGTTCATATAACTATTGTTTCTTCTTTCGATAAATGAATAGGTGCCTATCGCAGCAGGATTGATTCTTTTATTTGGCCCATAACTATAATTTAATAAAGGTGCTGCCCATGCGTTATTATCTCTGCTACCCTGATTAGGTACAACAAACATTCCCCAATATCTGGAAGTATCCAATGATTGTACGCCTGCAGGTAATGCACCTGTATAATAAGGTGCGCCATCTACATAATACAAATGTGCTCCAAATACATTACCACCTTTATTAATCAATTGCAAATTGGCAGCATCTCCATCAGGGTGTGTAAGGGTTACACTTTGAGGTGATTGGTAATTAAATGCACTTTTATCACCAATTGAAGCACCTGAAACTGACCAAATCGGATTATAAGGGAATTCTAAATCTCCGGCACCTAAAAAGTTTTCAAGAACAGAACCTTGACCTTCATCAAAGTTGAAATACATATCCAAATTACAATATTGTGGATGTGCAGGTGTAATTTTTTGACACATCATTTGCTGAATCTCTGTTTGTGTAAAAGCATTTTTCCATATAGAAATCTCATCTACCCCACCCCAGGTAGGGCCTCCAAAACCAATTTGACCACCCACTGTAAATTCTTTCAAAAATGGTGCACCGTCATTTGGAATTGAAAAATTGGTTGTAAGGATTCCATTCATATAAGCTGAAACACTCCCATTTTGTCGAACAAGTGCAAAATGATTCCATTCATTAACCAACCCATTGATTCCGCCACTTGCATTCCAATAAATACCCGTATAAGGTCTACCGCAGCCATTGACTCTGTAAGTAAATGTACCATCATCATTACTACCTTGATTGGACATCATAAACTCATTCGAAGGCTGACATCCTCCAGGCATTCTAAAACCTAATAAATTTCCTGATGATCTTCCTCCCCAGTTATAAAACCAAAATGAAATGGTATAATCTTCCGGTCTTTGATATGGAATCACCCCGCTTAAACCTTGATTTTGAAACATCATTGCTCTTCCTGAACCAGGTCTGTTAACTACTTGGTTCTGACGTACTCCTAAAATATATTCACCTCTGTAGGTAGATTTACATGCCAAAATTAAAGACTTAGAAACCTCATCCAATCGGGCGCCAGAGTGTTGCCATGAAAGTACTGAATTATCGGCACGTGACACTAATCGATTCCAATATGGGTTTGAAGAGGCACCTGCATTGCCTTGGTAATAATAGGTTACATCATATTTAGGATTTACTCCATTGGCGCAAAATACACCATAATATTGATTAGCCATACTGGTATAGTACTTAGGCTTAGTATTGTAACTGGGTGTAGTTCCTACATAATAAATATGTACGCCTTCCGGACTGCCTGACCCTAGATTATACACCTGCATAATATCGCCATTGGTATTATTATAGCTTAATGAAATACCACCCCAACTCGGAGGATATATATTTACACTTTGATCACCTATTGCGGCACCTGATAATGCATAATATCCGATACCTGTGCTAGTTGTAGCATTAATAATTGAATTATTGGCAAAAGTACCTGATTGTGAATCGTAAAGATTAAAACCAGAAATGGTGTCAAACTTATAATAATTGGCAAGTGAGGCAAAATTGGGATGTGTTGGATTTAATTTTTTACACATGAAATCACGCACATCGTTGAGACCAACAGCTGCACCATTCCATATTCTAACCTCATCAATTTGACCTCTAAAATAATTTTGTACCGCAGCACCTCCTATTCGTGATGCCCCCAAAATAAATCTATTTGTATTATAAGTACCTACTGCCGACCCATTGGCTACCACAGTTCCATTCACATACAAAGTCAAAGCTCCCCCGCTTTGAACCGCAGCTATGTGATACCATTGATTTGGCAGTAATTGAAATCCTATTAGATTCGAAAGGTTAGTCCCCGCAGTATTATTAATTTGCCAATATACCCTACCTACGGAATTTATACCCACAATATTGGATGAACTGTTTCCTGAATTGGAGAATGAAATTATGTCTTGTGCACCATTCTTCTCCGGACGAACCCAAAACTCAAATGTATAATTGGAAAGATTGGAAACATTAGTTCCACCATTGATCAATGTATATTGTTGCTTGGTATCCAATAATTTTAGTGCATTTCCTGCTGCAATATTGTTTGATTGAATTACAGGACTACAAACACTGGTAACAGGAAAGTTACTTCGCAACTCCTTCCAAGGCAAATTGTAATTTCCTGCATTAATGGTGTAGCTGCCAAATTGCAAACCCGTTAATGGAATGCTCACAGTGGTATCAGCAAACATAGTTGTAAGTGCCCCATAGCCATGAGCAGGTATTCGGGTTCCATTAGAAGCGGTATATTGTCCGCCCCAATCAATAAAATGATTGATTTCTTCAACAAACGGATAATTTCGAACAGAATCTATTGCCTGATTATATAAAGCTCTAACGGCAGGATCATGTTTGACCATTTGATAATTATCATAAAAATATGGTGCCGCAGGACCACCTGTAGCATCATAACCTGAAAGTCCTCCTTCATACAAAGACATCTTTTTGCCATAGGATGTAGTAGTTGGACCATGTTTCCATATACAATTTATATAAGAGTCATTAAACGTATTGGGTGTAGCAACAGATGGTATTAAATAGTTGTTAATGACATTCGCAGGTGTGATGTTATTTGGCCAAGAAGGATTGCCAGGAAATGCGCTAAAATACCAAGTAATGGAATTATAATCCCAATTTTCACCTCTTTGATAATGTATTGCAGATCTTGAGTCAACAATGTAAGGATTTACGGCTTGTCCGGCTAGCACCCTTTTAACTCTTCCGCTATCAGGGCCAAATTCGTTAATAAACGCACCCCAAGCCTGTCTTTCAAGGTTAGCAAATGCAGTTCCAAAATCTATTCCATTTATGTTGGCATAGTTGAATAAAACAAAAGTAGAATTAAAACCAGGTGCAAAGTTCCATATCATTTCATTACCTACTTCTACATAAGGATTCAGATTGGAATTCAAGCTATCGTGTACTAACTTAGCAAAACTTTGCATATGCGGTACATCAGCAGATGGCGGAATATTAAACCATGGATTGGCTTGAACTTCATTGGCCATCCTTATTAAAATTTCATATGGCATACTAATACTTGATTTGCCATCATGTCCACAAGTATATGAATAGTAATCAGGCGTTTTACGCTGTGTCCAAGATTGATCATAGCGTTCAGTTACACCATTGGCACCCATAGCAGCCATAAAACGTAATGTTGAAAAACCTCTAAATACATCTAAATATCTGGGATGAAACGGACGACTCATAAAATACTCTGTAGAACCACCCGATTGTGTTACAAAAGAATTGGACCAACCCGCAAAATTGTTGGTATTGGCAGTGGAGCCATAAGCTGCATCTAGGTTAGGATAAATAATTTTGATATCTCTTAAGTAATTACCTCCATTGGGTGTTTGGTTTAATTGTGTGCGAATACCTGCAATGTTGCCCCCAATGGCTCTTTGAGCTGCAGGAACAACTGACAAATCCAACATTGCATAATGTACATCATTAACACCTGCTGTATTTGACACAAATCCTAAGTTACCACCCACCCAAGTAGGAGTTAGTCCGACACCGGCTCCAGGGAAATTAGCCACATCGTAAGAATTAGGAACTGAGGTAGTTCCAAAAGTACCCGGCACGGTTGACATAATATTATATACACCATCCTGATAGGTCATATTAAAGGTTCCGTTTCCTTTCCAATAAACATATAAACGTGCGGCAGGCAATGCAAAAGGAAGCTCTCTAAGAGTATAGTTGGACATCGTGATACCGTTGAAAGTACCGGTAATTAATGTGTTATATCCATTATCCGCACTGGTAATAAGTTGCGGCACAGGTAATCCTTGGGTCGGCCATCCATTAGCATCCGTTGGAATGGCGTAGTATAAGCCTGTTTGCCAACCGGCCCCACCGGAAGACAAAGTGAAAGATTGAGACTGTGTAGACCAAGCACTACTTTGCTTGAAAGCATCTTTCATCATCAAAGCTGGTCCATAGTAAGGATTGCCGTTGACATTCATACCAATTTTCAAACAGGTATTGGGTTGAGCAATACTTTTATTACTTAAGAGTAAAAAACTTGTAACCAAAAGAAAAACCCATTTCAAGTAATTAGAGTAGTTTGTTTTCATAGCAATAGTATGATAGAGATTTTTATTTAATTTGCTGGTAATCAGATTGTTGCCTTTATACATAGATTTTTTATCTATCTTATATACGGGAAATAAAGAAGAGGTGACCACTTTTTTCTTAAAATATTTAATTATTTTCTTGCAATAGTTCAATTATACGAACCAAAAGCAAAAGTAATTAAAAAAATGTAATACAAAATATTTGAAAAATTATATTTATACTTTTCAATTAATTTTTTCTTGAAAAAAACTATTGTTTTCAATCTTTTACGCTTTAAAAACAATTAAGTTTTATTCGAATTCTGTTTGTTATACCAATCAAAATCTATTTTTATAGTTAAAAATCACGGAAATGGAACTGATAATGAGTACGCATTAATAAATATCATTTGTAAAGATGCTGTAATAAATATGTAAGCTTATTTTTACTAATTAACATGATTTTATACAAAGAATGTATTTTTATTTTTTCTAAAGTTCAAACTTCACCTATTAAGAATTAAATCAGTAAATCATTCTAAAAATTTTGATATTAATGAGTAAAAAACTTTGCATTCTCAATTTTAAAACTTATTAATGTTCTTGCCAATAAAACTTTTTATATCAGATATTATCTTTCAAATAATGGTATCTTAGAATTTTTTTTGGATGATGCTACTTATTGAAATTACATCAAATTTTCTTCTCGAATTTAAATTATTAGATTATTAGCCAATGTTAATATTTAGAACAAATATAAATAACAATTATTTTTGATTTTTTATTCATTAAAATAAGTGTTTATATTATTGAATTACAATCAATTATCCGTTTGATATTCTCATTTGATTATTACAAAAAAGTTGTCAAATGCAACCTTTTGTGTTAATTTAATGTTAAATAATTGTTAACTTAATGTTAATTTATTAACTTTGATTATCAATTGTATCACTTTAAACAAATAAAAAAATGAAAAACAAATCATTATTACTCGCAAGTGCATTAGCGCTCACATTATTAGCTTCTTGTTCTAAAACGCTTATACTGACTGATGGCAACAAAGTTGTCAAAATTCAAGTGGCAAATTCAATCGAATGCAAAAAAGATAGTTTGAATAACAACATTTTGCGTTTTGAATCAATTAAAGGAACTAAGTATAGCATTAATGCGGACTTATACACTTATGTAATTAAATAAATTTTGTTGATCTTTTCGCTGCTAAGCCGCAGAAAGACAGACAGAATAGCCCCGGAAACGGGGCTTTTTTTTTGAAAATCATACATTCTTAATGATTATTATTTATTTTAACGTATAATCGTAAAAACAACCGCAATAACATTGAAAATCAAATCGTTGAATGTTTTAATTTTTATTTTAATAATATCAATACCTGCTTTTTCCGCAAAACCTATTGTATTGGTAGATTCCTTAAATCAATATTCCGTGGCTTTCGACCATATTGAAATATTGGAAGATGCTTCATCATCCATAACAATTGACGACATTAAATCGGGCAAATACGACAGTAAGTTTTTGCCTAATAAAGTGCAGTTGCCTCGAAATAAAAATTTAAAATCAGCCTATTGGATCAAATTTACAGTTGTTAATGATGCCTTAACGGATGTTCGTTGGCTATTGGAATTTTTTGACTCTTCTATTCAACAAATTATGGTTTTTATTCCTGACCAAAATGGGGTTTATACCGAATATGCCTCAGGTAATAACTTACCTTTTGAATTCAAAAAACTTCAACACAAAAATTATGAGTTTGTACTGCCTGACATTCGTAACAAACCTTTAGTTATATATGCCAGATTCAAATCATCTCATTTGATTTTTATGTATAGCGTAATTCGTTCTTACGAACGATTTGCAAATTATGGCTTAGCCGAATATTATTTCCTTGGCATATTTTATGGAATTATAGTTGCCATGGCCATTTATAACTTTTTGTTATTTGTTACGGTTCACGACAAAACCTACCTCTATTATGTGTTTTATGTACTAAGCAGCGGATTCCTATGCATGGTTATGGACGGCACGGGTTTCCAATGGGTTTGGCCATCCTATCCGGAGTTTAATAATAAGGCATTTTCTATCGCATTATTCATGATGGTAATTTGGGGACTTATGTATATTCAAGGATTTGTGTATTTAAAGTCACGTACCCGATTGCATATCAACTTGTTAGAAATCGTGATTATAATCAGGATGCTTATTTTCATACTGGCTCATACTTTATTTCCTCGTTTAAAAGATGTGGTTTATATTGATATTTTTATCTTATTGATATGTTATGTATCCGGATTTGTGTCATTAAAAAGTGGCAATGTGGCCACACGCTATTTTTTAATAGGTTTTACGCTATTCTTTTGTGGATTTATAATTTCCAATTTAACAGTTAACAGCATTTTCGGATTTACGCTCCCAAATAATATTTATACTGTTTATAGCTTTAACTTAGGTATAGTATTAGAAATGATACTCCTATCATATGCTTTAGCAGAACGGATAAGGGTAATCATACGCGAACGTGAAGAAGCTCAAGCCCAATCATTACTGCAGTTGGAAGAAACTAACTTGATGAAAGAAAAACAAAAAGAAGAACTTGAATTAAAAGTGGTAGAACGCACATTTGAAATATCAAAACAAAAAGAAGAACTAGAACTGAAAAATGGCGAATTAAGCATTCTGTATGAAGAAATAAAAGACAATATCAAAGTTGCAAAATGGATTCAGGAATCAATATTGCCTCCTGAATCATTAATTCAAAAATATTTGAAAGAGAATTACATATTGTACAAGCCAAAGGATGTAGTCAGCGGTGATTTTTACTGGTTTGAGTACAAAAATGACAAAGTGTATTTGGCAGCAGTGGATTGCACCGGTCATGGTGTTGCGGGTGCTTTTATGTCAATTATTGGATATAATATTCTTAATCAGGTGGTTCGTAATCCCGATAATGCAAGGTTGAATGCTGCTGAAATACTTGATGAACTAAACAATAATGTAATTGAAACTCTTCGTCAAAAACATAAAGACCGCAAATCAAGGGATGGCATGGACATTAATTTAATTATTATTGATTTGAAAAATTATTCTCTCGATTATGCCGGGGCAGTTAATTATTTGTACATTATCAGAAATGGAGAACTATTAAAATTAGTTGCTGATTCATTTTCAATAGGCATTCCCAAAACAGGCGATGTTCAAAAATTCACACATCAAAATTTTAAACTTGAAAAAGGAGACATTCTGATACAATATACGGACGGATATGCCGATCAGTTAGGAGGTCCGGATGGTTACTCCAAATTTATGTACCCTCGCTTTAGAGAGATGTTTCTTGAGGTTTCGAAACTGCCAATGGCGAATCAAAAAGAAATAATTGAAAAAAATATTGAAAAATGGAGGGGAGAACAAGAACAAACTGATGATATTCTCGTAATTGGTACTAAGATTTTATAAAAATTTGAAGAAATTATAGAAACAATTTGAGAGAAAAGAGAATATTTAGAAACTGAATATTCAGATAAATATTTGATAATAAATAGATTATAATTACTTTTAACCCGTTAATTAGTACGATGTTAAATTTTCTTGAAATACATAACCAAATGAAGGCCAACAGCATTGCGCTTTCTTTTAAAGGAAATGTGACCTTTGAATTGGTTGACTCAATTATCATTATTATATCTGACAAACTTGATCATTTGGAGAATGATATTAATGTGAGAAAAAAAGTTTATGGCGTACTCACAGAGTGTTTGCAAAACTTATGTAACCATATTGATAAAGTTGACGAAGTACAGGTTAATGAAAAATATGATGTCAATTCTGCCGTTATTATGGTAGACACAGAGGAAGATGCATATTTAATTCGTACAGGTAATTTTATTCCAAATGACAAGACAGAACATTTGAAAAAATGGCTTGAAGAAATAAATTTGATGAATAAAGATCAACTTAAAGAATTATATAATAAAATATTAACAAATAAAGTGTTTTCTGACAAAGGCGGAGGCGGTTTAGGTTTCGTTGATATTGCCAGAAAATCAGGTAAAAAACTCGAATATTCATTTCAAAAAATAGATGATAAATATTCTTTTTTCAGTTTTCAGATAAAAATTAACAAAAATAAGCAAGTATAGAAAGATGGACACCTTGGTAATAGAACCCAAAAGTAAAACTCCTAAAATAAATTTCGATGCCTCTGTGGGTCATATGGAAATATCTGGAATATCTTGTGCCGAAAATTCAGTAGAGTTTTACAAACCAGTTATTGATTGGATTGATAACTATAAAAATGAAATAAAAAAAGACACTACGGTTGATATCAATTATAAGTATTTCAATACTAGTTCTGCTAAATGTATTCTTGACTTATTAGAAAGATTTGTGAATCTTAAGAATCATGGCACCAATCTCACAATCAATTGGTACTACGAGCAAGATGATGAAGAGATGTTCGATGCCGGCAGTAACTTCAGTGAAATATTAGAGCAACCATTCAATCTGATAGAAATAGAGCAATAATGTGAATTTTATTGCTCATCTTTTTCTTTCGGGTACCAATGAAAAATTATTGGTTGGTAATTTTATAGCTGATTCGGTTAAAGGTAAAAACATTCTAGATTACGATTCTGAAATAATAAAAGGAATAAAATTTCACCGATTTATTGACTTTTATACCGACACACACCCTGAAGTAAGAATAGCAAGAAAAACACTTGTAGATAAGTACAGACATTATTCAGGTGTTATAATTGATATTTTTTTTGACTATTTTTTAATAAATAACTGGGACTTATATTCAAATACCTCTGTTGACATATTTTCAAAAAATGTAATTACTGTTTTACAAAAACACTCGGATATAATGCCAGAAAAAGCATTAATGTTTCTGAACTATAATATCAAAAACAATAGATTCAACACATATGGGGAAATATATACAATAGCAAAAGTATTGAACGGAATGGCTAGAAGAACCACATTTGCCAACAATATGTCAAATGCAGTGGAAGAATTAAACACAAATAATAGTTATTTTGATAATGTATTTAATACGTATTTTCCACAATTAATTAAAGCATGCGAAGTCCACTTAGCTGAAAGTGAAACCAATAATAACATATAATACGACAAATTACATTTGCCCTAAGTGTAATTATACTGATTGCCATATTGGAGAATTGTATTTCCAAGGAATGAATATTTTTTCAAAGGCAACTTGTAAGAAATGTAATACTGGATTTTACCAAGCAATTAATTTCGGTCATACTGCACATTTTCATTTATCCTTTTCATTTGATTTACTTCAAGTTAAAACTGATATTAGGATAAAAAACTGGCTTACTTATTATGTAATTCAATCATTCAAAAAACCATTTATTAATCAAAAAACACCCATAATAAAGCAATTCAAAAATAGTACTAAGGTAATATTAGTCAATTGTCTGGATTATTGTTATGGACATGTATTCTATAAACTATTAAACAGCCTGGAAATCACTAAAAAATATCCTGAATATGGAGTGATTGTTATAATCCCGGAAAATTTTCAGTGGCTTATTCCAAGCCAAGTATCTGAAGCTTGGATATTTCCTCATAATTTAAATACCTTTCAGAATCAAATTCAAGGTTTTAACGAGTTTATACATAAGGAATTGAATAGATTTGAAACCGTAAAAATTCATCCTCTTTGTATTCATCCGAATGTTCAAAAATTTGATATTGAATCTTTTTTGAAAGCAAAAAAATTTGATCTCAAAAATTACAATAACGCTCCGCTTATCACTTTTATTTATCGTGAAAATAGATTGTGGTTGAATAATAAATTGATTAACTATTTTTATAAAGGTTTAAAAAAAATAAAATTAGACAATATTCTACCTCCGATTTTTGAATATTATCAGTGTCATTTGTTCTCAAAAGTTGCTTACCAAATCAAAAAAAAATGCCCTGATGCAAATTTTGCAATTACCGGTATTGGTTTGAAAGGTAAAGCTATAAAATTAATCACTGATAAGCGTTCCCAAATAATTACAGAGCAAATTGAACGAAATTGGTGTGACTTATATTCTCAATCGCTATTGGTAATAGGGGTACATGGGTCCAATATGATTATTCCTACAGCACTTGCCGGTGGGTTTATTGAAGTATTACCTCGCCATAAAATAGATCATTTAACAGAAGATATTAATCAAAACTATTCAAACAGAATAGCCTCATTTTTAGGCAGATATGTAGATGAATTTAGTTCTACTAAATTAGTTGCTACTCATGCTATCTCAATTATCAACAATTTTAAATTTTATCTTAAAACAACAGAAGAAGAAGTATAATTTTACCTCTGGGCGTACATTTCCTGATAATATTTTTGGTAATTACCTGAAGTTACGTTATCAAGCCACTCCGTATTTGAGAGGTACCAATCAACTGTTTTTTCCAATCCTTCTTCAAACTGCACGGAAGGTTTCCATCCCAATTCATTCATAATTTTGTGGGCATCAATTGCATATCTCAAATCATGCCCAGCTCTATCAGTTACATAAGTAATAAGTTTGGCTGAAGTTCCAGGAGTTCTACCAAGTTTTTTGTCCATAATATTGCATAGCAAATGTACCACATCTATATTTTTCCATTCATTAAATCCTCCTACGTTGTAGCTCTCTCCTAATTTGCCATTGTGAAATATCAAATCAATAGCCCTGGCATGGTCCACTACATACAACCAGTCACGAACGTTTTCACCTTTTCCATAAACAGGTAATGGTTTGTTGTTCTTAATGTTATGAATCATGAGCGGAATTAATTTTTCAGGAAAGTGATTGGGACCATAATTGTTAGAACAATTTGACAAAACAACAGGTAGTTTATATGTATTATGATACGCCCTTACAAAATGATCAGATGATGCTTTAGAGGCCGAATAAGGCGACTGAGGATCATATGCTGTATGTTCAGTGAAAAAATCTTCAGGGTTGTGTAATGAGCCAAAGACTTCATCCGTAGAAATGTGATAAAAACGCTTTCCACTATAATTGTCCTTCCAAATTGATTTAGAGGCATTTAACAGATTAACTGTTCCAACTACATTAGTAAACACAAAATCCATTGGACTGGTAATTGACCTGTCCACATGTGATTCGGCCGCTAAATGTAAAACCCCATCAAATTGATGTATTTGAAATAATTCATTCACAAATGAAGCATCTACAATATCACCTTTAATGAAATGATAATTATTTGAATTTTCAATGTCACTAATGTTGGCCAAGTTTCCGGCATATGTAAGCTTATCCAAATTGTATATTTGATAACTAGGGTATTTGTTTACAAACAATCTCACCACGTGTGACCCAATAAACCCTGCACCTCCTGTAATAAGTATTTTCATTTTCTGTATGATTTTAATAAATGATTGGCAAATATAAAGTCCTGTAATTCTTTCACATCCGTTTCCATTATTTCGTCATTGGTGCCTTCCCAAAGTTTTTTTCCTTTGTACATAAACAAAATTTTGTCTCCAATATCCATTACCGAATTCATGTCATGTGTAACTACAACGGTGGTAGTATTGAATTCGTGCGTGAGTTCATAAATTAAATCATCAATTTTAATGGATGTTTGCGGATCAAGTCCGGAATTAGGTTCATCGCAAAACAAATATTTTGGATTAAGAACAATGGCTCTTGCAATGCCTACTCTTTTTTTCATTCCTCCACTGAGTTCCGAAGGCATCTTTTTATTTACATTTTCAAGCCCAACTCTTTGCAAACAGAAGTTAACTCTTTCCAATTTTTCTTCCTTTGATTGATGAGTTAACATATCCAAAGGAAATATGACATTCTCTTCCACATTTTTTGAATCAAATAATGCAGAATTCTGAAAAAGCATGCCCATTTCTCTTCTGATATCCGTTTTCATATCTGAATCGCCATTAGTAAAGTCGCGACCATCAAAAAGTACCAATCCGGAATCAGCTCTGATTAAACCCACAATCACTTTCAACAATACTGTTTTGCCTGTTCCTGATGCTCCAATAATCAAATTAGCCTTTCCCTTTTCAAATGAAAAAGAAACATCTGAAAGTATATGCTTTTCTAAGAAGGACTTGTTGATGTGGGTTACTTCTATCAATTGAATTGTGATTGAAATGTAAAAATAGATGCCCTTTTTTAAATAACTAACATTAATCGATTAAAATTCCCCTTGTAAATAATAGCTTTCGGTATTGCAATATAAGAACGAATATAAGAAAAATCCATTTTTGGAGGTATGGAGCTTTCTTTTAAGATGTAGAACAGGAGCCGTTGGTTTTATATCTAAAATTTCTGCAATTTCCTTAGTTGCTTGTATTGCCCATATTTTTTGTTCTCCTCCTAATATCTCGATTTTATGGTGATTGAATAATACATTAAAAAGCGATTTGTCCTCGCTAAAATTATCTATAAATCCTTGTAAATCAATGTTTGGCAAATAAGTTTCTTCAAATAAAAGTGGCTTATCATGTAATTTTCGAATTCTTTTAAAATGAATACACCCAAATTTTACTTCGTTTTCTGAAAGTTGAAATGGGAAATCTGTATTAAATAATTGAACTTCAGGCCTTTTTAAAAATTTGGTTTGCACCTCATTGTTATTAAATGCCTGAGTCGTACTATTTATTGATAATATCCCAAGTCCGGTTTTAGGAGGCATTACAATACTACCTTTTCCTTGATGTTTGAGTATATATCCCTCACTAACAAGTTTTTGCAATGCTTGACGTACCGTAGGACGTGTTACACTATGCATGTGGCAAAGTTCATTTTCAGATGGAATAGGATCTCCAATTTTATATGTTTGATTAATGATAGCATTCTTCAAAAAATTATAAACTTTAACATATCTTAATCGATCTTCCGACATTGATTTTAATTTCCTTTTTTCAACTTATCATTACAAGTATAATTTATTTTTTACTTTTTTCAATAATTTTCGTAATAAGATTTGTAGCTAATTTTTGAAATGCTATATTTGCTTGTAATTACAAGTTAAATTATATTAATTCTTAAAACATTCCAATGAAAATATATAGACTGAATAGATTATTTAATGCCAAGTCGGGCAATTGTTTTGATGTGGCTATTGACCACGGTTTTTTTAATGAATATGGATTTCTTGCAGGAATCGAAGACTTAGAAAAAGCCATAAAAGTAATTGTGGATGCCAACCCCGATGCGGTTCAGCTTACTACAGGGCAGGCAAAATATTTGCAAAGTATTCCTGGCAAAAACAAACCATCTTTAGTACTCCGAACAGATGTTGCCAATGTGTATGGACCAAAATTGTTGGATACGTCCTTTTCGTTAATGCTTGAAGATTGCGTTGAACAAGCTGTACGATTGGATGCTGCATGCATGTGTGTGAATTTATTTCAAATACCGGGTGCTCCCGAAGTAACCAAAGAATGTATTCAAAACATACTCAAACTAAAACCCCTATCAGAAAAATATAGTATGCCAATGATGGTGGAGCCGTTGGTATTCAGGCCTAATGCTGAAAAAGGCGGATATATGGTAGATGGCGATTTGAAAAAAATTCTTCCATTGGTTCGTCAGGCGGTAGAGCTGGGAGCGGATATAATCAAAGCAGATCCATGTGACGATGTAAAAGAATATCACAAAGTTGTAGAAATTGCAGGAAACGTACCAATTCTTGTAAGAGGCGGTGGCAGAGCAAGTGACGAGGAAATACTTTCTCGTACTGAAGAACTTATGCGTCAGGGAGTGAGAGGCATTGTATATGGAAGAAACATTATTCAACATCCAAAGCCTGCTGCAATAACCAAAGCACTTATGGCTATGGTACATTACAACCTTAGTGCAGCCGAAGCTTTAACTTTATTAAAGTAGAAATAAATACATAACCACAGAGGACACCAAGAGCACAGAGTTTTTTTTCTCTGTGTGCTCTTTATCTCTGTGGTAGATATTTGGCTTTCTTAAATTCTTATTCATTTTTTGCTTTTTACAAAGAAATTGGTATGTTTGACAGTATGAAAAACACTATAACTGCCATATTAGTCATATTTTCGACTTTTGCTTTTGCACAGCCATGTGCAATTCCAAATACATTAACATTGCAATATACATCAGCTTGCAACAATTGGGCTTCAGGAACTATAGGTATTGGCAAAACTTTATCGGGAACCTATTTCTCGATACCCGCTGGATTGCCAATTTCAAATAATCAAATTATATTAAGCACATCAGTTTCTCCGGCAAACTATCAAATATACTTTATCACTTCAGGGAATACGAATCCTAATTGTGACGGACTTACCTCATCTGGAGTAACTTTTACAGTAAAGGCTCCTTATACCAAACCAAATGGGATTGGACCATTTGGATATCCTTCTTCTTCTTATTGTAAAGATGTAAATGGGAAAATTTCCCCAATTGGAATTGATCCAAACGTAGGAACTGGTAGAACCTCATCATTTACAGACTTGGCTAATGGAGCTAATGGGCCAGTGTTGACAAGTATTAATGGACAATTTGACCCTACAGCTTCAACCACCCTCAATGCAAACGGCCAAAACTATACTATACAATGGCAGGTAAATGAACCCCAATGCAATGCATATACCGAACAAACTACAGTAAAAGTAGTTCCAAGACAAATTATCCCACGTAACATAAAATATAATCAAAGTGCAAATCCAGGTACATTTGGCGTATGCAGCGATCAGGGAAATATTGCTTTGGTAAGTCCAATAACTGTCCTTGGTGCAAATTGGACCTTTGCTCAATTGAGTAACATTGGAGGTGTGGTCGTTGATGGAAATACGGGTATTGTTCAAGTTCCTACTTTTATACCTGGTACTTCCGGAAATGATAGAGTTCGTTTAATAATTATTGGATTGTCTTTAAGTACAACAGGTGCAAACAATTGTCCAACTGATCATATGCAATTTACAATCACAGTTACTTCTAAAGTTAATTTGCCAAATGTGCTTAGTTTTGGAGGACTTAATTCATTTGGTGTGTATTGTGCAGATGCAAATGTTCCTCCAACATCAGCAGGTAGTTTCTCCGGTGGTGAGTTTAGTTACACTACATTTGATAATTCTGAAGGAGGATTCTTGTCTATTAATCCTGTTACCGGTACTTTATCGCCCTCTGAATCTTCACCTGGAAAATATAGAATTCAGTATATAGTTCCTCAAACAAATGCTTGCGGTGTTCAATCCGTTGTTGGAACAGAATTTATAATTACCAATTCTCAATCAGGCACAATTTCAGGTTTAAGCGTGTGCAATGGGCAGTCAGGCAATTTAATTTTAAATGGAATAAGACCTAATTCTGTATTACAGTGGCAAAACAAAGCTTATGATGGTTCGTGGGTTAATTATCAAAGTCCAATTGTGACTACATCAAATCAGGCATTTTTAAATACTCCCACAATTACCTCTTCATTCAATCCTCCTTGGAGGGCTTCTGTTACTTTCTTAGGGTGTTTAAGTAAAACATCAAATGAAGTAACAATCCAAGTTAATTCAACAACAGGCTGTGTTGGAAATTCCGGTACTACTTATATTGATTTTTTAGAAAAAGATTATTCCATTCAAATATTTCCTAACCCATCCCATGGCAGCTTTACAATTGTAAATAATAATCAAGGTGCACCTTTTGAAATATATAATTATATTGGAAATCCGATATTGGCAGGCGTATTAAATGGAGGAAAGCACTTTATTTCACACCATTTTGAATCCGGAATTTATTTGTTGAGAATTGGAACGAAAACTTATCGAATTTCAATCCAATAAAATAATCTTATTATTTGAGTTCCCTTATTTCAATAGCCTGTCCCCCACCGGCTGCTAACTCAATGGGGTAAATATCTCCTTTTTTAACTTTTTGTTTTTCAATGTTATATTCCGTTGGATTGGTTTTCCAATCGGCATTTTTACCATCTTTATATATGGTCATTTCATAAATCGAATTTTCATTTAAAAAATCTAATTTTATATCTAAAGTTCTCTTGTTTTCATCCGTGACTGATCCCAGGTACCAATTGTCACCGTTCTTACGCACTACCGTTACATAATTTCCAATAGATGCATTTAACACTATGGTCGTATCCCATGTTGTGGGTACATTTTTGAAAAACTCTAAAGCAGGGTGCTTTTCGTAATTTTCGGGTAAGTCAGCAGCCATTTGCAAAGGACTCCAAAATACTACGTACAATGCCAACTGGTTTGCTAAGGTATTGTTCACCCTTTGAGGTACTTTATACTTGTCGAACAATACATCAAATACTCCGGGTGTGTAATCAATTGGGCCGGCTAATTGACGGGTAAAAGGTATGATTGTAACATGCTCCGGCAAATTACCTCTTCCTTTGTCCCAAGCATTGTATTCATTACCTCGAACGCCTTCCAAAGCCATTAAATTGGGAAATGTCCTTCTTATTCCCGTTTCTTTTATATACTCATGCAATACTACCATTTGATTGTATTTGGCAGCTGTTTCCAAAACCTTACGGTAATGTTCAATTGCCCATTGACTGTGTTGAAAATATTTACCTCCCTTATAAGGCAATGTATCGGATTTCCCTCCCCAATTTCTGCTGAAATCTTTTGATTCCATGTGCCATGCCCATCCAATTTTCATAGCCCTTATTCCCAATTTTTGGTAACGGCTAAATGCAGAATCCATTTGAACTTCCAAATTAGTAGCTTGTCCCATAGTTTCGTTATGAATTATAATTTCAACTCCTTTTTTCTTTCCATATTCAACTACTTCTTTTAAATCAAAATCTTCATGACTTTTTAAGAAATTATTTATAGAATCTTTAAGATAATTTGTTGGATTCCAGCCTTCAATCAACAGAAAAGGAATTTTATTTTTTGAAGCAAAATCGATATACATTTTGCAATTTTCGGTACTGGCGCCATGTGGTTTATTATTTACCCATGGATCATTTTTGTCAGCTAAGTCGTTCGAAGTTCGTGGGTCCCATGTAAATTTGCCAATGTGATACCCCCACCAAACACCCATATATTTCACAGGAGTAATATAACTTTCATCTTTAATCACAGAAGGGGCATTTAGGTTTTCTTCCAAATAGGATGTCATAAAATCAGCAGGATTTTTGGAAATATGAACGACCCTCCAGGCTGATTTCAAATAACCTTTAGCTCTTACTTTCACACCATCCGGCCATGGCACCAAATCACTATTCAACATAAAAGGATTTGCCTTTTTTAGAGCCAAAGTCATTTCCGCATATTTAGTCAAATCTGCTTCATGGAAAGCCAAATATATGCTATCTGAAGTTTGCATTGTTAAAGGGGTATTGAATGCAACTTTAGAGGCAATATTTTTCATGTATAATTCGTTTGCCGCTTCTGATTTGGTATTTTTAGTTTTAATCAAATTTTCCACTTCACTAAGTTGAGTGGTATTGTACATGATTTCATAGCTATCATAATGGGCTTCGTTCCACCAAGCTTTATGATTGCCGGTGAGTTTAAATTCAGTTAGTTCGTCGGAAACTACAATGGAATCAATTTCACTTTGTTTCGGAATTTCATACCGGAACGCAATCCCTTCGTTGTATGCCCTAAAGTACAACTTCAATATTCTACCTGCTTTAAATTCCTCACTTAAAACTATTACAAGCTCATTGTATTCATTAGTGATATTGCGATACTGACCCAACTTTGGCTGCCAAATTTCTGTAAAGCTTCGAGTGTATACACTGTCAATTCCAAAATTATTGAAGAGTCCACTCATGTTCTTAAAAGTATAACCCAACCTTGAAGTATCAATTAATGTGATATTTTGAAAAACAGTTTTATAGTAAGGTCTTCCTTTGTCCAGCATAAATTCAATGCAAATGCTACTATCGGGAGAAAAAACCTTTGAAGAATAATCGGGAAATTTATTTTCACTACATGTTGATAGAAATATTAGCAAAGAAATGATAAGAATTGATGGCACAAATTTTGACATAATCTATAAAGGAAGAATGTAAATAATGTTCAAATTGAAAAGTTAGCTAAAAGTATGATCGCAAATTTATTAAATAATAAGTCATAAAAAACAGAAGACTTATTTAGATAAAAGTAATTTAAAAAAGAAAAGCCACTCATAATAAAATAAGTGGCTTGGAATAACTTTTGCGCTCCCTCCTGGGCTTGAACCAGGGACCCCCTGATTAACAGTCAGGTGCTCTAACCAACTGAGCTAAGGAAGCATAATTTTGAAATCGGGCTGCAATATTATGAACAAGAACTGATTAATTCAATTATTTTCTACATTTTTTATGCCTCTCCTATAGTTCCGCCAAAAGTCATTGGAAAACCTGGAAATTGATTTGGCATTGCGATTTCACCAAAAGACGACTCGTATTTGGTTACATTGTCAGCAAGTGCTTGTAATAAGCGTTTTGCATGCTCAGGTGTTAAAATAATTCTCGATTTAACTTTAGCTTTAGGTAAGCCTGGCATCAAACGAATAAAATCAACTACAAACTCACTATTGGAGTGTGCAATCATCGCCAAATTTGAATAAATACCTTCTGCTACCTCCTCTGAAAGCTCAATATTAATTTGATTTTCAGGAGCATTTTGATTTGGATTTTTGTTTTGAGCCATTGTTCAATATTATATTAAGTTTTTAAAAAGAATCTTAGCGAATCAGTTGATTCGCTAAGATAAACTTATTTAAACTTCTGCAGTTTCTTCTTTACGTCTGCGAATAGATCGTTTTGACTCTACCAATTGCTCATATTCTTCTTTCGAACCTACAATATAATCTTGATAGTCTCTCAATCCAGTTCCTGCAGGTATCAAATGACCTACAATTACGTTCTCTTTCAAGCCCATTAAGTAATCGCGTTTGCCTCTTACTGCTGCTTCGCTCAATACTTTAGTTGTTTCTTGGAAAGATGCCGCTGAAATCCAGCTATCAGTTCCTAACGAAGCCTGAGTTATACCTTGAAGCATTGGAGTAGAAACGGCCGCTTGTGCATCACGTACGGTTACGGTTTTCTTATCTTGACGTTTCAAAATTGAATTTTCATCTCTTAATCTACGTGCAGTAATAATTTGACCTGGTTTTAATACCAATGAATCCCCAGCATCTTCTACTACTTTTTTATCAAGAATTCCATCGTTTTCAGCACGGAAATATAATTTGTCAACAGCTTGACCAGGCAACAAATTAGTGTCTCCCGGTTCTACAATTTCAACTTTTTGAAGCATTTGACGAACAATAATTTCAATATGTTTATCATTGATTTTAACACCTTGTAAACGATAAACTTCTTGAATTTCATTTACTAAATATTCCTGAACCGCGGTTGGTCCTTTTATTGAAAGAATATCAGGTGGAGAAATAGCACCATCCGACATTGGTAGTCCTGCTTTAACAAAGTCGCCATCTTGAACCAATATATGTTTTGAAAGTGGAATTAAGTATTTTTTCTTAACGCCATCTCTTGATTCAATTGTGACCTCACGATTTCCTCTTTTAATAGTACCGTAAGTTACAACTCCGTCAATTTCACTTACAACTGCTGGATTTGAAGGATTACGTGCTTCGAACAACTCAGTTACACGAGGCAAACCTCCTGTTATATCTCTATTTTTACCTATTGATCTTGGAATTTTTGCAAGCACTTCACCTGCTTTAATTTTTCTGCCTTCTTCAACAACGATACGAGCTCCTACAGGTAAGCTATAAGCTTTTGGATCAGATCCTTTCGTTTTGATAATAATTGCAGGGTTTTTGGTTTTATCCTTAGTTTCGGTAATTACTTTTTCACGGTGACCAGTTTGCTCATCAAATTCTTCTTTGAATGTGATGCTTTCTTCAACCGCGTCATATGCAACTTCACCCGCAAGTTCGGAAACGATTACGGCATTGTAAGGATCCCAGAAACAAAGTTCTTCTCCTTTCTTCACTTTTTGACCGCTTTTAACTTTCATAATAGACCCGTAAGGAACCACATTTGAAATTAAAGTACGACCTTGTGCATCTACAATTTTTATTTCACCTGAACGTCCAATAACTACTTGTATAGGTTTGTCATCGGCATCAGTTGTATCTACATATCTTAATTCATCATATTCAACTTTACCTTCAAACTTTGCTTTGATATTTGAATCAACAGAAATATTTGAAGCTGTACCACCCACGTGGAAAGTACGAAGTGTAAGCTGAGTACCAGGTTCTCCAATAGATTGTGCTGCAATAACGCCTACAGCTTCTCCTTTTTGAACCATTTTACCGGTTGTAAGGTTACGTCCATAGCATTTACCACAAATTCCTTGTTTAGCTTCGCAAGTCAACACCGAACGAATTTCAACTTCTTCAATGCTACTTTCGTCAATTCTTTTTGCAATTGCATCACTAAGCTCTTCTCCTGATTCAACAATGATTTCACCCGTTAATGGATCATAAACATCATGAACAGAAACTCTACCAACAATTCTATCATATAGTGGCTCTACAATGTCTTCATTATCTTTCAAAGCTGCCATTGTGATTCCTCGAAGGGTACCACAATCAACTTCATTAATAATTACATCCTGAGCAACATCCACCAACCTTCTGGTCAAGTAACCCGCATCAGCTGTCTTTAATGCAGTATCTGCCAAACCTTTACGAGCACCGTGTGTTGAAATAAAGTATTCCAATACATCAAGTCCTTCTTTGAAGTTAGAGATAATCGGATTTTCGATAATTTCTCCAACCGAACCTGCTAAGTTTTTCTGAGGCTTAGCCATCAACCCTCTCATTCCACCCAATTGTCTGATTTGCTCTCTTGAACCACGAGCTCCTGAGTGCATCATCATATAAATAGAGTTAAATCCATCCTGATCTGCTTCTTGTTTTTTCATCAGCGTTTCAGTGATTTGAGAGTTCACTCTGGTCCAAATATCAATTACTTGATTGTAACGCTCATTGTCAGTGATTAAACCCATGTAGTAGTTATTCCACACAGCATCCACCTCTTCTTTTGCTTTAGCTATCAATTCAATTTTGTTGTCAGGCACCATGATGTCAGAAAGACCTATTGAAAGTCCACCTCTGAATGCATAACGGAATCCTAATTCTTTAATATTATCAAGGAAGGCAGCTGTTTTTGCTGAACCTACGGCTTTGTATACTATTCCAATGATTTGTTGTAATTTCTTTTTAGTCAACAATTCATCAATAAATCCTACTTCCTGAGGAACGAATTGATTGAATAACACTCTACCTGCAACAGTTTCAATAACCTTGGAAACTAATTCTCCTTGCTCATTTTTAACATTTGCTTTAACTTTAATATAAGCATGTTTTGAAAGAATTCCTTCATTAACAGCCATTACTACATCTTCAAAGCCATAGAACGTCAAACCTTCACCTAATTCAGGTTTGTCTTTTGACCCTTTTCTGCCTTTTGTGATATAATATAGTCCAAGAACCATATCTTGTGAAGGAACGGTTATTGGAGCCCCATTCGCAGGATTCAATATATTATGTGATGAAAGCATCAATAACTGTGCTTCCAAAATAGCTTCATGACCTAGTGGTACGTGTACCGCCATTTGGTCACCGTCAAAATCCGCGTTGAAAGCAGTACAAACCAAAGGGTGCAATTGAATTGCTTTTCCCTCAATCAATTTTGGTTGAAATGCTTGTATACCTAATCTGTGCAATGTTGGCGCACGGTTCAATAATACAGGGTGCCCTTTTAATACATTTTCAAGGATATCCCATACTACTGCATCTTTACGGTCAACAATTTTCTTAGCTGATTTTACAGTTTTAACAATACCTCTTTCAATAAGTTTACGAATGATAAACGGTTTGAAAAGCTCTGCTGCCATATCTTTTGGCAAACCACATTCGTGCAACTTTAATTCAGGACCAACAACAATAACGGAACGACCTGAGTAATCGACACGTTTTCCTAATAAATTTTGACGGAAACGACCTTGTTTTCCTTTCAACATATCAGATAATGATTTAAGAGCTCTGTTTCCTTCTGCTCTTACTGCATTAACTTTTCTTGAATTATCGAAAAGCGAATCAACAGCTTCCTGAAGCATACGTTTTTCGTTACGTAGGATTACTTCCGGAGCTTTTATTTCTATCAATCGTTTAAGACGGTTGTTACGAATGATCACCCTACGATACAAATCATTCAAATCGGAAGTGGCAAAACGACCACCATCCAATGGAACTAATGGACGCAATTCAGGTGGAATCACTGGAACCATTCGGATAATCATCCATTCAGGTTTGTTAACAATACGAGTAGCAGCATCTCTGAATGCTTCAACAACACGAAGTCTTTTCAAAGCATCTGCTTTGCGTTGTTGCGAAGTATCGTGTGATGCCTGATAACGCAATTGGAATGAAAGATCATCTAATTTCAATCTTTCCAACAGCATATATAATGACTCTGCACCCATTTTGGCAATAAACTTATTTGGGTCAGTATCTTCCAACATTTGATTTTCACGTGGAAGTTTGTCGATAATGTCTAAATATTCATCTTCAGTTAAAAAATCGAGTTGAGAAATTCCGTCCTCAGCTTTGATACCAGCCTGAACGACTACATATCTTTCGTAATATATTATTTGATCAAGTTTTTTGCTTGGCAATCCTAATAAATAACCGATTTTATTGGGCAATGAACGGAAGTACCAAATATGAGCAACAGGAACAACCAATTCGATATGTCCCATACGTTCTCTACGTACTTTTTTCTCCGTTACTTCAACACCACAACGATCGCAAATGATTCCTTTGTAGCGAATACGTTTGTATTTACCGCAGTGACATTCGTAATCCTTAACTGGACCGAATATTCGCTCACAAAATAATCCACCCATTTCGGGTTTATAAGTTCTGTAATTAATAGTTTCTGGTTGTGTTACCTCTCCAAATGAATTTTCTAGTATAGATTCAGGCGAAGCAAGGCTGATGGTGACTTTTGTAAAGTCGGGATTTATTTTTCTATTTTTTCTCAATGCCATATAAGAGATTGATTATCAATGAACTGTATTCTCCAGAGGCAGACTCTGGACGAAAAGATTGCAAAAGTAGCACTTTTTGTTGGAATGCTGAAACATTAATTTAAATTATTTATGAATGTTGTTTATTAAATCCTCATCCTATAATGCTTCTATTCAGAAGGCTTTGGGGAAGAAGGACTTTAAAGGAGATACTTTGATAGAAATTCAGTTAAAAAATAAAAAATTGAAAAGTTGTTTGTAATAGAACATTTATCCCCTTTAATTTGATTTTTTTTAAATAGATATTTATTACAACCATGATTTTACAGGAAAAGAAAATTGCAGAACATAATGATTCAAGAGTAGTAGCCCATCAAAAAAAATACAAATTTCTGGCTAATGTCTTGAAATCAGAAGGATTAGATCCTAAAAAAATTGTCACCAAAATTAAGGACTTTCAAATTGCCATTCCAAGTTGGGCACTTAGCACCGGTGGCACTCGATTTGGCAGATTTCCAGGTAAAGGAGAACCTACTACTTTTGAGCAAAAAATGGAGGATATTGGATTACTACACACTTTGAATCGTTCAAGCGGTGCAGTATCTATGCACATTCCATGGGACACTCCTAAAGATGTAAATAAAGTAAAAGCGCTTGCCTCACAATTTGGAATCAAATTTGATGCAATGAACTCAAACACATTTCAAGATCAACCCGGTCAAAAGCTTTCATACAAATTTGGATCGCTTTGTCATACAGATGCTTCCGTAAGAAAACAAGCCATAGACCACAATTTGGATGTGATTAAAATAGGTAAAGAAGTAGGGTCAAAATCACTTACTGTTTGGCTTGCTGATGGCGCCAATTTCCCGGGCCAACAGCATCAACGCAAATCTTTTGAAAGAACATTAGAATCGCTTCGCGAAATTTATAAAGCACTTCCAGATGATTGGATGATATTTACCGAACACAAACCATTTGAACCTGCATTTTACTCAACTGTGGTTCAAGACTGGGGTAGTTCATTATTATTGGCCCAAAAATTAGGCAAAAAAGCGGCATGTCTTGTTGATTTGGGTCATCACTTGCCCAATGCCAACATTGAACAAGTTGTGTCGCGTTTGATGATGGAAAACCGATTAGGGGGATTCCATTTCAATGATAGTAAATATTCAGATGACGACTTGACGGTAGGATCCATAAAACCTTATCAGTTGTTTTTAATTTTTAATGAATTAGTTGATGGAGTAAGATATGGCGATTTGTCCAAATCAAAATTAGGTTGGATGATTGACGCATCACATAATACTAAAGATCCATTGGAAGATTTACTTCAATCAGTAGAAGCAATCAAAATTGCATATGCTCAAGCACTTATTATTGATCGTAAAGCTCTTGAAGCAGCACAGGAAGCTAATGATGCTGTTAAAGCACAGGAAATTATGCAACATGCATTCAGAACTGATGTACGTCCTTTATTGGCTGAAGCTCGTTTAATGGCCGGTGCAGCAATTGATCCAATTGTTGCCTATCGCGAAAACAAATGCAGAGAGGCATTAGTAAAAGAAAGAGGGTGAGGAAATGTTAAATGTTAAATGTTGAATTTTAAATATTGAATGCTAAATTTTAAATTAAAGACTGTTGGGTTGAAAGACCTTACAGTTTTTTCTTGTTTTGATATTCTAAGCTTCAAATAAAGCGTCCATTTCTACTTGAATTCCAGTGGCTTTGTCAGTTATAGTACCTTCCAGAAAAGTACTTTGTTCTTTTTTGGAATTAAAAATATAAACAGTTTTGGTTGGTGGAATGATAATCCATACAGATTGAGTACCTAAATCAATCAGTTTTTGCATTTTTATAAATAAGTCACCTAAAATTTGTGTAGGTGATAAAATTTCAATAGCAGTAATCGGAGGGGTGGGAAATACAATTATATCGTGCTGAAAATCAATAGGTTGCTTA
>JANRJY010000121.1:0-30802 GCA_033763735.1 Bacteroidota bacterium | reverse complement strand
AGAATTTCATAATTTTTTAGTTTTCAATAGATTTTCTTTCAAAAATATAAAGTTTTCTGTTGTAATAATTCATAAATCCTAAAATCAATTGAGGAATTATAAAAACGGAAATCTGAAACAGAAATTTGTATTCACCCATCCGTTTCTCAAACTCAGGAACAAAAGTGACACCATATAGTCCAAATCCAAAAAATAGTACGGTCGAAATAAATATTAAACGAATCTTCCAAGGTTGATTTATACCATAATTGATAGTTACTACTTCATTAGGATTTAATATCAAATTCAATTTTTTTGATTTTGCAAAATGCCAAGCATACATCCAATTCGATCTAATTTCATAATTGCAAGTACCTTCAATAGTATCTATGACCATTTTTTAAGAATATTTTGCCTGATACATTTTCCATCGATGTACAAATCTACCGGAAAGGATTGTAGGTTTTGAAAAACAACTTGGGAACTCATTTATAAAAATTTGACATAAAGTTAATCGAAATTACCTTTATGCCAAATTTTAAAAACTATGCAATATTATACTTTAATTGGCTCAACTACTTGATTTACAAATTTGATCTCATTTCCATTAATCAGAGTTGCCAGTATTACATCATCTTTTTTGACTAGCCCGGCAAGTATTTGTTTTGATAGCTCGTTCATAACCAATCGTTGAATGACTCTTTTCAGAGGACGTGCACCAAATTGAGGGTCGTATCCTTCGTTGGCCAAGTAGGTAAGTACTTCGGGAGTGGCTTCAAGTGTAACGCCATTCTGTGACAACAATTTTTTAATACCCTGAAATTGAATTTGTACAATTTTTTGTATCTCTTTGTTTGTCAACGGTTTGAACATAATTACTTCGTCTATTCGATTCAAGAACTCAGGACGTATTGTCTGACGAAGCAATTGCATTACTTCATTTTTGGTTTCATCAATGGTATCTAATTGAGCAAAAACATCTTTTTGGTCAAATCCTTCGAATCGTTCCTGAATGATATGTGCACCCGAATTGGAAGTCATAATAATAATTGTGTTCTTGAAATTGGCAATTCGACCTTTATTATCCGTGAGTCTGCCATCATCGAGTACCTGAAGTAATATATTGAATACATCCGGATGCGCTTTTTCAATTTCATCTAAGAGTACTACTGAATATGGCTTTCTTCGAACCGCTTCAGTCAATTGCCCGCCTTCATCATAGCCAACATAGCCGGGAGGGGCACCAATTAAGCGACTTACAGCATGACGTTCCTGATACTCACTCATGTCAATTCTTACCATTGAATTTTCATCGTTGAATAAGAAATCGGCAAGGGCTTTGGCTAGTTCCGTTTTACCTACTCCGGTGGTTCCCAGAAATATAAATGAACCAATAGGTCTTTTAGGGTCCTGCAACCCTGCTCTACTTCTGCGAACGGCATCTGATATGGCTTGTATAGCTTCTTCTTGCCCTGCCACCCTTTTGCTTAGTTCTTCTTCCAAATGAAGGAGTTTTTCCTTATCGCCTTTAAGCATTTTTGACAATGGTATTCCAGTTGCTCTTGAAACAACATCAGCAATATCTTCATAGGTAACTTCTTCTTTGAGCATAGCCTTAACTCCTTGAAGTTCTTTCATTTGTTCTTGAAGTTCCACAAGTTTTTTTTCGGTTTCCGGTATTTTCCCATATTGCAATTCAGCCACTTTTCCCAAGTCACCGCTTCTTTTGGCTTGTTCTGCTTCTTGTTTGTATCGCTCAATATTTTCTTTCTCTTTGCGTAAAGTGGTGATTACATTCTTTTCATTTTGCCATTTTGCTTTCAATGAGTTTCTTTTTTCAGTTAATTCGGCAATTTCTTTGTTCAAAATTCCTACTTTCTCTTTATCATTTTCTCTCTTGATGGCCTCTTTCTCAATTTCGAGCTGCATAATTTTGCGTTGCACTTCATCAAGTTCTTCTGGAAGCGAATCTATTTGAATACGAAGCCTCGAAGCGGCTTCATCCATTAAGTCAATAGCTTTATCCGGCAAAAATCGTTCAGAAATATATCGGTGCGAAAGTTCAACAGAGGCAATAATGGCCTCATCTTTGATTCTAACACCATGATGGAGTTCATATTTGTCCTTGATACCTCTCAATATAGAAATAGCGTCTGCAACATCAGGTTCATCGACGATAACCGTTTGAAATCTGCGTTCAAGTGCTTTGTCTTTTTCGATATATTTTTGGTATTCTTTCAACGTAGTTGCTCCAATAGTATGAAGTTCGCCTCTGGCAAGGGCGGGTTTCAATAAGTTTGCTGCATCCATAGCACTTTCACCGCCACCTCCGGCTCCTATGAGCGTATGAATTTCATCAATGAACAATATAATTTCTCCTTGTGAGTCCTGTACTTCTTTGATTACTGCTTTTAATCTTTCTTCAAATTCACCTTTGTACTTGGCACCTGCAATCAACAGTCCCATATCCAATGAAATTATTTCTTTGGTTTTCAAATTTTCAGGCACATCGCCCGATACAATTCTCTGAGCAAGTCCCTCAACAATAGCTGTTTTACCAACTCCCGGCTCACCAACAAGCATAGGGTTGTTTTTAGTCCGTCTACTCAATATCTGAAGTACTCTTCTTATTTCTTCATCACGACCAATAACAGGGTCTATTTTCCCTGCCTTAGCCATTTCGTTCAAGTTTTTGGAATACTTTTTAAGGGATTGATATTTGTTTTCTGAATGTTGGTCAGTTACATTTTGACCTCCTCTGAGTTCGTTTATAGCAAGTTTGAGTTGTTTTTCAGCAAACCCTGCATCTTTCATTATTTGAGCTATTTTATCTTTACCTGCCAAGAGACCTAAATAAATGTGTTCAACAGCCACAAACTCATCTTTCATTTCTTTTGCATAGGATTCCGCTTTTTGCAAAACCTGAGCTGAATCATTGGAAAGATATGGATTAGAACCACTTACTTTTGGATAGGAATCCAAAGCCTCCTGTACTTTAGTTTTAAGCAAAGCATTATTAATATTTAGCTTTTTGGTAATAAATGCGGTTACACTTTCGTCACTTTCAATTACTGCTTTGATTAAATGGCCAGGCTCAATTGCTTGCTGGCCAAGCCCTGTTGCAATATTTGAAGCTTGCTGAATTACTTCTTGTGATTTTATAGTATAATTATTGAAGTTCATGATTATGTATGTTTAATTTTATTTAGCCAAATAATGCTCCAAAGAAGTGCAATAAGACATATTGACAGTTTATTAAACATTCACAATTTCAATTTATGACTTTTTGGCGATTTGATTTGATTTTTATCCACAGCAATTTAATCTCTCAATTAATTCTTTAATATTATTACTACTTTTATATTTTTGTAAATACTTAATTATTGACATTCAATTGATTCAACTTAATTACTTTCCTATTTGTATAAGCTTAAAATACTGTGTTTATTAATTTTCCTCCATTGTGTCAATATAATTCCAATTTTAGCACAGGATAGCTTAAGAAGAAAAACTCCTTTAGCAATTTCGCTAAATTATTTTTTTGATGGTCGCACGGCCAAATACAACTCCTACCAGACCCGAACATTTATTGAAAACAATCCAATTTGTGTAGAAATTTTGATTAATCGAATTTCGATTGGAAATAAAGGATGGGAAAAATTTTGGAGATTTCCAAAGGTAGGATTTTCGTTTGCAATTGTAGACTACAATATGCATCAAAAACCCAATGACTTGGGCTATACAATAAGTGTTGCTCCATTCTTTCATGGATATTTTTTTAATACTTCAAAATGGAGCGCCAATTATGGTTTTGGATTTGGAGCAGCATTTCAAACCAGTTTTTTTGACAGAATTGACAATTATGAAAATAATGCCTTAGGAAGCAGAGTTACCGCAGCATTTTCAACAGATTACAAAATTAATTATCACATTTCGCATCATTTAACGGCTCACGCCAATTTTTCGTTGCGACATTATTCGAATGGGGCCATTCGATTGCCAAATGCCGGAATTAATATATTGCTTTGGGGCTTAGGGGTGAGTTATCAACCCAATTATCAACCTCGATATCAACGACCGGATTCAACCTGGAAGTTCAAAAAAAGAGTAAGAGTTAATTTCGAATTTGGATATAATAGAAAAGGAATCATCGATGGCGATTTTGCCAAATATGGCGTGTTAACTTTTGGTTTGTATGCGAGCAAAATGGTAAGCAAAATCAACTCCTTAGTTTTAGGTGTCGATGTTTGTCATGATGAATCTACTTTTGAAGATGCTGTGGTTCATAAAGTGATTGATCGTTCATCTGATATTCGTCCAAATGGATTGTCAGTATTCGCAAGTGCCGGCACCGAGTTGTTTATAGGCAGGCAAGCATCCTTTACTACCTTAATGGGTTGGCATTTGTATCAAGATATTAATGTATATGGCAAATTTGTGCATCGTCATACCTTACGATGGTATATCATTGACAATCTGTATATTAAAGGCGCACTCAAAGTATATGGCTTCGCAGCGGATAGTTTTGATTTGGGATTGGGTGTGAGAATTTAATTATATGCTGTTCGACAAATTAGCGTAGTGATTGTCGAACTACAGATTTAATGGTGTCTCGTCCTAAAAAGTTTTCACGGTAAAATGATAATCCTACTATTGATTTACATTTTAACAATAGTCCTAAAATTCATTTAGAGTTACTTTTCTTTGATAATATTATTCCGCCATTGGTAATCTTCACCAACCAAACCCATAAGTCCCTTTTTTTTTATAGGTTTGTTTATATGCGAAAGTCCCAATTGTTCCTTTTCCTAAATTTTATGAGCATCGATGTTTCTCTTGCAGCTTGGAGCATTTCTTTCGCTTATGCTCATGCGCTCAATAGCCAACCTCCGGACATTTGGTGGTTGCTCTTGCCTTTATCCGTTTGGATTATTTACACATTTGACCATTTGATGGATTCCAGGAAACTTCCCCTTTCCGCTGCTCCTGAACGATATTTGATTCATAAGCAGTACTTTCGTTTTTTGTTCGCGATCATTTCCATTGTGGCAGCTTCCATTCTAATGCTGTCATTTATTTATTTCCCTCTCAAATTTATCACGCAAGCTATTGCATTGGGTATGTGTGTGGTTGGATATTTTGCATATTCCATTTTGAATCACAAATACATTATTCCCAGAGAAATAATTGTAGTTATTGTCTTTACCCTTGGCGTGTGTTTCGGACCCATTTATTATAGCCCTAATGAAGTGAATTATATTCTTGTAGTTTCCATATTCATTACTTGTATGGCCAATCTGTGTTTGTTCTCTAAATTTGAAAAACTAAACCATGAAATACTTTCAAAAACCAATATGTTTTCAAGTTTGACACTTAAACAAGCTGATATTATTTGTTACACCATTTGCACTTTTGGAATCCTTCTTAATATTATCTTATTGTTTTATTTTGGGTTTAGTCCACTTATATTTTCATTACTTATTATTGATGCTATATATTTATGCCTCATTTACTTTCAGGAAAGAATGAAAATCCATTATCTATATCGAATTAAAGGTGATGGCGTGCTGATACTTCCAGGAATATTTACTTTATGTTTTCAATGCCTTTCAAATTTCTAAAAAAATACCAAAAAGATATTTCCGAAACTTTTAACTTAAGTCTACCTATACTTTTTGGCCGATTAGGTGCCGTGCTCATGGGTGTACTTGACAATATTATGATTGGCAAAATCGGCTATGAACCTCTGGCCGCCAGTGGAATAGCTACTTCTATTTACATTCTTATAGCTATTATTCCCATTGGTATGATCATTGTAGGCAGTCCTATGATATCGGGCTTCAACAGCAGAGAAGACAAACAAGGTGCTGTAGATACGCTCAAAAGTTGCATCCAAGTGTCGCAGTTGGTAAGCTTTGCTTTTGCTATAGTGCTTTGTGTGATTGCACTTAATTTTCATTTGTTAGGTCAAGAGCCCATAGTCACCGAATTAGCTTTACCATTATTTTACTTGCTTATTTTATCTACATTTCCTTTGATGTATTTCATTGCTGTTGAGCAGTTTACTGATGGGTTAGGCAATACAGGTATTTCTATGTTTTTCAATGTTTCTGCGCTTTTTGTGAATGCCGGAATTAATTATTGCCTCATTTATGGCAACTTCGGGTTCCCTGAATTAGGACTGTTAGGAGCCGGAATTGGTACCCTGATTGCCCGTACATACATGGCAATTGGCATTTGGTGTTATGTTCGATATAGCAAACAGTTTTCGGAATACGCTTTGAATTTCAATCAATTACAAATTCATTGGGAATCGTTTAAACAAGTACTTAAAACAGGCTTACCAAGCGGATTTCAATTTTTCTTTGAAATTTCAGCATTTAGTTTCGCAACTATAGCCGTAGGTTGGTTGGGTACGGTACAATTGGCTGCACACAATGTAATAATAAGCATTGCATCTATTACTTATATGGTTTCATCTGGATTTGCAGCAGGTTCAAGCATAAGAGTTGGTTATGCAAGTGGGACGCATGATGTGAAAGCGGTACTCAATGCGGCAAAAAGTGGCATGATTTTGGTTTGCAGTTTGATTCTTGTATTTAGTATTGCATTGATTATTTTCAACAAATATTTTATTATTTTATATAACGAAGATGTTGAAGTTGTAGCTATTGCTTCGGGTTTAATGTTGCTTTTGGCTGTGTTTCAGTTTGCAGATGGCATTAATGTAGTAGCAGTAGCAATTCTCAGAGCAATATCTGATGTAAATGTGCCAGCATTGCTTACAATGGGCTGTTTTTGGGCGTTGGGTATTCCAATGGGGCTTCTTTTTTCTTTCTATTTTCATTTGGATGTATATGGAATATGGCTTGGACTTTTGATAGGTCAAGGAATATCTTCCATAATTTTGACATGGCGATTTTTCCACAAAGCCAGAAAAATGTAATATATTCGCATGTTGAACTTTTACAACTAATATATGTTTTCAAACAATAAAGTAAAATTGGAAGCGGAAGAAATAACGACATCCAATAACATCATCGGCAAAGGAACTTTTATAGAAGGTAATATTGAAACACTTGCCAACATCCGTGTCGAGGGTCGTGTATTAGGTAATGTTACCACCAAATCAAAACTTGCTATGGGTGAAGGTTCGTTGATAGAAGGTCATATTTTGGCCAATTCTGCTGAGATTTCTGGTGAAATTAAAGGCAAAATTGAAGTGACTGACTTGCTCACACTTCGTTCTACTGCAGTGATTTATGGAGATATTCTGACTTCAAAACTCGCAGTTGAAGCAGGTGCTGTATTTAATGGAACTTGCAAAATGGGTGGAGACGTAAAAGAAATCAACCTTAGCGAATATGTCTCAACCAGAGCCGAAAGAACAGCTTAATAAATACATCAAGTTTGGTTCTGCGGGAGCTCAAATGGGAGTAACCATTTTGATAATGGCGTATTTAGGCAATTTGTTTGATAATTATTTGAAAACGGACAAACCTTATTTTACCCTATTTTTTTTATTAATTGGAACCATTGCATCCATATATTTGCTTATTAAACAAGTAAATGCAACGAAATAAATCTAATTCCATTTCGTTGTTTATTTTAACATATCATATGAAAAATTGTTTCTTTCTAACTGCTCTATTTATAAGTATTATCTCATATGCACAGGTCGAAAAACCGGCAACATGGACGTATGAAGCTTCTACCAAAAAAGCTTCTGTAGGTGATGTCATCGAATTGAATTTTGAAGCTTCCATCCAGCAAGGTTGGTATATGTATTCGGTTGGAAAGTTTGATTCCGCCCCTGCAACGACAATTACATTTAATCCACATACTTCATATCAATTGGTTGGGGAAGTGAAAGCAGTTGGCGATAAGTTTAAAAAAGATGAATATATAGGTGATTATCGATATTTTACTTCCAAAGCAAAATTTGTCCAAAAAATAAAAATTCTGTCCAAAGACCTGAATATCAGTGGGACCTACGAGTTCAGCACTTGTTCTTTAGAATCAGGCATTTGCCTGCCTCCCAAAGATGAAGAATTCCGTTTTGAGGGTTTTGAAATTTCAGAATCAGTTTCAAAGACAAAAAAAGCTTTAAAAGTTTCGGATGTAAATATTTCTGCTTTAGTAGTAGATACAAACATTACTAATATTGATTCAAATACCACTTCCAAAAATGAGGTTGTAAGTATAATTACAGTGCCTTCAGTTGTAAATGCTACTCCGGTTTCTGAAGAGAATTTATTTTCGTTTTTTTTATTGGCCTTTATTTCCGGTCTTTTGGCTTTGGTCACGCCATGCGTATTCCCTATGATACCCATGACCGTTACTTTTTTCCTTCATTCAAGCAAAAAGAGAAGTGAAGCTATATTTAAAGCGCTTTTATATGGATTTTCCATAATAGCCATTTACACTTTAATTGGTACGGCTGTTGCCAAACTTGCCGGTCCGGAAGCAGCTAATTTCTTAAGCACACATTGGTTGCCCAACATGTTCTTTTTTATGGTTTTTGTGGTTTTTGCTCTGTCGTTTTTAGGTCTTTTTGAAATAACATTACCAAGTTGGATTGTCAATGCCGCTGACCGTCAATCAGATAGAGGCGGATATATTGGCATTTTCTTCATGGCATTTACTTTGGTATTGGTTTCATTTTCGTGCACAGGCCCTATTATTGGTACTATATTGGTACAATCAGCAGGGGGTGCATTTTTAAGGCCGTTGGTAGGTATGTTTGGTTTTTCATTGGCTTTTGCGGTTCCGTTTACATTGTTTGCCATATTTCCCAATTGGCTTAAAGGTTTGCCCAAATCAGGTGGATGGCTTAATTCTGTTAAAGTAGTTCTAGGATTTTTGGAATTGGCATTGGCATTCAAGTTTTTCAGTTTAGCCGATCAGGCATACCATTGGGGATTGTTGGACAGAGATGTCAATCTCGCCATTTGGATAGCCATTTTTGGCACATTGAGTTTATATTTATTTGGCTTGGTAGTGCTGCCTCATGACTCAAAGTTGGAACGAATTGGTGTACCACGATTGATATTGGGAATAGCTACTTTATCTTTTACATTGTATTTGGTGCCTGGTTTGTTTGGTGCGCCACTTCGACCATTATCCGGTTATTTGCCTCCATTATCTACCCAAGATTTCAAACCGGAACAAGGTGCTTCTTCCATACCCAATCAAAGCAATCTTTGCAGTGTGCCTAAGTATAGCAATTTCTTAGAATTGCCTCATGGCATACAAGGTTACTTTGATTATAAAGAAGCACTTGCATGTGCCAAACAAACACATAAGCCCATATTTATTGATTTTACCGGACACGGATGTGTTAATTGTAGAGAAATGGAAGCAAATGTATGGTCCAATCCGGAAGTGCTTAAGAAACTCAAAAATGACTTTATTGTATTGGCTTTGTATGTGGACGACAAAACAGAACTACCTCAAAATGAATGGTATACATCGACTTATGATAATAAAATAAAAAAGAGTATTGGCAAACAAAATGCTGATTTTCAAATTACCCGTTATCAAACCAATGCACAACCATATTATGTGATCATAGATGAAAATGAAAATGTAATCAGTAGACCCGTTGCCTATGATCTGGATGTGTCCAAATTTTTGGATTTCCTTAATATGACAAATCAGAAATTGTAGTTTTGCTGACCAAAGTCATTTAATTTAAATAAAAATACCCATTATCTTTGCACCAACACTTAGCATGAAACTAAGAAAGTTATGGAAACAAAAGATTATTATGTATTGCTTTACTATTGTTTTACACCAATAGAAGACCCCGAAGCATTCAGAGAAGAACACCACCTTTTTTGCCTCAACAACAATCTTAAAGGAAGAATTATTATTGCTTCAGAAGGTTTGAACGGAACCATTTCCGGGCTCAAAAAAGATTGTGAAATATACATGAAGCATGTCAAAAGTGACCCTCGATTTGCAAATATTGATTTCAAAATTGAGGAACATAGCCAACATACATTTGAAAAACTACATGTTCGAACAAAAAAAGAAATCGTGCATGCCGATTTGCCCCATATCAAACCTTGGGAAAGAACAGGAATTCATGTTGAACCTGCCGAGTTCAAAAAAATGATGAAAGAAGACCCGGATGTGGTTCTGGTTGATTTCAGGTCCAATTATGAACATGAAGTTGGCAGATTTAAAGGCGCAGTTACTTTAAATATTGAAAATTTGCGCGATTTTCCTGAAAAAATGAATGAGCTTGAGCCCTATAGACACAAAAAAGTAATTACATATTGTACCGGTGGAATTAAGTGCGAAAAAGCAAGTGCATATTTATTGGAGCAAGGATTTGAAAATGTTTATCAATTACACGGTGGGATTATCAAATATGGCATTGAAGAAGGTGGTGAAGATTTTGAAGGAAAATGCTATGTATTTGATAATCGATTGGCTGTAGATGTCAACAAAGTAAATCCGGTTGTGATTTCTAAATGTTTTGTGTGTGGAACCGAATGTGACAGAATGGTTAATTGTGCCAATCCCGATTGCAATGAGCATGTACCTATTTGCGAAAAATGTGGTATCGAAATGGAAGGAGCCTGTTCTGAAACTTGCAGAACCAACCCACGCAAAAGACCCTACAATGGTACCGGATACTATCAAAAAGTGCCAAATGGGTACAATCCAAAAATTGGTCTTTTCAGAAGAAAGGTTCAGGAAGAGTCCTAATTATTTTTTATATTTTGTCAATTATACAGGATAGTACAGGATACGGATTAGAATTTTTCTAATACTTTTGCATTGTATTTTTGTTACCTTCATTTAAATCTTTCACTTTATTAATGTTTATTTTAGAATTATGAGAAAATTAATCTTAACACTTTTTTGCCTTTCATTTATCATTTCTAAGGCTCAGGATATTATTCATCCTTTAGGTCTCACCACCGAAAACTTGACTAATCCGGAAGGAATTGATATCACATCACCTCGTTTGAGTTGGATTTCTACATCAACAGGCAAAGCTCAATTACAAACTGCTTATCAAATTGGCGCAGCTTCCAGTTTGGATAATGTGAACAAGAACAATTTTGACCTTTGGGATAGCGGAAAACAAATGTCTGATCAATCAACCTACATTAAATATTCAGGCAAGGAACTTGTTTCAGAGTCTAAAGTATTTTGGAAAGTGAAGGTTTGGGACAAAACAGGTAAAGAATCGGAATGGAGCCCCGTTTCCACATTTACTATCGGATTAATTAGCCCCAACGATTGGAAAGCCAAATGGATTGGTCTTGACAAAACCATGCCCAATGAACGTCCTTCTTCTATCATTCCATTAGTTGCCGGACGCATGCTTCGTAAAGAATCGGCAATTACTAAAACGGTAAAATCAGCCACATTATATGTAAGCGCTGCCGGACTATATGAGTTTTATATCAATGGCAATAGAGTTGGAGATGCTGTGCTAGCACCTGCGCTTTCACAAATGGAAAAACGTGTTTTTTATAATACTTATGATGTGAGCAAACTTATCAAAACCGGTAAAAATGCATTTGGGTCATATCTGGGAGCAGGTCGTTATACCAGTTTAAGACCTTTACAAGAAGCTACCGGTGAATGGAGCACAACAAAATACAAGCCAACAGACACATTACCTGGATACAAACCTCGATACCCTAAATTATTAGCACAAATGAATATTACCTATACTGACGGTTCAAAAGAATCAATAATTACTGACAATACTTGGAAAATAACAACAAATGGACCAATCACCCGCAACAACGAATACGATGGCGAATCATATGACGCTACCAAGGAACAAACAGGTTGGGACAAACCCGGATTCAACGATGCACAATGGTTGACCGCACAACTAGTCGAAAGCCCAAGCCCTTTAATTTGTTCAGAAAACAAACAACCCATCAAGGTCATGGAAACCCTCAAACCCATTTCAGTGAAAGAACTCAAACCCGGTGTTTTTATTGTTGATATGGGCCAAAATATGGTGGGCTGGGCTAAACTGAAAGTGAAAGGCTCAAAGGGTTCCACCGTTAAAATGGTTTTCTCTGAATTATTGAAACCGGACGGAAGTTTATACCTCGACAATATGCGTACTGCAGAAGTTACTGATTATTATACACTTAAGGGCGATCCTAATGGCGAAAGCTTGGAACCCAAATTCACATACCATGGATTCAGATATGTCGAAATCTCTGGATTTCCGGGCAAACCTGACTTGAATAGTATTGAAGGCAAAGTAGTTCACGATGCTTTACCTGTTGTGGGTTCATTCAGTTGTTCCAATGACATTATGACTCAATTACACAAAAATGCCTATTGGGGCATCAGAGGAAATTATAGAAGTATGCCTACCGATTGCCCTCAACGCGATGAAAGATTTGGTTGGTTAGGAGACAGATCCGTTGAAGCCAAAGGAGAAGCATATATTTTCAGAAATGTAACGCTTCACAACAAATGGATGCAGGATATTAATGATGCGACTTTAGATAATGGTTCAGTGCCTGATGTGGCTCCCACTCATAATGGAATGGTAAAAATATATAATGACGGGGTTGTTTGGCCTTCATGTTTTATCATAATTCCAAATGTGATTTACCAACAAACAGGTGATTCCAAACTTATTGAGCGCAATTACGATCAAATGGTGAAATGGGCCAAATACATGCGCACATTTATGAGCAACGGATTGATTGGCAAAAATACGTATGGCGATTGGTGTATGCCTCCGGAAAGATTGGATATAATATGGAGCCAGGATCCAAAGAGACAAACTTCTGGTGTATTAATGAGTTCATGTTATTTGTACTACGATTTCAAATTGATTGCTTCTTATGCCAAAATGTTAGGGAAATCGGAAGATGTCACTTATTTTGAAAATGAAGCAGCAAACATCCGAAAAGCGATAAATGATATTTTATTTAATCGTGGATCCTTTTTGTATGACAACAACTCTTTGTCATCCAGTCTATTACCAATAGGTATGGGAGTTGTAGGTGAGGATTTCAAAGAGAAAGTATTTCAAAATACCATTCAAAAATTAGTTGTAGAGCATCAAACCAAAATGGGAACCGGGCTCATAGGTGGCCAATGGCTAATGAAAACGCTAACCGATAATGGTCGCCCCGACTTAGCTTATACTTTAGCAACCAACACCGATTATCCAAGCTGGGGATATCAAATAGTAAGAGGTGCTACCACCATATGGGAACTATGGAATGGCGACAAAGCCCGTCCTGATATGAACTCAGGTAACCATGTGATGTTGTTGGGAGATGTAATTATCTGGATGTATGAAAGTGTAGGTGGCATTGCCAATGCAAACAAATCTGTAGGATTTAAGAAAATAAAAATGCGACCTGAATTATCTGACAAAGTAAAATTTGCCAAAGCTTCGCATATATCTCTTTATGGAAATATTTCAAGTGAATGGCGCACCGAAGGGAAAAACTTTATTTGGAATATCGAAATTCCGGTTAATACATCAGCAACTGTGGAAATACCTGCTGTGGATGAATCAGTTGTTGTGGCTAACGGAGTTCCTGCTCACAAATCAGAAGGAGTGAAGTTTGTAAAACTCGAAAATGGTAGGGCAGTATACGAAGTGGGCTCTGGTAAATATGCTTTTGTTTCAACCAATTTTGTATTTCCTGAATATAAAACGTATGTTTTCAGTCCTTCAATTACACCAAACGACACTTTATTGGTTGGCAAAAGTGTGAAGGTAACCATTAAATCAAATACTCCAAATGCCAAAATCTATTATACAACTAATGGTGCAACTCCTACCGAACAATCAAAATTATATACTGGTCCTTTTGACTTAATTTATTCATCAACCGTAAGAGCTATTGCCTCACTTCCGGGCAAATCGCCAAGTTTTGAAAGTAATGTTAACATTGAATTAATCAATAATACCAACACAGGATGGGCATATAATTATTATGAAGGAGAATGGAAAAAACTTCCGGATTTTAGCACCTTAAAACCTTTAACCACAGGCACATCTGCGATAATCGATTTGAAGGCCCTGAGCAAAAGACCCGATAATTATGGAATTGTATTAAAATCGAACTTGCAGATTGATAATGCAGGTGAATATACCTTTTACACTACATCGGATGATGGTAGCAGAATTAAAATTGATGGTAAAGAAGTGGCAGTTATTGATGGTACTCACGGACCAGAAACAGCATTTGGTAAAGTGAATTTAACAGAGGGTAAGCACACTATTGAAGTTGAATACTTTGAAGCCGTAGGCGGAGAATCTCTTGAATTGCAGTGGCAATATAACAACGGCACCAAAACAAAACTGCCGGTATCGAAATTGAATTTTGTGAAGTAGGGGAAAGATGTAGATTTGACAACTTTTAAAAAGTTGTCAAATCTCTTTTCTTAATAAACATCACCCAAACGGATCCTTTGGTTCCACCAATATCGTTTGCTCCTTATCTATCAGAACCATTCCTACTGCTGAACCTTTAGGCTTTCGTACATACTTACGTTCCGTATAACTCACCAACACCAGCTTCTCGGTTTTACGTTTTGATAAAAATGCAGCTATTGAGGCTGCCTTTTCTAATACTGGCCTAGGATAATTTTTCCCGGATTGCCATTTTACAACCACATGTGAGCCTGTGGCATCTTTGGCATGCAACCAAAGATCATTTTTGTGACAATATTTTGTGGTGAGTAAGTCATTGGATTTGGCATTCTTTCCTGCCAAAATCACAAAACCCATTTCGATAAATTCAAAAAAATATGCACTTGGTTCAACTTTATCTTTAAGTTTTGACTCGCTTTTTTTCTCAAAAGAACTAATCACAAAATAATCATTGGAGGTTTTTACCTTTTCGAGTTGCTCTTTTAATTCAGTATTTTCCTGCTGTTTTGATGCAATTGTTTGTTCCAGTTTTTCAAGTTCAAGTTTCCGGTTTTTATGCTTTTTATAGTACGAAGCCGCATTTTCTTGAATGGAAATGTTGGGTTTTAGATTAATTGTTATCTCATTCCCATCGTAATAATTAATGAAATTGGCCGATTTTTGTCCTTTCAAGTTCAAATGTGCATTGGCCATAAGTATGTGTCCAATTTGTTCAAATGGCACATCCTCAAGTAATTGCTTCAATTTTTGGGTGTTAGCTTTAATATATTGCTCATTTTTTTTGATTTGGTGTTCCCATTTTTTAATCAGATTTTCTTTTTTCGTTTCAATTCCATAATTTCTGATAGTGTGGTCAAATAGTTGATTATAAGCATCTAATATTTGAGGTTTGGCAATAGAAATATATGGTACAACAAAGTCAAAATCAGCATATTTAAACTGAAAGTCTTTAATCAAATTGTGTTTGAATATAGAAGCAACAACTCTTGATTTTGCTAGTAAAATATTAGAATTAGGACCATGCAACTTAAATATCAGGTCCAATTGATTAGATAAAGCCAAATGAAAGCTTCTCTCGTTGAAATGCTGCTTTATTTCAATAATTTCAACGCCAATTATTTCCGGAAAGATATTTACTGAATTTTTATTTGCTCTATGAAAATTATCGGTAAGCTTTAAAAGTGACACTTCCGGGAGCAAATTAGAAATTAAGTACCAGTACTTATTTTTTACCCTTATTTCGATAATTAATTCATCTTTATTTTGTGAAAAGCATGAAATTATCCTGCCAAACTTTAAAAGATAATTTAATTCCTTTGAGAGGAGGCAAATAAAAGGATAACTTTGTGCTTCTTTGTATGTCATAAATCAGTGAATAAAAATATGGGAAAATCTGCAATAATAGCCGGGGCATCCGGACTAGTTGGCAAACAATTAATGTACAAACTACTTGAAAACCAAAATTACTCCAAAATATACGTACTTGTAAGAAAAGAAATGAGTTTAGACCATCCTAAACTTGAACAAATAATAGTGAATTATGATGCCCTATACGAGGCTGGTATCAACAAACAAATAGACGATGCGTATTGCTGCCTTGGAACCACTATGAAAAAAGCAGGATCCAAGGAGGCATTTTACAAAGTGGATTATACTTATGTGGTGAATTTTGCTCGTTATAGCCAAAGTAAAGGCGTGAAAAACTTTGCCTTAGTTTCAGCAATTGACTCCGATAAAAATTCAAAAATATATTACAGCAAAGTGAAAGGCGAAACTGAAGAAAAATTAAAGGTATTTCGATTTGATCACTTAGTTATTGCACGACCATCATTTTTACTGGGTGACCGTGAAGAATTTCGCTTAGGAGAAAAACTGGCTTTGGCCGCCTCAGTCGTTGTTACACCTTTGCTTTTTGGTAAATGGAAACGCTACAAACCCGTTCATTGCACCAAAGTAGCGGAAGCCCTAATCAATCAAATGCTTTCTGACAAAAAAGGAACCAGTATTATTGAGTCTGATAAGATAGTTTAGTTAATTTTCCAAACGCTGAATAATTTATATTAAATATTTTTAACTTTGTCGCGATACAAAAAAGAAGGAAGAAACAGGAAAATATTATCTAGATTTATCTAAAATAGTATTTGCAGGAACTGTTTTAACAAATATTATAGATTTAGATAAAACTAATTCTATAATTATTTTATTAATAGGTTTTGTAAGTTCCATTTTATTATTTAAACCAGGTCAATTATACTTAGAAAAAGATTAATATGTCAGACAAAGAGTTTAATTTATTGGTTACTTTTTCAATTATTCTTATTGCAAGTTTAATTCTATATTTTCTTAAAAAAAGAGAATTATCTGTAAAAAAAGGGTAATAAATTCTTAGAAATGTAGTTATTGATACATTTACACAATTAAAGTAAATTGAGTAATTATAGTTTTAAATAACATTCTCATCTAAATTTTAGTTATTGATTCATGTCGAAATCAATAATTATCGGAGGTACTTCTGGGATTGGTGCCCAAATTTGTGCCCAACTTGAAAAACAAAATGCAGAATTCATTTTCACAGGAACAAAAGAAAGTGTTTCTGAATACAATCTGCCATTCAAAAATCATAAGTATTTTCAATTCAATGCTTTGAATTCAGATAATGGACAATTACCAGAAATTGAATCCGTTTCATCCATTTTTTACTGCCCAGGTACCATTAGTTTAAAACCTTTTAACCGATTAACAGAAGATGATTTCTTGAATGATTATAAGGTAAATGTTTTGGGAGCAGTAAAAGTTTTGCAGAAATACATAAATACGCTTAAAACAACCCCCAATGCTTCTATAGTACTATTTAGTACAGTGGCAGTAGCTCAAGGAATGGCTTTTCATACCTCTATATCAGCTTCAAAAGGAGCTATAGAAACATTAACTCGTTCATTGGCAGCAGAGTTGGCACCTCATATTAGGGTAAATTGTATTGCATTATCATTAACGGACACCCCACTAGCTGAAAAACTACTTAATACAGAAGAAAAAAAAGCATCAGCTTCAAAGCGACATCCATTGCAAGCATATGGAAATCCAAGTGATATAGCTGAATTGGCACTTTTTTTAAGTTCTGACGCATCCAAATGGATTACTGGTCAAGTAATTCATGCGGATGGTGGCTTAAGTACTTTAAGAGTTTAGGATTTATTTTCCAAACAAATCACTACTTAGGTAACGGTCACCACGATCGCATATTATACATACGATTATCCCCGATTCTATTTCAGATGCTATTTTTATTGCTGCAGATACTCCACCACCGCTACTCATTCCCGCAAATACGCCTTCTACTTTGGCAAGCTGATTGGTCATTAATCTTGAATCTGCCTCACTAATGTCCATAATTCTATCCACTCGTTTGGCATCATATATTTTTGGCAAATATTCAAACGTCCATCTCCTGATTCCCGGTATTTTAGATCCTTCAGTTGGTTGACAGCCAACAATTTGAATTTGCGAATTTTTCTCTTTCAAAAATTTTGATGTGCCCATAATTGTGCCCGTTGTACCCATTGACGAAACAAAATGCGTAATCTTACCTTCCGTATCTCTCCATATTTCAGGACCGGTGGTTTTGTAATGTGCCAAATAATTATCGGGGTTATCAAACTGGTTAAGCATGAAATATCCGCCCTTTGAAACCTGATTAAGCGCATAATCACGGGCTTCTTCCATGGAACCTTTTGCAGATGTTAATGTTACTTTAGCCCCAAAAGCTTCCATAGTAAGTATTCGCTCACGAGTAGAGTTTTCAGGCATTACAAGCTCGATTTCCAAATCAAACAAACGAGCCATCATTGCCAGAGCTATACCTGTATTGCCACTTGTAGCCTCAATCAATTTTATACCCTGTTTTATGTCGCCTCTATCCAAAGCGCTTTTAATCATATTATAAGCAGCTCTGTCCTTTACACTTCCGCCAGGGTTATTACCTTCCAATTTGCCTAATATTTTTACATTTTTATTAGGGTTTATTTTATTTAGTTCAACTAAAGGCGTGTTGCCAACAAGGTCAATTAATGTAGCCATAAAATGAAATTTTAAATGATAAGTATTAAATTTTGAAAGTTTATATCTAAAAAATATAACTAATAACTATTTTTATTACTTATCACTAATTTTAACCTGTTCTTGATGATATATTTTTGTGTAAGGATCAATACTTCGTGTAAGCCATACATTTCCTCCAACTACTGAATCGTGCCCGATCACTGTTTCTCCGCCCAATATTGTGGCATTGGAATAAATAACCACATTATCTTCAATAGTGGGATGTCTTTTTTTCGAAGCAAGATCTTTACTAACACTTAAAGCACCCAAGGTTACTCCTTGATATATTTTAACATTTTTACCAATAATACAGGTTTCACCTATAACGATTCCCGTTCCGTGATCGATATACAAATTTTCGCCAATAGTTGCTCCGGGATGAATATCAATACCTGTTTTAGAGTGTGCAAATTCGGTTAATACCCTAGGAAGTAAAGGTATATTGAGCACATACAATCCATGAGCAAGTCTGTAAAATGCAACAGCATAAAATCCTGGATAGGTTCGTACAATTTCATACTCATTTTTGGCAGCCGGATCTCCATCCAATAACGACTTTATATCTGTATCAAGCAGATGATAAATGTGGGGCAACATTTGCATATATTCTTTAGACAAAACCGAAGCATCTTTTGGCAAATGCGCTTGCATGGATTGTAAAATCATGCTCAATTCTTTTTCAATAATTTCAAATGCAGTAAACAACTCACTAATATCCTGATAATGCTTTTTAGTCTGCTCCGGGAAAAGTATAAGTATTATTTTAGTTATAAGTCTGGATATAGAAGAAGTTGCAGGATATACTTCGGTGGAAATATGTTTCTTAAAAATAAGCTCTACAAATGGTTTGGGTAACATAATTTTTGGTTAATAATTGATTCAAAATTAAAAAACCTATCTGTACTAACAGGCTTTTTTTTCAAAGTTTTTTAATGATTAAGCGGTTTACTTATAATTTTACAACAAAATCATTTCTGTGAAAATTCAAGTGAAACACTATCTTATTTTAATATTCCCCATTTTGATATCCATATCATCATGCAACAAACTTACCGAATTGGTTCCGGTAGATGTTGACTTAATGATTGGAAAACAATTTTCGAATCAAATGGAAGTAATGCCCGCTATGGGAGGAACTATACTACCCGAAAAAGGCAATGAAGAGGCATATAAATACCTCAATAATATTAAAAATAAGCTTCTTAACAGCAAATCAATCAAATATAAAGATGCATTCCCTTATGAACTTAGAATTATAAAGGAAGATAGTGTATTGAATGCTTTTTGCGTTGCAGGCGGTTATATATATGTGTACACTGGAATTATCAAATTTTTGGATAATGAAGCAGAACTTGCCGGAGTAATGGCACACGAAATAGCACATGCCGAACTGAGGCACACCACAATAAGATTAGTAAGCGAATATGGTTTAAGTGTAATTATATCCCTTGCAATTGGTGCCGATCCCGGAATTTTGGTAAATATTGGCAAAGAACTTTTAGGCCTTTCTTTTAGCAGAGGTGATGAATCTGATGCAGATGCTCGAGCGGTGGCATATATGTATGATACTGATTATGACCCTAGAGCCGTGGGTGGATTTTTCAAAAAGGTTTTATTACGCAATAAAGATGCAAAAGTGCCGGAATTTTTGAGTACCCACCCGGCATCGGATAACCGGGTATCGCATATTGAAGAAGAATGGGCAAAACTAGGTGGGAAACAAGGGGAGCTATATCAAATTAAGTACGCAAAGCTCAAAGAATTGTTGAAATAAATTTTCCACATCCTTATTTTTTTAATGTTTTTGGCTTTTTCGATAAGTTTGTGTATATTTGTACTCCATTTTTTAAGCAAATTGCGTGGTAATTTAAATTTTAAGAGCTGATGTCAAAGTTAAGAATCCTCTATGTTTCAAGCGAAATCACACCTTTCTTAGACCCTACAAACTTATCTGAATACGTCAGGCAACTACCTGAGGCTATGCAAGATAGAGGCATGGAAATTAGAATATTAGTGCCTAAGTTTGGTTGTATTAACGAACGTAAAAATCGTCTTCATGAAGTAGTAAGACTATCAGGAATAAATATATCTGTAGGAGATGAAGAAAGACCACTTTTAATTAAAGTGGCTTCTATCCCAAGTGCCAAACTTCAAGTGTACTTTATTGACAATGACGATTATTTTCACCGCAAATCAACAACAGTTGACAAAGACAATAAATTTCATGAAGATAATGACGAGCGTGCCGTGTTTTTCTGCAAAGGCGTACTTGAAACGGTGAAAAAACTTGGATGGTCACCCGATATCGTTCATGTGAATGACTGGATGTCGAGCTTAATTCCTATGTACCTAAAAACACACTATAAAAAAGAACCTATCTATAAAAATACGCGTTCAGTATTTTCGGTATTTGATACTCCATTCAGTCATAAGTTCGACAAATTGGCCTACAAAGCCAAAATGCACGACATTTCTGAAGAATCACTGGAATTTTTGAAAACCAATGATTATGAAGCATTTATTCGCACCGGTATAGAATATGCGGATCATGTATTCAAAGCTGAAGAGAACTACAGTCCTATGTATGACAAAATATTTGACGATTACGCTTCTAAAAAAACAATAGAATACGTGCCCGCTGAAGATAACCACGAGTATTACTACAACTTTTACAACGAATTGGCAGGCGTAAATGAACTTGTGGCGGGGTAAAAGCAGCTTAAGCATACTTTATTGTTTACTTTTATTTATTGCATGTCGGAGAGGCGATGATGAACTTGCAGGCAGCATCACTCCTAGAAAAGATGTCAGTAGCACTTTTTTTACTGATACTTTTACGCTGAGTACCAGCACTATGCTATTTGATTCCATTATTACCAATGGCAGATACAGGCAATTGGTTGGAGAATATAATGATCCTATTTTTGGGAAAATAACTTCGGAGGCATATATGCGTATCTTGCCGACTTCGAATTTTTCTTCATTTGGACCGAATACAGTTTTGGATTCTATAGTACTTCAGACATCATATCAAGTTAATGCAGATGGCATAAACCGTTATGTTTACGGAAGTGAAACTGATACTATTCGAATAGGTGTATATGAAATTACTTCAGACTTTGAAGTAAAATCATATTCATCTAAAGATTTTTTAAGTGCATCAAATATTCCATTGTGTACTCTTAAAATTATCCCTAATCCAAGCTCTACAATAGCAGGAGTGCCTAATGCCGGATTTAATACAAAAGATGATTTGGGATTTAATCAGTTATTGGCTAGAGCAAGAGTTGACAACGAATTGGGTCAACGATTTATTGACAACGTAACCAAATTTTTAAACAATACTGACTTTACTGGAATGTTTAAAGGAATTGCGTTAAAACCATTGCCAAATAACAATGGAATTATTGGAATCAATTATCCAACATTGCTCTTGTACTATCACAATTATTATGCATATAACAACCTGTATATTAACAATATAACTGGAATTCCTGTAGCTCGAAACCGAACTTATACATTCTCTAATATTTCTGTTGATAGAAGTACCAGCAAACTAAATAAACTCTCAAATAATTATGATGAAATCCCTTCAAATTCAATTAATGATCAATGTTTTATTCAAGCTTCAACAGGAGTAGGAGCTAAAATTAATTTTCCTTCAATAGATGCTTTTAGAAAATCTTTAACCAGTAAAATCATTGTTAACAGAGCCTATTTAATAATATCACCTGATATTACCCAAAACACAAATTTTACACATCCAACATACCTGTCGGCATATGAGTTGGGTTCAGATGGACAAATTGCTAGAGATGCAAATGGTTTTCTACAATTATTACAATCAGAAACTTCAAATGGGATTTTCAACAACCGAAATACGCAAACATCTTCATTTACAGGCCCCAATTACTTAACCAATAATTTAAATTACAAGTTTGAGTTAACTAGTTACATACAAGCATTAATTGATGGAAGAAAACAAAATAATGGCTTATATGTGTTTGCTCAAAATGAACTAAGCTTGCCATTTGGTTCTGTATCGCTTTCGAGTCTTAATCGTCTGATATTTTTTAATAATAAAACTAGTCCCTATAATATTAAACTACAAGTTTATTATTCTCCCTATAAATAAATTCAAATAATATTATCATTTGAATCAATAAAGTAGCAATGGTTGTGCCTATGCATGCCAATGCGTGGATAATAATCAACCGCAGCAGGAGCCGCCAAAAGAATAATTTTTGTAAGAGGAGCTTCCTTTTGGGTTAATCTGATCAGTTCCTTCCCTATTCCCATCTTTTGATAATTGATATCTACAGCTAAGTCGGACAAATACGTTGCAAATGCAAAATCAGACATGGAACGTGAAATACCTACCAATTTGCCATTGTGTCGGGCTGTAATTATAAGATTACCATATTTGAGCATATCAGCAATTCTTTCCAATTCGGCAACAGGTCTACGTTCTGATAATGTTGAGGCTTTCAATACCTGAATAAATTCTTCTGAAGAAATATGTTTTTCTCTTTGGTAGGTGAGGTTCATATAAGCCTTATTAAATTAATTAAGTGAGCAGTATTAGTAATTAATATTTTGAACTTTTTTGATTTTTGCTATCCCCTTGTTATTTAATAATTTAAAAGAATCAGTCGAATGAAAATAAAAAGATATAGCCGGATTCAAATGATGCTTGTTAAAGGTGATTATATAGGTTTGAAGTGTGTCCTTAGGAGCTATAGATTGTTTATTAATAAAATATAATTCTTTGAAATTTAATTTTGGTCTATTGCTTTGCACAAAAGAAAATAAATAATTAGTACCTAATAACCAGCTTACAAAACAAATTATAACGATAATCATTCGATCTATTTTGCCTAAAATATCATCGCGATAGCAACTTACAGTATAGAACAAAACTGAGAAATAACTTAGTATAAAATATCTATTCAAATCCCATGATGAAATAAAAAAGGCAAAGAAAAATGCTAAAGTAAACATCCATATCCAAAATGTAAAAACAGATATTTTGTTAATGTTCAAAATGCATTTAATACTTAATACTAACATCAATGCAAATATAAAATAAACAGATTCGAGCTTGTTTAAGAACAGCGTTAGCCATGAACGATGTGATCCGTCGAAATCATTTTGCATAATTACTTGATGTCCTTCAAACATAAAATTGACGTTATTATTTGATACACCATTTCCAATATATTTTGAAAACATTCGTACAAATAAAGCCAATCCGCCATTATAGTTAACCGGATCGAATAGGTAGCTTATCAAATTTCCAAAAATTATTGCACAAAACATTATGATGAAAAACTTAAAATATTCAAGTTTTCGAAAATGGAAAATAAAAGTTGCTAATACCGAAAGAAATAGTAGAATAGTCCATTCTTGCTTGCCAAAACAAAAAAAAGTACAGGAACAAAACATACCCAAGGCACCTATAAAGGTTTGAGCTTTTCTTAAATAATTATCAACGGTGACCATCAAAATGCAAGCTGCAACTATCGCTACTGTAGTATCGATGTGAGGAAATACGGAATTGTCAACCCCATATCTTTGAGATATTGCTGCTAAAAATATCATAAAAATGAAAAATGCCGGCTTTTGAAATTTTAATATTGTAAATGACCAAAAACTAAAAATTATTATTCCCAACAAAAAAAACGAACTACAAAATAATCTGATATAAACTGAAGCCTCAAGGTCATTTAGATTATTTAATGGAATAAAATGCTGTATTGGTATGTTTAATTGGTGAAGAATTTCCATAAAGATGGTTGGATGCAGAAATAAACCATCTACTGGTTGATTATTCAAAAATCCCATACACCAATAATATGGTTTAGAGCATGATCCAATAAATAATTCACCAAAAATGGTGTCTTCTCCTTCAAGAATTTTACTAATTATTGGAATCCTGTAAAAAAAATAAGAACAGATTAACAATACAAGACCAAGGTAAGAGTAATAATTTGTACGATTCTGAAAGTGAAAAATAGGTAGAATTAAAAACAGGCTAAACATTATTATTATTATTATCCACGCACTAGTTGTAATAAAAATGTATTCGGAATGTATGCTTATGTAGTTTGAATAACCATTTAGTATAATCCCTCCTAATAAGTACATTAATAAAAGTAAAGTGAAAAAATTTAAGGGATTTTTAAAAAACGACTTCCAATTCATATAAAAAATTAAAGGCGTGTAATTAAGTTAAAAAAATCAAAAAAATAAATTAAGATTGAAGTTTTTGCAATTTATTGTACACCCCTCTATCTATATTAATGAGGTTATTATGGGTGCCTCTTTCTACAATTTCTCCATCTTTGATAACCAATATTTCATCGGCATGCTGAATCGTACTTAATCGGTGCGCAATTACAATTGTAGTTCGATTTTGCATCAAATTATCTAGTGCAGCTTGCACTAATTTTTCTGATTCCGTATCTAATGCAGAAGTAGCTTCGTCCAATATCATAATAGGAGGATTTTTTATCACTGCTCTGGCAATGCTGATTCGCTGTTTTTGTCCACCACTAAGTCTTATTCCTCTGTCCCCTACTATTGTATCATAACCATGGTCAGTTTGAAGTATAAATTCATGCGCATTTGCAATCCGGGCAGCTTCTTCTACTTCTTCTTTAGTACAGTTTTGTTTTCCAAAAGCAATATTGTTGTAAATAGTGTCATTGAATAACATGGATTCCTGTGTGACAATACCCATTAACGACCTGACTGAGGCCATTTGATAGTTTTTGATATCCACTCCATCAATGGAAATAACACCTTCTTGAGGATCATAAAATCGAGGAATTAAATCAGCCAAGGTAGATTTTCCGCCACCAGAAGGGCCAACCAAAGCAATTAATGTTCCTTTTTTTATGGTTAAATCAATTGACTTAAGAATCGTTCTTTCGGAATGTGAAAAAGTGACTTTTTCAAACTTAATTTCAGAATTAAAGTTTGAAATAATTTTGGCATCTGGTGCATCCGTAAATTTTACTTCTTCATCCAGTAAATTCAATATTCGTTCAGCCGCTGCAATACCTTTCTGCATGGAGGCATATGAAGCTGTAATTGCCTTAGCAGGCCGTAATAATTGTGAAAAAATAATGATATAGGTGATAAACTCACTTGCCGATAATTCAGAATTATTGTTCAATACCAAATGTCCTCCATATATGAGTATAAATGATACAACAAACACCCCCGAAGCTTCGCTAAAAGGACTTACCAATTCATTTTTAAGACTTACTTTTCGGGCTAGGTTATTAAAGTAATGATTTTCGGTTTTAAATTTTTTTAGCATGAAAGCTTCTGCATTGAAGGATTTCACAACTTTTATACTGTTTATAGTTTCGTCAAGCATGGTCATAATTCGACCATACGATTCCAAGCCAAGTCTTGCATCTCTTTTGATGGAACGAATTACTACCGATATCAGCAACCCTGACACAGGGATTATCAATAAAGTGAATAAAGTAAGCTTGTATGACATCATAAATAGTGTAACCATAAACACAATCATGGATAAAGGTTCTTTAAAAAAAGTAGATAAGGTACTAGCAATAGAGGCATATACCTCTCCTACGTCGTTGGTTACCTTTGTTATTATATTGCCTTTATTTTCAGTATTAAAATAACCAACATGAAAATTGAGAATTTTTGAATAAAGTGTATCTCTTAAATTATTAACTGCTTGAGCTTTGAGAAACTCAATTTGGATTTGAGCTAAATATCGAAAAACATTTGTAAGAATGACTGAGGCAATTACTATGGCTGCAACAAAAATTAAAGTCGCAAATTTTCCATTTTCTTGAAGGATCGAATAAAAATAATATTGAAATAATTGTTTAACATAATCAATTGATATCGTAAAATCCGGCATTGAAGTAATAATTTCGGTTTTACTATCTGCAGGCATTGCATCAAAAAGTATATTCAACAGTGGAATTATTAATGTAAAATTCAATACTCCAAAAAGCACTGAAAGAAAAGTAAAGATTATATAAGGGAAAACCCTAATTCCAAAGGGTCGAAAAAAAGATAGAATACGTATGTACGTTTTTAGGAATGAACTCATTGAACAATACAAATATCTTAATTTATTGTAAACAAATTAAAAAAAAGAGAACTTGCGGTACATTACATTGAAATATGCTTGTTAAAATTGACTATTTAATTAGAAAATATCGACTCAAAGTAACGGGAATATTGCATTTGGGTGCGCATGAATGCGAAGAAGCCCTCGATTATTCGAAAAGTGGAATTGACAATGTGACCTGGGTTGAGGCTAACCCAGTTTTATTTAAAAAAATAAAACAAAAATGGGCTTCAAATGAAAAATATACTTTTATAGAAGCCGCAATTTTTGATGTAAATGGAAAAGAACTACAGTTTAACATCAGTAATAATACACAAGCTTCTTCATTATTGGAATTTGACAAGCATAGCCAGTATCATCCGGATATGGTAATGACACAAACGATAACTGTACAAACACAAACTCTTGACAAATTGAATGAAACATATCATTTTGATTCAAAAAAATGCAATTTTTTGAATATTGATCTTCAAGGAGTTGAATTAAATGCACTTAAAGGGTTTGAAAATGGCTTGAATTTCATAGATTACATTTTTACTGAGGTTAATTTCGAACCCCTTTATAAAGGATGTGCATTGATAGGTGAAATCGATGATTTTCTAAAACAAAAAGGATTTCAAAGAGTACTTACGGTTAAGACAGAGCAAAATTTTGGAGATGCTTTGTACATCAAAAATGCAAATTCAAAATACTTACCGGGAATAGTTTTAAGTTATGACGATGCCATGCTTTTGAGAAAAGGCTTTTGGAGCAAAGTGTGGCGGAAGATAAAATCAAATGCTTTCCCAAAAAGGCAGAAATAAATTATTTTCATCAATATTTTCACCGGCAAACCAATTTTTAGGAGCTACGACTATTTGTTTTTCATGTTGACCAAGGTATGCTCCCCACCAGCTAAAACTACTATTTGCAATGATATGGTGCTTGCATTTACTCATTACAATTAGTTCTTCGTAGTCGGCTAATCCTAAGGTACTTACAGGAATATTTTTTCGTAGAAACGACAAATTTGTAATTGCCCAATTGATGTCATCAGAAAAAATATAATAAGTTGGATTACTAATTTTACTTTCAATTATTTCACTTGCTTTCTTATAGTAGGAAATATCACATAATCCATGTCTATTCAAATATAAGGGTTGAATCAAATAATCTCCTCTTCTGATATGTACAGCAACTGCATTTGGATTATTAGTAATTTCTTGAAAAATTGATTTTGAAGCTAATTTTTGAATTTCTCTAAGTTGAATTTGTGATAAAATTTCTTCTTTGTAATTGTCAAAATACTTATAACTGTGCCATACACCCAGAATAAAACGATTGTCCGGGATATTCAGGTAGTTAGGGTCAAAACCAAATTCTTTTTCTTCTACAATCCATTGTTGATAATAAGGGAATATTCTTTTGTATATGCTTTTTACAAGTTTTGGTGTATGAGTATGTTTAATACGCATAATATCTTCAGCAAGTGCTAAGTCACAATTTATATTAAATCTATTTAATGTAAATTCTCTCTTAGTAATATAATTACCTGATTCAAAGCCACTTAAATCCAACTTCAATGTTGTGTTTAATTTTTTTGATAGGCTATATCCAAAAGCATATTCAAATAATTGATTTCCTAATCCTCCACCAATTGCAACAATAATCATAGGTTAAATAATTTGTTCCAGAATGGCTTAAAATGCTTTTTCTGAATATAAGTCTCGTTGAACTTAGCCTTGTCAGACGATGCTTTGTTAAAACTTGGTATTGTATTATCGTGCGAACGTTTAAAAATCAAATTTTCGGCAATTCGCTTACCTATGTACCCTTTAAACGCCATATTCAAATATAGTTCATAGTCTTCATTTCCATGCAAATTTTCATCATAGCCATTGCAATCTTCCCATGACTTGCGACTAAATACCGGACAGGTCCAAATGAAATTGGCTTTCTTTATTTTGTTAAAATCCCAATCAATTAAATGGACTCGTTCATTAATTTCACCAAAGCAAGTTCCTTCTGCATACACCGGACTAATATTTGAACCAGATTCAATTATATCAATTGCTTTTTGTAAATAACTTGAATCAATAAAGTCATCTCCATCCAAGTGCATTAAAATGGAAGCATCTGTACTTTTGGTACCATTATTTCTTGCTTTTGAAGGGCCGGAATTGGGTTGAAATATAATCTTGATTTCAGGATAATCAATTTTTAATTGATTTAATACCATTGCAGTTTCAGCATTTGTAGATCCATCATCAACTACAATCACTTCTTTATTTATATAAGTTTGTTCAACAGCCGATTTGACGGATTCTCTGATATATGCTTCATAGTTGAAGCAAGTAATAATGATAGCTGCTTTAGGTGAATTATACATTTGATATTGGGTCCAAAAATACCTCCTTAAACTTTTTCATCACAGCTTCCGGACTATAATTTTGGGAATATGCATCAAAATTCCCTGAACTATACTTTTGAAAGTTATGAATTAGTTGCTTCAATTCGTTCGCATCTTTATAATACAACCCTTTGCTGCTTAATATTTCAATATGAGCTCTTTCTGCAATTTTTGATGAATTACAAGTGAGCACCGGTTTGTTTTTGATTGAAAATTCTCCACATGCCAATCCAAAACTTTCACCCTGTGCACGTGCATGAATCATGGCATCGCACGTGTTAATGAATTCCACTTTTTGAATCGCATCAGTAGTCCCAGGTACAAATATGATATTGTTGAATTTTGATTGAGGAAAAAGTATATGTGACAACCACTTCCAGTACTTTTTTCGAAAAAAGCCTTTTTTGTTTTCAATGAAATTGTCGGTATTCATGAACAAAAAATAAATATTGTTGGACTTCTTTGCTAAGGAGTAAATTACCCTTTTTACAAAAGGAATATCAAAAGTGTCCATTCCTCCGTACCGACCAAATACTATTGCAGAATCAGGTATGCCAAGTTTTTGGCGCATATTTCCCGAATAGTTGGGCAACCATATCATATGAGGCACATATGGCGACATACCTTGCGTGACTTCATTACTCAGCCATTCTGAAATATAAGCATAAATAGTGCCATGAGGTTCATTATTCTTAAAAACCACATGAATTAATGAAGGTACAATATTGGAAGCTATTCCATCATTATTTCCAGCTTTTAAAGCATAAAAAGCGTTTGCATTTATATCAGTAATAATAGGGTCGATTTGTGCAATATCATCATAAAAATATAAGGGGAAACGATCTTTGAACTTTTGAAGTGTTTGAGGATGATGTTCCGCTTTATTGGGGACAATAATTGATGACTTATTGCCCAACAATTGCTCATTAAAATGTGCATAATCATATACAGCAACTTCCGTACCTCGAATACCTAATTGATTGATATGGAACAGAATTTGCATGGTTATACTTTATTCCAATCGATCAATGGACTCAAATAGGCCTTTTCAACATGAGTGGAATATCCCGGAATAGGCGATATTAGTTTGCGATTCTTTCCGAAAAACTTAAACTTAAGTTTCTTTAAACTTTGTAGTCGGTAAAAAATCAAATCATCGTTTGGAAGCGATCCCTGAGTGTATTTGTCCCAAATATCAAAATCGTCTTTGAGTGTTTGCAGTTTGCATGCAAAGGTCATAGTGGTAGAATTGGTTTGTTTCCAATGACTTGATTTTGTCAAAAATACTTTTGTTTGTTCTCCTCCATCCACTACCAAATGATTGCCGCCTTTAGTGCCATCGATATATTTGTCCGGATGATCATAAAGTGTCACATAATCCGCTATTTCAAGTCCTTCCTTTATTGCCTTAGGTGCATTTTCTTTATGCAAATAATCATCTTCCAAAAAATATACTATTTCATCAAGATCAAAATTTTGTAAGGCATACTTTGCTACATATTTCCATGATTGAGCAGAGGAACCTTCATTAGTTCTTATTAATTGAATTGGGTAAGTGGATAATCTGGCAAATGTTTCATCCTTTACATTATCAGCAAATACGATAAGCCCTTGGCTTCCAAATACTTTCAAATAATTTTCCAGGCAATAAAATTTGTCAGCAAACTCAAGCTTTTCCTTTTTGTATCCACCATCAGAAATTCTATATAATGTTTTCATTGTCATTTAATTAAACATGAATTTCTCAAATTTTTGTTTGTTCTGAATCAAATACTGAGGATAGGTTTGGTCAAGCACCACTTTCTTTAATTGAGCGTTT
>JANRJY010000096.1:0-8075 GCA_033763735.1 Bacteroidota bacterium | reverse complement strand
TTTAGTTTTTATTGAAAAAAACAGCGTCTTGTTTTATAAAAAAGTTTCAATAATGAAATTACCAAAAAAATGATTTATTAAGTACCGTTTTTTGCCGCAAATACCATTTATGTCACTTTTCTTACCTTTTAGTTCCTATTTGGTAACCTAAATCACTTATATTCAAACCAACGGTTGGGGGAAACTTAAAACGCTAGGCCTATCTTTGGAGGGTTAAGATGACTGTTCAAACCTAAATCCAGGGTTATGCGTCATTCAGTAGTTATTATCACCTATAACAAAACCCCACTAAGACCTGCAAACACGACCTTAGACTTTGACTGACGTGGCAAAAAAAAAGTTAAGAAGCTGGGAATTGTTCACTTTGTGCCTAAGCCAAAATCCGCCACTTACGGGCTTTGGATGGAGTTTCGAGATGGGCTTCATGACATAATTTGATTATTTATTGCAAATAAATCAAATAGCCGTAAAGATCAACTTTAGGCATGGTACCATCAAAAAGCATGTGTATACTTGAGATTTAGAGATTACTTACAAGAAATACTCCATACTTATTTGCTAAAAAATTAATTTATGAAAACAACTAATAAAATAATGAAGTGTTATCTACTTATAATTCTTTTGTCTTTCTCCGGGTTTGTATTTGCGCAGAATGGAAAGTTTATCCGCTCCTATGCTACTCAAAAAGCTAATTTAAAAATCACAAAAAATTCATCAGAAATAAAAGAACAAAAATCTCAGATAGAACGGCACATAAAGTCAATTCAAAATAAAGTAAAGTTTAAAAAAATTATTATCCCAATTGTTTTTCATGTTTTATACGTCGACGGGGATAGATACCCTGATGAAGACCAAGTTTATTCTCAACTAGACGCTTTAAATAGAGATTTTGCAAATAAAGCTACACGCTATCCAAATGAGTCCAATATAATCAATGGTTTTGCTAAAGTGGCTGAGGATTCGGAAATACAATTCTGTATTGCCACGGGTAAATCAGGAAATAAAGAAGAGTTTGGATTAAGATTTATTCCAACCAAAAAGCTATATTGGTCTGGTGACGAAAAATTGAAATCAGAAAAAACAGGAGGTGTATCACCATGGTCTACAAAAGACTATCTTAATGTTTGGGTTGTACGTTTAGATGACACTGTAAGTGGCTATGCACAGATGCCAGGTGGTCCATCTGAAACTGATGGTATTGTTATTGATTATCGATTCTTTGGGACCATTGGAACAGCCCAGTTTCCATATAATGAAGGAAAGACCCTTACACATCTTGTTGGAAATTATTTAGGTTTATATGATTTATGGAGAGAAGATTCGCCTTGCGCGGATGATTTTGTCAATGACACTCCAATCCATAATGCTCCAAATTATGGAAATCCTAAATACAGACACATTAGCTTATGTAGTAATTTCCCGGTGGAAATGACGATGAACTTCATGGATAATTCTGACGATCGTTTTCTTAATATGTTTACAATCGGTCAAAAATATCGAATGCATTCTATCCTAGCTGAAGGTGGCCCGCGATTCCAACTTTCGAAACAAGAAACTTCATGCAGAAAGCAGGATTTATCCATCACATCTAATAAATTGAAAAATTTTATTTCACTTAACCAAGAGTCCCTCGTGAATTCTCTAGATGTCAAGGCCTACCCTAATCCTGCAGAAGATCAGGTCTGGTTAGAAATAAACTCAGCAGAAAATATTGATTTTTTATGCATTGTGTATGACGCCTTAGGACGTGAATGCCTAAAAGTAAAAAATAAATTATATCAGGGTACGAATTTAGAACTGCTAAATACAGAGCAATGGAGTAATGGAGTTTACTCTATCCATGTCTTCGTTGGACAAAAAATTGAGGTAATTCGAGTAATCATCAGCAAGGATTAGGTTATAAGAATCTAAAAAATTTTAAGTTAAAATTCCAAACCATGAAGTATATTAATCTCCTTATTTTCTTAATGTCATCTTTGCTTGGCTTATCCCAGCCTAAAAACAACTTTATTAAAGATGCAGTTATGCCTGCACCGAACGCTGCATCATTAGGAAAATATGGAGATATTCCTGTAAGTGCATTTACTGGAATACCTAGTATCTCCATCCCCATTTACACTCTTAAGGAGGGCCCAATTGACTTACCAATAAGCATAGATTACCATGGCTCAGGAATTAAAATCAACGAAAATGCAAGTTGGGTTGGGTTAGGTTGGAGCTTAAATGCTGGTGGAATAATTACTAGGACAGTATTAGGTCTCCCAGATGAAATTAATTCCTATGGTTATTTGCATACCTCTGATGAAGAAAGTAAAAATTTACTGGCAGTTGAAAATCTGTTAGCAGATAACGAGCCTGACATATTTTCTTATAACATAAGTGGTTATACAGGAAAATTTGTAATTGATAAAAATGGCGAATGCCTTCAAACCAAAAGAAGTGATGTTAAAATTCAAGTATTTGGAATATCAGGATTTGACATCTATTTCTTAATTCTCACCCCAGAGGGGACTCGCTATTTGTTCCAAGGTGTAAAAGAAATGACTAAAATTTGGCGAAATAATTTTTTGCAATTTCAAGAATATCCCTCTAGCTGGTACTTAAGCAGCATAAGCTCAGCAGATCAAAAATATACTATAAATTTAAATTATTCTCTCGAAACTTATGGTGTAAATACATTACCTTCTTGTAGTGAAACTCAAACAGTTTATAATTACACTGGATATGCACCAATTACGACTAATTGTGGTAACCTACCGCCCTTAAATGTATCCGATGTTACAGGCAAAAGACTAAGTTCCATCACCACAAGTACTGCCATTATTTCCTTTATTGGTGGTACCCGAGAAGATATGGAACCAGGTTATCAAGTAAGTAATACTGCAAGTAAATTAGAAACAATCGAAATAACCGAAGGAACTTTTTGTAAAAGATTCAACTTTAATTACGATTATTTTGTTGATAACCCTTCACTAGGATCTTTCCACAAGCAGTTAAAGTTAATTGATCTTAAAGAAACAAGTTGCGACAACTCGCTATTTTTACCAGCGTATGAATTTACTTATGATGGCCCTCTCATTAACGGCAAACAATTCCTTCCAAATCGTCGCAGTAAAGCAATAGATCATTGGGGCTTTTACAACGGAGCCCATATCAATGATAATCTTAACTTTTTTGCTGGTAGATCCGTAGTAGATGTTTCTAATTTTGGTGGAGGTATTCAGATATTTGATGGCGGCGCAAAAAGAGAGTCAGAAGAAATATATATGAAGTATGGGGTCCTAAAAAAGATCAAATATCCAACTGGAGGCGAAACAAGTTTTGAGTTTGAAGCCAATCGTGCTAATGTAATATATCCCGATCCAGATCTAGAAATCGAAAACCTAGTTAAGTTAGAAAATTGTACTCCAACATATTCAACGGGTACATGCTGTGGAAATACAACACAGGAACAAACAATAATTTTTACACAAATTCAAAAAGATGAATCTTTTATATTTTGCGATATATATGACATTAATTTTTTTGAGGAGACTCGATATGATCCCTGTTATTCAAGTAGCAGCACTTATAATATTGATTATTACTTAGAGGTAAGAAGATTATCGGACAACTTTTTAGTTGGAGCGTTCTCAGCAAATATGATTGGCTCAAATGACCCAAACAGTCCTTATCCTAAGGAATACCATCCATCCTTAAGTTTCAACGATTTAGAAGTTTTTGGTCAGATAAACCCAGGAACCGCTTACAAGTTTATCTTAACTGTTAGTGATGGAGTTGGTAAATTTCGGATAGATCACCATAAAACTCAAGATCCTCAAAAGATCGTTGGCGGACTCCGCATAAAAAAGATTATCTCAAGCGAGAATTTATCTGGAGGCATGCCAATTGAAAAAGAATATTTTTATAATATGCCAGATGGAAAATCTAGTGGTATCTTAAATCAACTTCCACAATATGCTTCTATTTACGCTGTGAATGGATTGTTTCTAACTCTTTTTTTTGATTCCTACTCCATTGTCCCTTTAGGGGATTTTGATGGTTATCATATTGGCTACAAGCTAGTAGAAGAAAGATTTAAAGATAATGGCAAAATAGTTTATGAATTTTATCGAGAAACCAATTCTGATTTAGGTTTTCCATCAGGTGGATTGCCATTAGAACCTATCCCGCCCTCTATAAAAAATGGTAAATCCAAAAAAACAATTATTTACACACAGACAGGTGCAAAAATAAGTGAAACCAAACATGAACCTGATGTTAATTCTCTAGGTTATTCTTACTTGGGACCATCTCCTATTCGTTATCGGAAACTATTCGCAGGAGTGGTGCCTCCGTCTATTCCTCCGACTCCGATAGGCATAGCTGGTGGTTGGGCTTATAATCAGTATTTTTTGAAGCAATCTTTTTTTAGAATTGAAAGAGATAGCATCCTTCAGGATGGAGTTGAAAGAGTAACTACTTACAGTTATGATCCAGGTTTAAGGCATACGAAACCTGTTAGCATTACAACAGTAAATAGTGATAATAAAATACATAAAATAATTAACAAATATGTGTTTGACTGGGAAAATAGCGATATCCGTACAGAAATGATTACCCGAAATATGATTGGGTCACCGGTTGAAACTATTGCTGAGGTTAATAGCGTCCAGGTAAGCGGAAATAGAATCGAGTTTAGCTTTTTTGATTCAAACGGATTACCTTCTACAATTGCAGCTAATAATCATCCCTATCCATACCGCTTTTATGAATATGAAAGAACCTGGATAAATGCATTACTGCAACCTGGAAATTGGATACACCAAGGCACAATCAATTCTTATTATCCTAACAATAATATTTCTGCTAAAGGTTATCCCAAGCAGTTTACTAAGGCCAATTGGTTAACAGAGAGCTATGAATGGAACAGAGGCCTACTCACAAAACGTACGTACGGCAATTTTAACTGGATATATAGTTATTACTCTAATTCTAGACTATTGGCATCATTGACCGATATAGATGGCCAAGTGACTAACTATTTCTATGATAAGCTAATGCGCCTGAAAACTGTTTCCGCTAGGAATGGGAACGTTACAACCAATTATACTTATCAATACCATGGTACATCAAATCCAAAAAATTACATTGAAGCGATAACCAGTTTTGCCCAGGTATCAACGCAGGTTACTCTCTCACAAAAGGCAATCAGAGAATATTTAGATGGTTTAGGCCGCCCTATTCAAAAGCTTCTGCGCGAGTATCATCCTACTAAAGGTGCCAATGGTGCTGTTTTTGGTAAAGTTGATGTAATTACAAATTATGAATATGACAATCAAGGTCGCTTAATAAGGGTTTCTCGTCCCTACCAGGGATATAATGATGGTAGATTTTTTTATCCTGGTGGAATTGACTTCACGCTAAATCAGTATGAAAGTTCCCCGCTAAATAGAGTCATTGGCGTGACTCCCCCAAGCGGCCATACAACTACTACTACTTATGGAAAAAATTCTATTACTTTTACAGTGCCTGGAACCTCGTTAGTTTATCCTGTTAACTCTTTGAATGAAACAAAAATTATTGATCCTGACAATAGAGTTACTATTACTTATACTGATAAAAAGGGGAGAGTAATTTTAACCAGACAAACCAATACCTCTGGATTTAATCCGGCAGATACTTATCAACAATATGATGATAAGGATAGGTTAATTACCGTTGTTCCTCCAGGAGCAACGGTAAATTCTGGCGAGTTAATTTACAAATATGAATACAGCGGTGACAATCTTTTGTTGAAAAAGAAAATTCCAGGCTCATCAGAATCTTTGATGCGATACAATAATATGGATTTGTTGGTTTTTTCTCAAGATGGAAACTTATTGCAACAAAACAAATCTATTGGTGTCAAATACGATAGCTATGGTAGATCCATCGAAACAGGATTCGTTGTGGGACTTCCTGATCCAAATTTGAATTTCTTATTCTCTGAATCATTATCAAAAAATTATTATGATGGTCATGATGGTGTTAATCAAATAAATTTAGTCTCTAATCCGCAGTATCTTGGTAAAATACGTCGATCCGAATTTAAAGTCTTGGATGGAGGTAACAGCTGGCTCCATACTAATTTTACCTATGATTCCTATGGCAGGATTTCTGCTTCATCAGGAAATAATTATTTAAATGTTAACTCCTCAACAGCTGAATCCTATAGCAATTCATATGATTTTGCGGATAATTTATATCGGCAATTGCGAAATCACAATCCAGGAAGCACTGGAACAACTGGCAATCGATCTATTACCTATGATTGGCACTTTGACCATGGAGGGCGCTTAGTAAACTATTTTATTAATTTAGATGGATTCTCTCAGCACCTTTCAGAACAGAATTATAATTTTTATGATCAAATAATTGAAAGAAATCTTGGCTCTACTTTTTTAAACAATACATACTCATGGCTACAAAGTGTTGATTATTCGTACAACAACATGGGTTGGCTAACATCAATTAATAATTCTAACCATACCGGGTCGGCAATTACCTTCCCAACTGGATGCTCGCCAAATATGCCTAATCCAGGTACAGCAATTCGTGAGTCTTTTCCGGAAAACAATGATTTGTTCTATCTTGAACTACGTTATGATCAATTATTTTCGACAGCGGGCTTGTCCGGAAGCGCGCAAAAAACTGGAAATATTAGTCAAATAGCTTGGCGTACTCGCGGACGGGATCGTCAAGCCTATAGTTTTAATTATGATTATTTGAGTCGTTTAAGCTCAGCTACTTATTTTGATATCAATGGAGCGGGTACTGCTTCAACTACTAACCGTTATAACGAGAGTTTAACCTATGACATACGTGGCAACATCACCTCTCTTCAAAGAAATGGTTACTTTTCAAGTTCTTGCAATTATGGGCAGATTGACCAATTGACGTATTCTTATACCAATAACTCTAATCGTTTAGCAACTATAATTGATGCCGCTCCCTCTAATCAGCGCCAGCATGGATTTAACCCTGGTAGTGGCGGAGTTGGGTACACCTACGATGCCAATGGTAATTTAAAAAGTGACTCTTATAAAGGTATAACCTCCATTTCATACAACTACCTCAACCTTCCAAGCGTTATTAATTACAGCAACGGAAATCGCATAGAATGGGTTTATGATTCTCGAGGGACAAAACTGCGCAAAATCGTGAAAGTAGGAGCCACAGTACAATATGAGCAAGACTATATAAACGGTCTGGAATACCGTAAGGTTGGAGCAGGCAACCGCCGCTTGGAGGCCATTTATCATGCAGAAGGCCGATATTACAATCTTAACGTGGAGACAAATAACACCTTGAACTGGCGTAAAGAGTATACAATTAAGGATCATTTAGGTAATTCCCGAATTGCCTTTACCGACAAAAACGGTAATGGTATTGTTGATGTGACCAATATCTCTAGCACCAATGACGTGATTCAAGAAAATGGTTATTATCCTTTTGGCTTAAACCACAATGGGCCTTGGCTGATGAACGATGCCGCCAAGGACAATGGCTACCAGTACAATAGCAAGGAGCTCAATGATGATTTTGGGCTGGGCTGGAGTGATTATGGCGCAAGGTGGTATGATGCGGCGATTGGAAGGTGGAATGCCTTGGATCCAATGGCGGAAAGTTACTATACAATTTCTCCGTATGCTTATGTTGCTAATAACCCTTTAGTTTTCATTGACCCTGATGGAATGCGCATTGTTTGGGGAGATGACGATGCATCAGAAGCTTTAAGACATAGAGTAATGACTCTCTATAATGACTCAAAGATCTTCCGGACCATTTATGATTACTTGGACGGAATAGATCAAGAAATTTCAGTTATTGGTGACGATACTGGTATTTAAGCTGAGTACCAAAGACAATCCGGTGGTCTTGATCCGGACGGAAGAGTCTCTGGCGGTTACAATGTAAGCCTCCGACGAACCCCATTCCCCCCTATTCGGCTTTTTTCCAGTTATGAGGGAAGAGGTTGTGGATTTGGTTAATCGGGTGCTCATGGATGCGATTGAGGACAGCGGAGAGCCATTCTTCAGGATTGATGCCGTGGT
>JANRJY010000094.1:0-14704 GCA_033763735.1 Bacteroidota bacterium | reverse complement strand
GGTGTTTTAGCTGTTGCAAGTGGTTTCTTGACTTGAGTAGGTTGTGATTTGTATTGAATGTTTTTTTTCTGGTTGCTCATTGTTTTGTTTTCAGACGGTAAAATAAATTCTAATTCCCGATAATTTCAAATTCTGTTCTTCTGTTTAGTTTTCTTCCGGCCTCTGTACTGTTATCGGCAACCGATTTTTCCTTGCCATAACCTTTATATTTTAGCCTGTTTATATTTATACCTTTTTTAATCAAGTAGTCAGCTACGCTTTTTGCTCGTGCCAAAGATAACTTTTTATTATAATCATCCGTGCCTACATCATCGGTATGTCCACTTATTTCCACTTTCATGTTCGGATTTTCGGTGAGTAAGTCATAAAGTTTACCCAATTCGGTTTCCGATTCGGGTTTTAATACTGCCAAATTGGTTTCGAAAAACAAATTCCTTAACACTGTTTTTGAACCTATTTTTATTTTTTGAAGCCATATGTCTTTAAGATATAATTGATAGTCGAACGAAAAAGGTATGTCAATATTTTCCGAGAAGAATAAATATCCATCTTTTTCTATTCGAATGCCATAGTTTACTCCTGATAATAAAGGGATGTATAAACTGCCCGATGACTCTGTTTGCGATTGAGCAATCAATACGCCTGTAGTATTGTCAATTACCATTATATTGGCCTGAATGGGTAATTTGTATTCATCGTCATATATTTTTCCTGAAAAAAGTGTAAAAGGGGTAATTAAAGGTGGGGGAAGTAATTGAAGTTGCGTCAAACCTGGTACCGTGATGTTAAAATAATTTGGAACCTTAGTTTCAAAAGTTTTCATGGGTTCTTTTTGAGGCATGCTGATTACATAAATATCGCTTTCGCCATAGCCACCTTCTTTAAACGATGAATAATAGCCTCTTTTATTATCTGCAGAAATCATAAAAAATATATCGTCATCGGCACTATTAATTGGATAACCCAGGTTTTCGGGTTCCGACCATTGGTCATTATGAAATTCTGATTTGAAAATATCGAAACCACCCATCGTTTTATGTCCCTTTGAGCTGAAATACAACGTTTTGCCATCTGTATGAATAAAGGGTGCATCATCATCATAAGGAGTGTTAATTTTTGGTCCCATATTGATTGGGTCGTACCATTTGCCCTGAGGATCTTGCATGATTACATACAAATCTCTACCTCCATATCCTCCGGGTCGGTCGGAACTGAAATAAATAGTTTTACCATCGGCAGCCATGCATATCGATGATTCGTTGTATTTGGTATTTAATCTTTTCATAAATGGCTTAGCTTCAGACCATTCCTGATTAATATAATCGGAATAATAAATGTCGCCCCCGTTATCATCTCTATAAATAAAAACCATATTTCCATCCGGTGAAAATGCTATACTTGCATCGTGACCATCCGTATTTGCCATTTTTCCTAAGTTGCGAGGTTCTTGCCATTTGCCATTTTCATGCTCTGAAATGTAAATATCTTCCATATAATCGCCTGATTCATCTGTTACGTTATTGGATGAACCTGGTCTGCGGGAGGTAAAAACCATTTTTTTCTCATCCCTGGTTAATGCGGGTGAGTATTCTCTGTACTTAGTATTAATTACCGGGCCTATGTTGGTAATGGTTGCAGAAACGGGAGTAGCAATTAATTCCATTCCTACTTTACATTCATTGATTTTTCGGGCATAGTAGTCGTATTTATCTTTTTCTTTCTTTTCGTTTACTTTTGATAAAAGCGACATATAAGCTTCAGACGCTTCCTTGAAACGATGTGCATATTGCCATGAAAGTGCTATCAAAAAGTCGATTTCGGGCAGTTTATTGCTTTTTTCTTTTGCTTTAATTAAATAGATATGTGCCTTGTTTTTGTCAGATGTGTTGAGTAGGCACACACCCAATCCAAAATTTGCCTTGTAATTATCAGGTTCAAATTTTAGCACTTCTTCATATATTCCTCGAGCCACCCGATAATTGCCTTTAACTCGGTAGTCATCAGCCTTTTCAATCATTTTGTCGTTAGATTGAGCAAAAATGGAAAAAGAAACTAAAAAAATAATTGCACTGATTTTGAAAGACATTGAACCCAAAAAAACGATAATACTACCTTGCTAAACTATGACATAAACGAGAAATATAAAAATTTGAAGCTTCATATTTTCAAAATTGGCACTTAATGGAGACTATTTTTGTTTTATTGTAGAGAATGAGTTCGTAATAAAGGATTTAATTATAGTTAAATTGCGTTCGAATTAATTAGGAGTCCAAAAGACTAATGGTAGGTATTATCGGTTCATTTCATTTGCCCCTATCCCAACCCTTTCCCCAAAAGAGAAAGGGCTAAAAGTCTCCCCTGTGGGGAGATTTAGAGGGGCAAAATGAACGAATGTTCTTAATTGCTGTATTTCGAATATAATTTATATTTAATATCCCGAAATCAAGTTAATAACTAAACTCTAAACAAATTCTTATCATTAAATTTTTAATGTTCAAATTGATTTTCTTAAGATTTGGATTTTGAAAATTTGAGTTTGTTTTCCCGAAAACATTTGGGATAGGAATTCGGATTTAGAATTTGAAAGCATTAGTTTACTATTTTAATTTCATGAAAAGAAACCAATTTATAAAAGCTTTAACTTTATTACCTTTTACCGGAATGTCTATGGAACTTAGTGACCTAAAATCAATTACAGATAATTTGCCCAAATCCAAAAGAATGCCAGTACTTTTTGTAGGGCATGGTAGTCCTATGAACGCCATAGAAGACAATGTTTTTACAAGAAAAATGAGAGAAATAGGCAATAAGATTCCTACACCAAATGCCATATTAATGGTGTCGGCTCATTGGGAAACCAAAGGAACTTTTGTGACTGCTCAGGATAATCCACCTACCATACATGATTTTGGAGGGTTTCCCAAAGCTTTGTTTGATGTTCAATACCCGGCACCGGGTAGCAAATGGCTAGCCAATGAAACGCAAAAAACAATAACCAGCACCTCCGTTGGATTAAGTGAACAATGGGGCTTTGACCATGGCGCCTGGAGCGTAACCAAAAATTTATTTCCCAATGCAAATATTCCCATGATTCAGTTAAGTCTTGATTTTACAGGAAATGGTGCCTATCACTATGAATTGGCAAAACAACTTTCTGCATTGCGTGACAAAGGCGTACTCATTATTGGAAGTGGGAATATGGTGCATAACTTCAGCTATGCTCAGGTCAAAGGAATGGATTTTAACCAGCCATTTGGACACGATTGGGCATTGGAAGCCAATGACTTATTCAAAAAATATATTATCAATCATGAACATGCCAAACTTGCTGATTATAAGCAATTGGGCAAACCCGTTCAGCTTGCCGTACCTACACCGGAACACTATTTGCCTTTGCTTTATGTGTTAGGTGTACAACAAAAGGATGATAATATTACCTTTTTTAATGACGTAGCAGTAGCAGGGTCTTTTAGTATGACATCGGTTGTAGTTGGCAGTGTGTAGTTTTTAGTTCGTAGTTTTTAGTGTTCAAATGCTAAGTGTTCAGGTTCGATGTTCCAAATTAATCAATCATCCAAAAATCCATCATTTAATCATTTATTCATCTATTCATTTTCTCATTGTATATTCTTCCTCCCCATAGTTCGTGTCCTCACGAAACGCATTTTTCTATCCCTATTAAAAGTAATCTCATAAATCTTTTACAAAACCATACGTTTTAATGCCTTTCTTTTCTTCTTAGCAGGGTTTTCGTTACGAAACCCAACGAGTTCCTGAACGCTAGGCTATGAAAAAGAAACCCTGCTGGGAGATAAAATAAAATTTAAAACGTATTGATTAGGCTCGTTTTTTTTATGTTTTGATTATATTTGCTTAATGGATAAAAAAGTCAAAGAGGAACTTGCCAAAACTTTAATAGATCTTGGCAAATATGTTTTTGCAGGTTTGGTTTTGGGTTTGGTTGTTCAGTTTGATTCATTTAATAAAATATACCTTTTAGGATTTGGTTTGTTTTTAACCTTATTTCTAATAGTAATTGGCTTATATATTTTAAAAAAATAGTTATGGAGGCATATATATTATTCTTTGTTGCTACTGTTTTAATGGCACTGTCAGCACTTTTATATGTGGAATTATCAGAACGTAAAAAACACAAAATATTAAAGTCGAAAAGCTGATTTTTTGGTGTTTTATGAATTCCACTTGTTAAATTTTAAGTAATTTATGATAAAGAAATTTGGTATTTTTATTTCTGTTACTTTTTTGATTTTTGGTTGCAAACAAAATGAAAAGACAATACTTGATAAAGTTGTAGCTAACCTTAATTCAATGAAAACAGTGGAATACAAAAGAATTCTAAATGATAGTGGTACTATGGGTAGCCGCGGACCTGACACAACAATAAGCTATTTTGATTTTACAAGCACTGATACTTTGCTAGGTTCAAAATATTATTTTGTGTCAAAAGTACATAATATTAAGTATGAAGGTAAAAGCGAAAGTGTGTTCGATGGCAAAAAATGGTTTGATGCGTTTGATACGTTGATTTTATTTGATAATAATCCAAAAAAATATCGGATTACATCAAACTTGAACTTACATGCATCATTATATAGTTATAGAAAACTTTTGCCCGAAATTTTAAAAGACACTTCTATTAAGATTAGCTTACTAAAAGACACCCTAGTTAATAATATTCCTTGTTTTAATTTTAAAATAACCATGAAGGATCAGTATATGTTTAGCGATAGTTTAATAAAAGAATTAGGGGCTAAGGTTATTTATAAGTTTTTAGCATCAAAAACTGATTACTTACCTGTACAATTTATTCAAGAAATGAATGGGGGATTTTTTGTATTTACATATTACGACATAAAAAAAGGTGTCACAATAAGTGACTCCATTTGGTCATATGATAGATTTCCTTCCTTTTATAGAAGATATTTTATCAATGATTGGTTTAATAGAGGTAGTAAAGAAAAGATGATTTCAATTTTGAATAAGCAAGCGCCTAATTTTACACTTCCTCAAATTGGTGGTGATTCAGTGACGCTTTCCATTTTGAAAGGAAGTGTAGTATTACTAGACTTTTGGTTTCCTAATTGTGGTCCTTGTATGAAGGCTATTCCCTATATCAATGATATTAAATCAAGATATGAAGACAAAGGGCTTAAAGTATATGGAATTGAATTTACGAATAGTGATGTAAAAGAACTTGAAAAATTTATTCCTAAATGGAAAATAGAATATCCAATTCTTTATAATGGCAACCAAGTATCAAAACTTTTTGGTGTTAATGCAGGTCCAACAATAATATTAATTGATAAAACTGGAAGAGTAGTCTGTTTTAATCATAATGATAAAGCCGAAATAATTAAGAATATTGAAAAATATCTTTGATTCGTTTATGTATTCTGTAGCAGGGTCTTAGGTACGAAACCTGCGTATTGCATTGCTCAATGCAAGGTTCTGAAAAAGAAATCGTGTTAGGTGATAACATTCAATATGCCTTTGATTTTTAGTTTACAATTTATTTAAAATAACGAATAATCTGTTTCGTTCTAATATTTTATTATTCATTAAATGGTTCATTATCAATTATTTAAAAATGCTATAAAATCTTTTTTCAAATTTAACTTGTACGTACAGGTTTGTTTGCTTACCTTTGTATCATACAATTCAGAAATAGATATGGCAACACTTACAGAAACAACGATCACAGGTCATTATATTAATGGGGCGATTACTGCTCCCGTGAATGAAAAAATTATAGACGTGATAAGCCCTCTTACGGGCAAAACAATTGGAGGGGTTCCTTCAGCAGAAAAAAATACAATCGATATGGCTGTTGAAGCTTCAAAAGCTGCATTTGAATCCTGGTCCAGAACTCCGGTGAAAGAAAGAGTGCAAGTGTTGTTCAGATTCAAATATTTACTTGAAAAAAATATTAATGAATTATCAGAATTGATTCAACTCGAAAATGGTAAAACATTCAACGAATCAAAAGCAGAAATCGAAAAAGGAATTGAAGTGCTTGAGTTTGCAAGCTCTTTGCCTCAAATATATGAACAATCCACTCTGGAAGTGAGTAATGGTGTCGATTGTCAATATAAAAGGTATGCATTAGGTCCTGTGTTATCAATTACACCATTTAATTTTCCGGCAATGGTTCCGATGTGGACAATTCCTATTGCTATTGGATGTGGTAACTCATTTATTCTCAAACCATCAGATCAAGTTCCTTTGACCTCTATCAAAATGGCTCAATTATTTGAAGAAGCTGGTTTGCCAAAAGGGGTTTTTACCGTAATCCATGGTCAACAAGCCACCACGGAAATGTTGATTGATCATCCTGATATTCAAGCAATAAGCTTTGTTGGTTCTACCAAAGTAGCCAAAATTGTATATGAAAGAGGTTCACGCTCAGGAAAAAGAGTGCTGGCTCTGGGTGGTGCCAAAAACCATCTGGTAGTGGTACCGGATGCCGATCCTGAAATTACAGCTAAAAATGTAATTGCTTCATCTATGGGTTGTGCCGGACAAAGATGTATGGCAGCCAGTGTATTGATATTAGTAGGTAATACGGGAAATATTCTGGACAAAATAGTAGAAGAAGGTCGCAAAGTGAGAGTGGGAATTGAAATAGGTTCTGTTATCAGTCAGGTAGCGAAAGAACGTATCGAAAATTACATAACAAGAGCCGAAAAATCGGGATACAAATTGTTATTGGATGGAAGAGGTGCTGTAGTAACAGGAAATGAAGGAGGTTCTTTTGTAGGTCCGACAATTATTGATGGTGTAATGCCAGGTGCTGAATGTGCTTGCGATGAAATATTTGGCCCTGTTCTTTCAATAATCAGAGTCAACACTTTAGAAGAAGCTTTAAAAATAGAAAATGACAATCCGTATGGAAATGCTGCCGCTATCTATACTACCAATGGTGGTACAGCCAGATATTTCTCTGAAAATGCTTCTGCCGGTATGATTGGTGTAAACGTCGGAGTTCCTGTCCCGCGCGAACCATTTGCATTTGGAGGATGGAATGATTCCAAATTTGGAGCAGGCGATATTACAGGAATGGATGGGGTTCGTTTTTGGACAAAAATGAAAAAAATCACGACTAAATGGTCGGCAAGTGCTGCCAAAAACTGGATGTCGTAACCAATTAATAATTTTTAATTAATAATTAATAATTCAAAAAATGAAAGCAGCAGTTTATTACGGTAAGGAAGATATAAGAGTAGAAAATGTAAGTGATTTGTCACTACAGGATGGCGACTTGTTAATGCAAGTAGAAGCATGCAGTGTATGTGGGACCGACTTAAGAACATACAGAAATGGCGATAAAAAAATTGCGCCACCTCGAATATTGGGCCATGAGTTTTGCGGAACAATTGTAGAGTCACGCAGTAAAGAAAGCAACGTGAAAGTAGGAGATAGAGCGGTCATGTATATCGTATTGTCGTGTGGCGAATGCAAATACTGTAGAGCTGGTCGTGAAAATTTGTGTACCAACCGATCGACCATGTCCTATCATTATGATGGTGGATTTGCACCGTTTGTCAAAATACCTTCTCGATTTGTAACAAGGGGCAGCATGTTCAAAGTGGAAAATACCCGTTCATCTCAGGAAATGAGCTTGGCTGAACCACTAGGTTGTGTTACTAATGCCCATGACCACTTACACATTGGTTTGAAAGACAAAGTAGCCATTATCGGATCCGGTCCTATTGGAGCCATGCATGCAGTATTGGCACGTTTGCAAGGTGCTGAATCGGTTCACATGATTGATATTAATCAAAGCAGGTTAGATATGATGAAACGATTTGATATTGATGGCACCATTCTATCAGATAAAGAAGGCTCCCATATTCAAAAATCGTTGGATATTACTGATGGATTTGGATTTGATGTAGTGATTGTTGCGGTTAGTAATGCATTTGCACAAGCCGATGCACTTGAGATTGCAGGAAAAGGTGCAAGAGTTGAGTTCTTTGGTGGTCTTCCCAAAAGCAATCCTACAGCAACTTTGAATACCAATCATTTGCATTACAAAGAATTGATTGTGTCGGGTTCCTATTCCGAAAAAATTACAGACTTCAAAGCAGCTTATAAGTTGATTGAAAGTGGACGTTTTCCTGCCGAAAAATTCATCACCCATGTGCTGCCATTAGACAGAATCAATGAGTCATTTGAATTGATGGAAAAAGGCGAGGCATTAAAAGTATGTATTGACCCAAGAATATAATTATTAATTAATAATGAATAGTTAATAATTAGACAGTTACAAAATTGTCAATTATCGTTCATTGTTAATTCTACAAAAATTAAATATTAATTATTAACTATTAATTACAAAAAAGGTGAACACAGAACTTGTAAGCCAATTAATTGGCAAAAAATATGAACTGCTAATAGGCGGAAAATCCGTTCCATCCTCAAGCAATAAATGGGACGATGTGGTTTCACCAGCCAATGGAGAAAGAGTGGCTCAGGTAGCATCTGCTACTCCGGATGACGTTAATGCTGCGGTTGCATCTGCAAAAGAAGCATTCAAAAAATGGTCATCATTAACCGGATGGGATAGAGAGAAAATAATCAAGAAAGCAACTGCTTATGTAAGGACACAAGCTGAGAAAATTGGTTATCTGATGGCCTTAGAACAAGGAAAACCATTCGAACAATCCAAAGGGGAAGTTACATCTTCATGTGACTTAATTGATTACTATGCTGCAGAAGCAGTACGTGTTGAAGGTTATATTAATGTTACTGAAAAACCTTCACTACGTTCATGGGTCATATATCAACCGGTAGGCGTTTGTGGCTTGATTACGCCATGGAATTATCCCATTTCATTATTAAGTTGGAAACTGGGCCCAGCTTTAGCTGCTGGATGTACCGTGGTAGTAAAGCCTACGGAAGTTACCCCCCTTTCTCCACTATCATTTTGTCAAGCAATGATTGAAGGAGGAATTCCTGAAGGAGTAATTAATGTGTTGATGGGCAAAGGAGATGTAGGAGCTGCACTGGTTGCCCACAAAGATGTGGCAAAAGTGGCTATGACAGGTTCGACCTCCACTGGCAAAAAGATAATGCAAACCATTGCTCCATATTTGAAAAAAGTATCTCTGGAACTTGGTGGACATTGTCCTGCTATTGTTGCTGCTGATGCCGATATTGATAATGCAGCAGAAATTGTTGCCTACAAAGGTTTCAGAAATATGGGTCAATCCTGTAGCACCGTCAATAGAGTGTATGTTCACAAATCCATATACAATGAATTTGTCAACAAACTCAAAGCCAAAGGCGAAAAAATGAAAATAGGAGATGGCGTGGAAGACGGCAAATGTGACATAGGTCCAATGGCTACCAAAGAAGTACTTTCAAAGGTAAAAGATCATGTTAAAGATGCAGTGGATAAAGGAGCTACTCTTGTATTAGGAGGTCATGCGCCGGAAGGAGACAATTTCTCCAGAGGTAATTATTATACGCCTACAATATTGACAGGTGTTGATAAGAAAATGAAAGTGATGAATGAAGAAACATTTGGTCCTGTCGTGCCTGTGGATACATTTGATACTTTAGAAGAAGCGATTGAAAAGGCAAATGACACTTCTTATGGACTCTGTGCATATTTATTCGCCAAAGATTTTAAGACCATTATGAAAGTAAGCGAAAGTATAGAGGCCGGTACTGTTTGTGTCAATAACGGATCAGTTAATACTGCATATGCACCTTATGAAGGTTGGAAAGAGTCGGGTTTTGGTATTGAACTAGGACGAAGAGCCATACATGAATACTTAAAAACAAAACATATCAAGGTTGACACTCTTTAATTAATAATTATCAATTAATAGTTAATTATATATTTTGAAAAAGAATTTAATTGAAGAAAAGTCATTTGAATTTGCAAAGCGAATTGTAAAAATGTACACTCATTTGAAGGATAAAAAACAAGAATTTATTCTCTCAAAACAAGTGTTAAAATGCGGGACTTCTATTGGAGCAAATGTGCATGAAGCTATATATGCTGAATCGAAATCTGATTTTATTCACAAGCTTAAAATTGCTCTAAAAGAAGCAAATGAAACAAAGTATTGGTTGCGATTATTGTTTGAAACTGGATTCATTCAAGAATCAGCCTATATCAGTATTAATAAAGACTCAGAAGAACTAATAAAACTATTAACTGCTATCATCAAATCAACTTCCAAAAACGAAGATTCTAAAAAGATATAAATTATTAACTCTTAATTATTAATTATTAAATTATGTTGCTCAACCCTACTCAATCCCGTCAACTTTTGATTCATGCATTTGATAACCGATATGCAATCCTTGCAATAAATGCAGATAGTCACGCAGCGGTTTCTGATTGCCTGGAAGCGGCATATCAGGCCAATGCTCCGGTTATTATTGAGACAAGTCTTTGGCAAATAAAAGGTCATAGTTATGGTATGGGCAATCCTGTTCTAGGAGTAGCCAGATATCTTTCTGATTTAATGGTACTTGCTAATAGCGAACGCTACAAACACATCCCGGTAATTTATCATACCGACCATATCAAAGGGCCGGAAACTGAAACGATTTTGAAAAATGCAATTCAAGGAATATCTGCAAATTTTCATAATCAATCAATCAAATTATTTGCTTCAACAGTATCACTCGATGCATCAGAAATGACTGAAGATGAAAACATTAAAAATATTTGCAAATTGGTTGACTATGCCAACGAAGCAAATGTAGATGTCACGCTCGAAATGGAATCGGCTGTGGATGACCGCATTACGCCTGCCTCGGAAACCGAACATTTGATTGGAAGCGTAGAGAAAAAATATCCCGGCAAAATAGCATTATGGGCTCCAGGTGTGGGAACGCAACACGGATTCACGTCAGATGATGGTTATTCAGGATTTAATCCAAAAGTAATTGAAGCCAATGTTTCGCTTCTGACGCAGATAACCGGTCGTAAAATAGGAGTTGCATTACATGGTTCAACGGGACTACCCAATGACAAATTATCAGCCGCATCAAAAGCAGGGGTTACAAAAGTAAATTGGTCTTCAGAATCACTATACATCCGATCAACAGCAGCACAACAATATTTTGCCAACAATGCCGAAAAGTTTGATCGCAAGCATAAAGAATGGAAAAATACGGTGATGGATAATGGATTAAATACATTTATCTCCAAAGAATATGTCCCCAGAGTGGTGGAAAGGATGAAGACGTTGGGAGGAGAAGGAATGGCCCAAAAACTAATTATTAATTAATAATTATTAATTTAACCCTTGGATTTACAATATAAACGCATTTACGATATTTTAAAAAAAGATATTTCGATTGGAAAATACGAAGTAGGCACCTTATTGCCATCTGAAAATGACCTGACTGCCGAACATAAAGTTGCCCGATCAACCATTCGATTGGCATTGGCTCAGCTTGAAAAGGAAGGAATCATTTTCAAACACAAAGGCAAAGGAAGCATTGTAAAATCACAACGAAAATCATTGGGATTGCTTTCATTCAAAGGGTTTTCAGAATCTGTTACAGAAGCTAAAAGTAAAATCACCACCATTGTAATTGACAAGACACAACTGGCAGCGATTCCTTCAAATGTGGTATTTGGACTCACCAAAAGAGAAAAAAGTGCAGATGCATTTTATTTCGGACGGGTTCGCAAAATTGATAATGTCCCAGTTATGATAGAATACACATGGCTTCCAAGTGACGGTTTGAAAAAATTTGATCAGCTTTTTAACCCTGAAAACTCATTATTCGATTTGCTTCATCAAAAGTATAAAATTGAAGTGGAAGATATGTATCAGGATATAAACGCAATAAATGCAAATCCGGAAATAGCAAATTTGCTGGAGATTAAAGAAGGAGAAGCACTCTTGTTGATACACAGGAAATACTTTACCAGTAAACTCAACTTTTGTTTTTACAGTACACTGTACTGCAACACCAATAAGTTTTCATTTAGTAACTACAAACCTACATTTTATAATTCAGAACAATAATTAATTGATTTAAAAACAATGACAACAGTTAAAGAAATTGCCAAAATGATTGACCACTCATTACTTCAACCGGTAATGACTGACGAAATGTTAAAAGCAGGTATAGAACTTGCCATCAAATATGATGTAGCATCTGTATGCATCAAGCCATATGCATTGGAAATGGCTGTTGAAATGCTTAAAGGAACGACAATTAATCCAGGTACCACAGTAGGCTTCCCTCATGGAAGCAATACCATTGAATGCAAAATATTTGAGACATTGGAGGCACTCAAAAAAGGTGCAAAAGAGATAGACATGTGCGTGAATACAGGAAAAGTACTCTCGCAAGATTGGGCTTATGTTAAACGTGAGTTAGCGGAAGTTACAAAAGCTTGTCACGATCACGGAGCTACGATAAAGATCATTTTTGAAACCGATTATATTACCGATGATGCTTTAAAAATTAGACTGTGCGAAATATGTACGGAAGTGGGTTGTGATTGGGTCAAAACATCAACAGGATTCAGTTATATCAAAATGCCTGATGACAGATTCGACTATGTAGGTGCTACAGAGCACAATATTGCATTGTTTCGCAAACACAGTGGACCCAAAGTTCAGGTCAAACCTTCAGGTAAAGTTCGTTCTTTGGATGATGTGCTTAAATATAAAGCCCTTGGAGCAACTCGTATTGGTGTAAGGCTTACTGCAGAGGTATTGGAGGAGGCTAAGAAAAGGTTTGGTGGTTGAATAAAATAAATATCAGTGATATAATAAAAATACATCAAGAGCCAACTAAAATTTAACCGAAATACCAAATTGGCTAAAGGACAAATATAAACCAATGTCAAAATTGTAATTGCAGCCTAGAGTGATGTTTTTGTTATACTTCTGGATAGAAGTATAAATTCGTTCGTTAGCAATAACAAAAAGTGGTATTGACAATAAAGCTACTCCACCACCAATTAGTGAGCTATGCCAAAATGGTTGTTTTTGAAAAGCCAATTGACTAAAAGGAAATAAAACCAGAAAGGAGCCCATTACTAGTACTGCTCTAGCAAAAAATTTTGTGTTTCGGGCGTTTCTATACATTATATATGACTCAGGGTCAAAAATTAATATTTCTTCTAACCTTTTGTGTGAATATTCGATACCTTTATACATATATGTACGTGAAAAATCATTATCAATTTCTATTCTATCTGCCTTAGAAATTTTATTGTAAAATACTGTGTCAATCTTAGACAAAAGTATATTTGAACTAATTACTTCATCATTCCTAAATGTAGTAAAATACATTCTTGTCGAGTCTTGATTATTTATTTTGCCATAAATTTTTTCACCATTTTTTTTAATTATCAAATCTTGTGCAAATGTATTAACACATTGAACTAAAGAAATAATTATCAATATCTTTTGTAAAGACATAAAATGAATTTTCATTTTCTTTTTTTTGATATATAGGTAAAATAATTTGACGAAGATAAAAGGTTAAATTGCGTTTATTTTAAAGGTATCATAGATTTACAAAAGTAAATAATTTATAAATTGGGAACAATTGATATTAAAAATTCCGAGCACCTTTTACTGTTAAAAATAAAAAATATAAAGTGATATACTGAGTTTTAAACCCATATTTTCAATGATTACCCTTGCTTTTGTGCTGTCTGGTCTTTCAACTTAACATTATTCGTCAAGCGGAAAGTTCAGATCTCACGGGAAAAGCATTTTGATATAAATAAATATATCATTACACCACCTTCCTTTTTTCAAAAAATAGAACATATATGATACCTAATATTCCAACAATAGCTAAAAAACTAAATAAATATAAAGCTTCCATACTAATTTCTTTTGTTACTTTTCATTATAATAAATCCTAAAATTGCAATTGCTAATGTAGCAATTATCCCAATTGAAATCACTATAAACTTTGAGGCTATCTCAATTTTTAACACTGTAGCTAAAACAACACCACCAAATATCAACTTTGCAATATCTACAAAGAACTTACCTACCTCTTTACGAAATTCATCGTTTTTCATGTATGCAAATTTATAAATTTTTCAACTAATCACCCCTTCACATACACCACTTTCTTGGTTTCAAAAAAAGGATCTCGGAAATAGTCACTAATTTGCCAGGTTTTAACATGCGTTTTCATTGCAGTAATTTCTTCAAGTAACTTATCGCCACCTTTCAGACAAATAATGCCGTTCGGCATTTCATGAACTGATTTTACGGAAAGGTTTTTCCTATTCCATTTGTACAAAATGATTAAGTCTGTAACAGCTCTACTGACAATGAAATCATATTTTTCTTCCAATTCTTCAACACGTTTTTGCTCTGCAATCACATTTTGCAATCCTATTCCGTTAGCCACTTCGGTTACTACTTTTATTTTTTTAGCAATAGAATCAACCAGATGAAATTTGGTTTCAGGAAATAATATGGCCAAAGGAATGCCAGGAAATCCACCCCCGGTTCCTACATCAAGTATTTTAGCACCGGGAAGGAAGGAGATAATTTTGGCTATTGCCAAAGAGTGCAACACATGATGAGTATATAAGTGGTCAATATCTTTGCGCGAAATCACATTAATCTTTTCATTCCAATCTCTGTACAATCCATCAAGCTTTTCAAATTTTGAAATCTGATCTGCAGTTAATTCAGGGAAATATTTTTTTATTTGTTCCATT
>JANRJY010000084.1:0-18216 GCA_033763735.1 Bacteroidota bacterium | reverse complement strand
AAACAAATTGTCCAGTTCCTAGCACCTAGTCCCTAGTACCCATTTTCAAACCTAAACCACCTTAACTATGGCCACTATCTGGAACGATGAATTTAAGGAAGGGCTGATGGCTTTTCTGAACACGCTGGCTGCTTTGTTATTCAGTCTGGCATTGTTTGCCCTGTTTCTGTTGGTGATAGGGGCGAATCCCTTGGAAGTCTTTGGCTACATGGTGGAAGGTTCGGTGGGTTCTTCTTTCTCCGTTCAGAATACCATATTGATGTCCTCACCACTGCTTTTAGTGGCGTTTTGTACAGCATTGCCAGCCAAATTGGGCATGGTGGTGATCGGTGGTGAGGGAGCTTTGGTAGTTGGGGGACTTGCTGCTGCGGTAGCAGGGGTGTCACTTTCTAGTGCCTCTTATTTTGTAACCATGATTGGCATGTTTGTGGCGGCTTTTACAGTAGGCGGACTTTGGATTACGATCATTGGTTATCTGAAACACTACAAAGGAGCCAACGAAACCATCGTGGGACTTTTACTAAACTACATCGCCATTGCTTGCATGAATCATTTGGTGGAAGGTAGTTTGCGCGACCCTGCTAGTTTGAACAAACCTTCTACTTACCACATCGGACCTGATAAAATGTTGGGCACTGTGGGTGGTTCCGACATCCATTATGGCGTGATTATGGGCATCATTCTGGCTTTATTGATGTATTTCCTTTACCACTTCACCACCTTCGGTTTCTCTGTCAGGATTATTGGCGGAAACAAAAAAGCAGCGAAGTTGGCGGGTTTGTCTATCGAGAAAGTGATTCTACTGACTTTCTTCCTCGCTGGTGGCATTGCGGGTTTGGCGGGAATGGTGGAAGTAGCCGCTGTCCACGGAAGAGCCAACGCTTCGCTGGTAGCGGGTTATGGCTACACAGGTATTCTGGTTTCCTTCTTAGCACGACACAATCCTTTGGCTATCATCCCTGTAACTTTCTTATTTGGAGCATTGACAGCCAGTAACGGACTGATTCAGAGACGTTGCGAGTTGCCCGATGCCACCATGATTGTGTTGCAAGGAATCATCTTTGTGACCATTATTGGCTGGGAGCCCATTGTGGCCATGCTGAAAATAAAGTTGCCTAAAACATCATGAGGAAATGTACGATGTGGGATGTACGAAGTACGATTTAGAAAACAGTAATGAAGGTTTTAACCAAATCGTACATCGTAATTCGTACATGCGAAATGAAAATATAAAATTGACATAAAATGATACAACTATGGACGTAGGAATTTGGCTCATCCCTCTGGCAATTATCGGAGGAGCAATCAGGGTAAGCACTCCTTTTCTCTTTGTGAGTTTGGGCGAATACATTACCGAAAAAGCAGGAAGAATCAACTTGGGCCATGAAGGCAGCCTTATCATGGGCGCCATGTGTGCCTACGGAGTTTCTTATTTGACAGGTTCGGCTTGGGTAGGTATTCTAGCTGCGGGCTTGGTTGGTTCGCTCTTCGGACTTTTCCACGGCTGGATTTGCAGCAAAAAAGGCGTGAACGACATCGCAATGGGTATTGCCATGATGATGTTGGGAACGGGCTTGGCCTTCTTTTTCGGCAAACCACTTATCAAACCTACCGCTCCACGTTTGGGCGATTTCTCTCTCGCTTGGTTTAGCGATGTGCCACAAGTATATCAGGCGTTCAAAATCAATGGGTTGTTCATCTTGGGCATTGCGCTATCATTTGCCCTTTACTACGCTTTCAAATACACCCGTTGGGGAATGATTTTGAGAGTGGCTGGCGAAAGCGAGGACGCTGGTGTGGCCTTGGGTTATAACATCACCAAGACCCGTATCATCGCCACTTCGGCTGGTTCTTTTTTGTCGGGAATTGCGGGAGCTTATCTGTCGCTCTACTACCCAGGCAGTTGGAACGAAGGACTTTCGAGCGGACAAGGATTGATGGCAGTTGCCCTCGTCATTTTCGCCCGATGGAAACCGATCCAATGTTTTACTGCGTCCTTATTATTTGGTGGGGCAAGTGCGATAGGACCGTCTTTGCAAAGCGCGGGCTATTCTTATGGCTATTACTTGTTCAACGCTGCACCTTACATTTTCACGCTCTTTATCATCATAGCCAGTACGTCCAAAAAGAAATTTAACGATGCACCTGCCGAACTGAACGTGGCAGAGTAAACACTAAAAAGAATGTTAATCCGTGGAAAATCCGAATTAGCCCCTCTCCAAACCTCTCCCCATAGGGAGAGGCTTAAAGTCCTCCCCGTGGGGAGGATTTAGGTGGGGCTTTTAAAATAAACAAACTGTATAGTTCGAAATAATCAATATTAATATATCTCTAAAGTATCATAAAACAGAAATCGAATGAAAGTAGAATTGAATAAAGTAGTAGCCGTTGGCTTCAAATTATTTATTACAAATAATGTGGAAAAACCACAATTGGTAGAAGAGGTGGATGATACCAACCCAATGTATTTTTTGGTTGGAAATAGTGGATTGCCTCCTAAATTTGAATTTAACTTGATGGGTAAAAGCAAAGGTGATACTTTTAACTTTTCCATAACTTCTGCAGAAGGATTTGGCAATTATGATTTCAATGAAATAATGAACTTGCCAATTGACGATTTTTTGGATGCAGATGGCAAACTCGACAAACAAGTGTTTCAGGTAGGTAGAAGCATTCCTATGCAAGACGAGCATGGGCACCATGTAAGAGGCAGGATTTTAGAAATTAAAGAATTTGAAAGATATATTCGTATGGATTTCAATCACCCACTTGCCGGAAAAGATCTTCAGTTTGAGGGAATTGTATTATCGGTACGTGAAGCAACCAAAGAAGAAATTTCACACGGGCATGTGCATGGCGATGGCGGACATCATCATTAATCGCATTATCTAATTATCGCTACACTACCACTTTTAGTTAACCCAATTTCTTTGATTTCAACTAGGTAGTAATATACTCCTGCCGAAAGTGGCGTTCCTGCATTAGCGTTGCCATTCCATTTATTATCAAACCAATTAGTATTATAAACAATATTTCCCCAAATATCAAAAATTGATAGTGAGATTGTTTTATATGATTCTACACCATCAATGGACCAAAATTCATTATATCCATCACCATTTGGACTGAAAGCACTATAAAAAACAACTTGTTTTTTTTGTGATATTGAGTCAATTGGAGGTGGTTTTACAGTATCGCATAAGTTTGGTGGACAATAACAAGGTGTGGGGTCAATTTTGCAAGGATCTTTCACTATGTTAGTGTCAGGATTACAATTATTACCTGTGCATGTATTTGGTTTTTCGCAAATTAATCCAAAACAATTCATACAATTTGCACCTACACAAGTAACAGGAATCGTACAATTCACTCCTAAACAAGATTCAACAATTGGACTTGAAGTAACCGTGCAAACAAAACTGGTAATTGTATAAATAGAAATACTCGTAACCGTTTGATTATCAGTAGTTGCTATCAGGTTTCCAATGCCTGGAATGGTCAGTTTAAATTTGAAATTATTGCCAATTTGTGTAATTAGGTTACCACCAGTAAAACTTACGTATAGTGAATCAATTATATTTCGGGAAATAGTATAATTCACTAATGAATCGTTGCAAACTGTTATCGGTCCCAAAATACTGGCTTTGGCTGGCGGAATTCCCGAAACCGTTATGGGAAACACAATTCTATCTACTTCTGAAAGTTGTGATATACTTGTAGCGGTTACTGTAATATTATGAATGCCTATATAACTCCAAGTAACAGAAGCGGTATCACCATTATATAGGATGCTTCCGCTATCGGAAACAAACCAATCAAAACGAATGTCGCAATAGCTGTTTATTTTATAATGTTCTTTCAAACTTAAATTGGTAGAATTAGTACCCGAAAGGGTTAAATTTGGTGCTTTATAAAGTTTAACGTCATCCGCAACCATATAACGTGGTGTGCCCCCTATTCCTCCACTAATTGAAAAGTAGTTATAGTCAGCGTCTGTTTTAAAGCTAATACAATAATGTTCCCATTGGTTTACGGAAAGATTATTTGTATATCTGATCGTTTTTTGAATATTACAATTATTATTTCCAAACCTGATATAAGCACTCGAAGATAAGGTAGGAATAGTATTCCAAATACATATAGCTCTGATTTCACTAGCTTCTGTTTCAAAAATATAACTTTCGTTTTTTTTGACCTTGTTAATTAATGGTTGACCAAATCTTTCATTTGTTAAATCCGAGCCATCAGTATACCCCATTCCAATAAACGAAGATCCTTCAAAGGCTGAGACTACAGTAACACATGCTCCACTTGGTAATAAATCAGGCTGAAGATTGCATGCTACCCAACCAGTTATACTTGCGTTTATTCCTTCACCCGGTATTCCATCAAAACCTCCGTTAAATATTAAATTTTGCCCAAAAACATTCATGTAAAAGTTAAGTATTGAAAAAATTAAGACTTTCTTAAAAATCGAATTCAAGTCAATAGAATAAAGATAACAATGCAAACTTAGTTTTTTTCTGTTTACTTAATTACTTCCTGTGGATTTTGATTATTAATGGATAATAATTGGTAAAATAGTTATGCTTTATTTAATTTGAATAATTTCCAAAATATGTATTCAATTATTACAAATAAATTTTTTTACTTAAAAGTACTGATTTTCATTGGGACTTTAAATTTAATCGCTCAAAATCGCATTCCTTCAATTTATGTAAATGATTTGCCTGTAAATAGAGTATGTCATACGATGCAATTAGATAGTATTAGAAGAAGTAAATACAACCTACCTTCATTATTAGATGAAGAAAAAAACTTTCAAAAAAATATTGCGCGTTTTGAGGCAATGAGAAAAGGCTCCAGAACAACAACTGATACTACATACATTCCTGTTATTGTGCATGTGGTACATAATGGTGAAGCAGTTGGAACCGGAACAAATATCAGTGAAGCCCAAATTCAATCACAATTTGATGCCCTTAATGAAGATTTTAACAAAATAATCAATACCAACGGCTATAACACCAACCCTGTTGGGGCAGTGATGTTTATTAAATTTGTGAGGGCAACTATTGATTTGCAAGGCAAAATATTAGCAGAAGCCGGTGTTCACCGATATAATGGTGGCAGAACTGCCTGGTCAATCACTAATGTAGAAAATAGCCTCAAACCAACTACCATTTGGGATCCTACAAAATATTTGAACATTTGGACGGTAAGGTTTTCAGGAACGGACGCCACCACGTTAGGATATGCTCAACTTCCCAATTTATCACAATTGGACGGATTGGACCCTGTTGAAGGAGGTGCAACCACAGATGGACTCGTAATAAGATTTAATGTTTTTGGAAGAACCTCTAATATTAATCCTCCATATAATTTGGGTAGAACTGCAACCCATGAAATGGGACACATTTTTGGTTTAAGGCACATTTGGGGCGATTTAAGTAATTGTACCGGAACCGATTATTGCAATGATACACCACCAACTTCTGATCCCATATATGGATGTCCTTCTAGCTATGCTTCATGTACTGCGGGTGTACAAGCTATGTATCAAAATTATATGGATTATGCTGATGATAGATGCATGAATATTTTTACAAACGATCAGAAAACGAGAATTTTAACGGTTCTTCAAAATAGCCCTCGAAGAAAAGAACTTCCCAATTCTAATGTATATGTAGTTTCTTCAGTCCCTTCAGCGGATTTTTCGGTTTCCCAACAATCGGCTTGTGTAGGAAATGTAATCACATTTACCGATAAAAGTTCAAGAAATCCAACCTCACGCATTTGGACAATAACAAATAGTAATAAACAGGTGGTAACAACTTCATCATTAAATACTTTTACTTATGCATTTTCTAATATAGGAAATTACACGGTTCAAATAATAGCTACTAATACTTTCGGTTCTGATACATTAGTTCGTCAAAATTATATATCAATTCTTTCTTCAAATCAAGCATCAATGCCTTTTCTTGCTGATATGGAATCAAGTTCCACAGTTTTAGGTAATTGGTTGTTTTATACTCCTGAAAATGTAAAACCTTGGACTTATTCATCGCAAGCAAGTGGTTTTGGAACCGGTAGCAGATCAATCATTTGCAATAATTATGATTCAACTTACGACCAAACGGATAAAGAAAGTGGCATAATCAGCCCAAAATTTAATTTTACGGGTGGAGCAAATGCCTACTTATCTTTTAATGTAGCATATACCCCATACAAAAGCAGTTCTACTTCCTTTCCGGAATATTATTACGATACACTAAATATTTATTATTCAACTAATTGTGGTCAAACAAAAACATCACTTTGGAAAAAGGGAGGTATTAACTTATCCACCGCTCCTCCGACTTACCAGAGTTTTGTCCCAACTTCAAGCCAATGGAGAACGGAACAAATTTCACTGGCATTTCTCAATGGCCAAAGTAATTTACAATTTTATTTTATAAACAAATCAGGTTGGGGTAATGTTTTGTATTTGGATAATATTAATATTCAAATGCCTAACCGAACTACGGTGCCTGCTTCTAATTTCTCTACCAATCCACAAGTAGCATGTTCCGGTGATAATATTGCATTATCTGATCAATCATCTCAATATCCCACAAGTTGGAAATGGGCCATAAATGATGTTTCAAATGTATTATCACCGCTTACAAGTTCCGGACAAAATATTGTAGCAATATTGTATACTGCAGGAACTTACAATGTAAGTCTGACGGCTTCTAATAGCTTAGGTACAGGCAACACATTAACAAAAACCAATAACATTGTAATATATCCCAAACCCACATTGACATTAAGTGCTAACTTGAAAGATGGTTTAGCAAAATGTGGTCAGGTTATTACGCTTACAGTTAGTGGTGCTACTAACTATCAATGGTTCAATAGCAGGTCATTTGGAGAAATAAGTTCTTCAAATAGTAATATAATCACTGATACTGTAAATTACACTTCTACATATTCAGTAGTGGGAATTGATTCAAAAGGTTGTAAAAATGTAGTTTCATTATCCGTTCCTGTTGAGAATTCAGGATGTTTGACCGGCATTGAAAATAGTATTGAACTTCCAAATTCAATGGAGATATACCCGAATCCCAATAATGGGAAGTTTAAAGTTAATAGCCATACAAGAAACAAATTGGTGATTATTGATTTAATGGGCAATATAGTTTTTGAACAAATAATTGAACCGGGAATTATTGAAATGGATACGCATTTAATACCCGGCTTATACTATTACTACACCGGAACAAAACGAGGAAAAATTATAATAGAATAATTTGTGGCTTTGATAAAAATAAGCCTATGATTAAGTATTTGATTTATTTAAATGTTATTTGGTTGTTTTGTAGTTGTGCAACTCCTACTCAGGAACCTCAAAAAGAAGTGATTGGTTCCAATCATTCAATTGTAGGTATAACTTCCACTTCAGGAATAAGTGTCAAAAGTGATTCAACAAATGGAACAAATAAGATTTTAGATAATTACGATTTTTTGATTTCTTCCAGTTCAATAGATGACACAAATCGGAATTCAATTGCTAAAAGTTATAATTTTACAGTTAATCCTGTCTTAACCACTTTGGGAAATTCAATAAAAACCATTAAAATTCTTGCTTTAGGTGATTCCTATACTATTGGCCAAAGTGTCAGTGTTTCAGAACGATACCCGGTACAATTGGCTGATACTCTCAAAAAATTGGGATATAATGTTCCTGTTACTAAAATTATAGCTACCACAGGATGGACTACTGGTGAGCTGCTCAACGGCATTTCAAATGCCAATGATACAAGCACGTACGATTTAGTGTTTTTGTTGATAGGGGTAAATAATCAATATAGAGGCAATTCCATTGTAACATACAGAAGCGAATTTATTACTTGCCTTAATACTGCCATCAATTTTGCCAAAGGCAACAAAAATCATGTAATTGTGATTTCAATTCCTGACTATGGGTATACGCCATTTGGTCGGAACAACCAAATGACAATTTCAGCAGGCATCAATAATTTTAATGCGGTGAATTTGCAGGAAAGCAATAATGTAGGCGTGAATTATGTTAATATAACCGATATTTCCAGAAATTGGGATCCATTATTGGTAGCCAACGATGGTTTGCATCCATCTGGTTATCAATATAAATTGTGGGTAAATAGGATAACCCCTGTGGTAGATTCCATATTTTCAAAATAAATGATTTTAGTCAAATATGATCAAGCAAATAGGTGCATTGTTGTATAAAGATTTTACGATTGAATGGCGCAATCGATATGCACTTAATGGGATATTGTTGTATTTGGCAGGGGCTGTGTTTATCTGCTATTTGTCATTCAATGTAAAAAAAGGTATCATCCATCCGATTACATGGAATGCATTATTTTGGATTATTATTCTTTTTAGTGCTATTAATGCCATTTCCAAATCATTTTCAGGCGAAAGAGAAGGTAGAAATTTGTATTATTTTATGCTTTGCAGGACGGAGGCGATAATCTTTTCAAAAATCATTTATAACAGTGTTCTGCTATTGATGTTGGCAGTTATAGGATTTGTGTTTTATGGTGTTGTTATGGGCAATCCAATTCAGGATCAAGTCACTTTTTTTTTATGCTTAGTATTGAGTTCAATAGCATTTGCATCGAGTTTGTCCTTTGTGGCTGCCATCGCTTCTAAGGCAAGTAACAACGGTACTTTAATGGCTATACTGAGCTTCCCAATTATCTTACCTTTGCTATTGTTGATTATCAAAATTTCAAAGCAAGCAATTGACGGAATTGATGTATATGAAAGTTATGATGAATTGACAATTTTGATGGCAATAAATGTACTTGTACTGGCATTGTCATACATTTTGTTTCCGTATATTTGGCGCAATTAATTATGAAAATATCTTGGTGGAAAATGGCGTGTATTGCGCTATTAGTTTATACAATTATTGCCGGATTTTTGATGGAAGTTCCCACACTACCCATACTCAATGAATCCATTAGAAACTTGTATTTCCATGTTCCCATGTGGTTTGGGATGATTTATTTGCTTTTGATTTCATTCATCAATTCAATCAGATATTTACAAAAACCCAAACCGGAATTCGATACAAAAGCAGTTGAATATGCCAATTCAGGAATCATATTTGGAATATTAGGATTAGTGACCGGAATGTTATGGGCCAAATATACCTGGGGTGCATATTGGAGTGGCGATCCAAAGCAAAATGCTTCAGCAATAGGACTATTAATATATTTTGCATATATGGTATTAAGAGGCTCGTTCAATGATGATCAGCAAAAGGCCAGAATAAGTGCGGTGTATAACATTTTTGCTTTTTGTATACTTATTCCTTTGCTATTTGTACTTCCAAGATTAACCGATAGCTTACATCCCGGAAATGGCGGTAATCCGGGGTTCAACTCGTATGATTTGGACAATAGGATGCGGTTGGTTTTTTATCCGGCCAACATTGCCTGGATTATGTTGGGAGTGTGGATTACGCAATTAAGATATAGAATGAGATTTGTCGAACAAAAACTAAAAGAAAACCAAAGCAAATGACACTATTACAAGCAGTTGAAATGGCAGACATATTGAGGAGCAGTGGAAAAATATATGTGGTTGTAGGCGTAGTTTTGATACTTTTTGTTGGATTGATAGCTTACTTGATCAAAACGGACATGAAAATATCCAAGCTTGAGAAAGAGGTTTTTGGGTAAATAAATGTAGAATGTCATATTTGAATACAACAGCGAGATTTGTTGGGGTAGGTTAAATCAATTTTATCGAAAATTTGAAAACAAACTGATTATACCATTAAGTTTCAAGAATTATTTACAAAAATTTCTTTTCATTTATAAGTATGCTACTTGCAAATATTAATGGTGTAAGGGTTGAACCCAGTCCTAAAGGCATTGGATTATGTCCAATTTGTGGTTGTGAGGTGTACTCTAAATGTGGCGAGATTAATGTTTGGCACTGGGCCCATAAAGTAGGTGATAGCTGCGATTCTTGGCATGAAAAAGAAACAAAATGGCATTTAAACTGGAAATTGACTTTTGGTGAAGAAAACATTGAAGTCATAATAGAAAAAGAAAATAAGAAACATATAGCTGATATACTGACAAATGAAAATGTGGTAATTGAACTGCAAAATTCTCCAATTCAAAAACCTATTATTAGACAAAGAGAGCTATTTTATGGCGAAAAAATGCTTTGGATAATTAATGGCAGTGAATTTAAGCACAATTTTGAATTCAATAAAAAAGGATTAGCAAACTATAGCGCCATTCCAAATAGAAATCTCACTGAGGCAGAAATCAAAATTACAGCTCATAATTATAATCTTTTTAATTTTAAATGGAAAAAACCAAAAAGAAGTTGGGAAGAGGCTAAAAGACCTGTTTTTATAGATTTTGGCGATGAAAATCTATATAAGGTTATACAAGGTATTGGTAATAATTTTGGGCAAGTCAGTCAAATTCATAAAAGTAAATTCATAATGAAATATGGTGGAAATTATGAATATTATCAAAAACAAAATGTCTTTTTAAACCCAATTATCAGTAATTCTCCTTACACAAATTACTTAACTTATCATTTTTGATTTCAATGCATTAATATCTATTACTTTTTACTTTTAAAACTAATTGCTAATTTTGGAAGAACGATATAATTATATGGCGCAAAGTATTCCATTAGAAACCTATATTACCCTTGAAAAAGAGTTTGGAAAAGCAGTTGCTGAAAAAGTGACTACATTATTGGATTTTTCGTTTGCACAAGCCGAAAAAAAAGTAGTTGAAATCGCCATACAAAAAAAATTAGAAATTCGGGATGAGCTTAGTAAAGAACTGGCTTCAAAATCAGATTTGGCTTTGGTAAAAGCTGAATTATTATTGGAAATAGAAAAAATTGATTCAAAGCTCAGTTCTGAGATTAAAGCATCAAAAAATGAATCGAGAATTTATTTTATAATATTACTTTGTGTTTTAATCATTCTTAATAAAGAATCTATTTCCCTGATTGGTCAATTACTTGGTCTTTTTAAATAGTATTTTGAAAATGATTTCTATTAAAAAAGTCATACACAAACGTTAAATTTGTCATAATTCATAATTTAAATATTTATATTTCCAACCCTATGTATATCAACTTTTTAAGCAATTTATAGAACAATGTAATTTTATTACACGTACACATTCAAAAACATAGATTATGGCAAATGTACCTTTGGTTTCGGAGCTAGTGGCGCAAGGAAAACAACCGGATATTCTTTTTTGGGTAGGTTGTGCAGGTTCGTTTGATGAAAGATATAAAAAAGTGACTGTTGCAATTTGCAGGATACTTAATCATCTGAATATCAATTATGCGGTATTGGGCACTGAAGAGTCATGCACGGGTGATCCAGCACGTAGAGCCGGAAATGAGTTTTTGTTTCAAATGCAGGCCATGTCCAATATTCAAATATTGAATGGTTATCAAATCAAAAAAATTGTAACCGCTTGCCCTCATTGCTTTAATACTATCAAAAATGAATATCCCGCATTGGGGGGCAATTATGAAGTATTGCACCATTCGGAATTGATACAACAGTTGATTAACGAAGGCAAAATCAAATTATCGGATACATCAGAATTTAAGGGCAAGAAAATCACCTATCACGACTCATGTTACTTAGGACGAGCCAACGAAGTATACGATGCACCTCGTTCGGTTCTCGAAGTATTGGATGCTGACCTTGTTGAGATGAAACGTAGTCGCAAAAACGGATTGTGCTGCGGAGCAGGCGGTGCCCAAATGTTCAAAGAACCGGAAAAAGGAAACAAGGACATCAATATTGAACGCATTGAAGAAGCGCTTGGAACGCAGGCTAATTATGTAGCTACTGCATGCCCGTTTTGCATGGTTATGATGAGTGATGGCGTGAAAAACAAAGAAAAGGAAAATGAAATAAAAGTGTTGGACATAGCCGAGTATATTGAAAAAGGGATGAAGTTATAATGGTGTAAAAACGAAATTCTAAACAAATTCAAATTTTCAAAAACCTAATATTTAAACAACTTCAACTTTTTGAAATTTGAGCATTGGAATTTGTTTAGAGCTTAGTATTTAATATTTAGAATTTTACTGATTTCTGTAATAGACATTCATAAATTCTTACATTTACCTAGTAGTAAACATATACTTTGCAATTTACCCATACCTTTTTCAACAAAAAAAATTTTAATTCCCCTTCCGACACCGGGCTCAAAAAGTCGCTCAGGTTTTGGGATCTTACCGGAATGGGAATAGCAGCCATTGTAGGTGCGGGTATTTTCAGTACCATAGGTCAGGCAGTTGTACAAGGAGGACCGGCAGTAACCTTATTATTTTTGTTCACCGCCATTGCATGTGCGCTTTCGGCATTGTGTTATGCAGCATTTGCTTCGTCAACTTCAGTTTCAGGAAGTGCATATACATACTCTTTTGTCAGCTTTGGTGAATTGGCCGCGTGGATGGTAGGCTGGAATTTGATATTGGAATATGCAATTAGCAATATTGCCGTGGCTATTTCGTGGAGCGCATATTTTGTTTCTTTTGCTGAAGGATTTGGTATTAAAATTACAACCACATTTGATTGGTTTGGCAATACACTGGTAATCAATTACCCTGCTTTTTTGATTACAGTTTTGGTCACTATCATTTGTTACATCGGAATTGAGGAGTCCAAAAAAGCCAATAATTTTATGGTTTTACTTAAGATAGGTACCATACTAATAATCATTGGAATAGGGGCCTTTTATGTACAGCCCGACAATTGGCATCCATTTGCACCAAATGGTGTTCAAGGCGTATTATATGGGGTGTCGTCCGTATTTTTTGCATACATTGGGTTTGATGCTATTTCAACTACTGCTGAAGAATGTAGAAATCCTCAAAAAGATATGCCTCGAGCAATGATAGCTTCATTGGCAATTTCTACCTTATTGTATTTGTTAATTACAACCATTCTTACCGGAATGGTGCCATATCATACTTTGGGTGTAGCCGATCCTTTGGCTTTTGTCTTTGAAACCAAGCAACTCCATTTTATTTCAGGGTTTGTGTCATTAATATCGATAATAACATTGAGCAGCGTAATGTTGGTATATCAATTGGGTCAGCCAAGAATATGGATGTCCATGAGCAGAGATGGATTAATGCCAAAAAAATTCAGTGAAGTACATCCCAAATTCAAAACACCTTCATTTTCAACAATAATTATGGGGTTGATGGTAGGAATTCCGGCTTTGTTTGCCGATTTGAAATCAGTAATAGATTTGACCAGCATTGGCACTTTGTTTGCTTTTGCTTGTGTATGCCTGGGTGTGGCATTGAATAAGCATACAACCAATCCCAAGTATTCAAAATTCAAAATTCCATATATCAAATGTCGGTATTATATGCTGGCAATGTTGTTAACTTTGATGGCAATAGTTATTTTTAGTTTCGTTACAAATGATTCATTTACAATAGATTATGTAAAAATATTTTTCTATTTAATAAGTTTGATATTTGCGATATATGCCATTGTCAAAAATTTGTCTCTTATTCCTGTATTAGGGGTACTCATGAATATTTACTTAATGACCGAATTGGGTGTCCATAATTGGATATTATTTTCGATATGGATTGTGCTGGGATTCGTCATTTATGCCCTTTATGCCTTCAGAACGAAAAGATTGAAATTTTTATAGTTTACACTTTTCTGCAAAGCATAATTAACCTTTCGGAGGAAGCAGCATTAAAGTCTTCAAACAAATAGTTTCCAAAAGTTTTTTCTAGTTTGAATCCGCATTTTTCAAAAAGTAATTTGAAATCATTTAGCGTATAACACCTTACTCTTTCTTTGAAGAAATATTCATTTCCATTATCAGTAAATCGGATTTCTTTAAAAATAAATCCATCTTTCACTTCCTTGCTGATATTAAAATTGATGCCATCTACCGTTTTGATAATTTGTGGTTGTATGGATTGAGTAACCACATTTGCATTAAAAAAATCCAACACGAAAAGTCCGTTGGGTTTCAAAGAGCCGTTTACTGCATTCAATGTTTTGTAATCATCTTCAACGTTCTCGAAATAACCAAAGCTGGTAAACAAGTTTACAACTAAGTCGAATGCATTGATAAAAAAATGTTCTCTCATATCGCCTTTGATAAATTGCAGCCTTTTGGTCTCAAATTTTTTGGCAAACTTAATGTTTCTTTCAGCGAGGTCGATGCCGGTAACTTCCATTCCCAAAGCATGCAAAAAAATGGCATGTCTTCCTTTGCCACAAGCCAAATCCAATACTTTTTCGCCTTTTTGCAGTTTTAAATAATCAATAAGATTTACGATAAATCGTTTGCTTTCAATTTCGTCATGTGCTTTATAAAGAATGTGATAATAGGGTGAATTGAACCAATCGGCAAACCAAGGCATGTATATATGTTTCTAGGATTAGGGTTAATACAAAAATATGGAATAAATCGGATGCATTTAGCAAATCAGAAATAAATGTATCAACATATATTTACTTCTTTGGATAATGCAGATTTACAATACTCTTAATACCTTCAATAGTTAAAGGTTTGCTTATATAATGTGTGATAATAGGAAAACTTTTTGCCTTTTGCATATCTTTATGATTGGTAGAAGATGTTAGCAAAAAAAGTTCAATATCCTTATTCAAATATTGAAGTAAGTGTTTATATTCCTCTAAAAAATTCCATCCATTTATAACAGGCATATTAATGTCTAAAAAAATAACATCCGGTAAATTTTGATTTCTTTCCTTTGACTGTGCTTTTAAATATTCGAGTGCAGCAGAAGGGTCGTCATATTCTGTAATACTGACTTCAGGGTCAAATATTTGGATAGTTTTACTTGAAATTAAGTTGTTAATTGGGTCATCATCAATTAACATTATGTTTTTGAATTGTTTCATATCCAGCTAATTGCGTTAAACGGAAGTTGTATATAAAAAGTTTGAATCAACATGTTAATAAAAAATTATTTTAGATTGAAATAAAAATTAAGGACTCTTTCTATGATAAATATAGAAAAAAACTGAAAAATAGAATAGGCTTTTTTAAATTTTAAAATGTAATTGGTAGTCAAATCATTCATAAAAATGAAGAAAATAATTACGGATTCGTACAAACAAGCTTTGGCAAAGTGCAATACCGAGCAATTGGAGGCGATTAATTCAATAGAAGGTGTCGTTTTGGTTATTGCCGGACCCGGTACAGGCAAAACTCAAATTCTTTCCCTTCGAATTGGCAAAATATTAGAGCAGACGGATGTATTTCCTGAAAATATATTGTGTCTTACATATACTGAGGCAGGAACTGTAGCCATGCGTAAGCGTTTGCAGGAATTTATTGGACCTGAGGCCTACAGAGTTAACATCCATACTTTTCATTCGTTTTGTAACTCCGTTATCAAAGAAAACCGAACTTTTTTTGGACATTTTACAGCTTTCGAACCCATTTCTGAACTCGAAAATGTTCAGCTGTTTCGAAAAATGATTGATTCGTTTCCCAAAAATCATGTGCTGAAGCGATACACAGGCGATTCATATTACGAGGCGCAACGACTGAAAATATTATTTGATACCATTAAGAAAGAGCATTTTGAAATTGCAGAATTGGTCCGGAAAGCAAATGAATATTTGAAGATATTGCCGGAATTGCCTGAATTTCAGTACAAAAAGGCAAATGCATCAAAAAACATCAAAAAAGGAGATCCCAACTCAAGGCTAATAGCTATTGAAGCTGACCATATCGAAAAGTTTATTACAGCAGTGGGTGAATTTGACAACTACACCCAATTAATGAATCAAATGAATCGTTTTGATTTCAATGATATGATCAATTGGGTAATAGATGCTTTTCAACAAAATGAAAACCTGCTGGCACAATATCAGGAAAAATATCTATACATATTGGTTGATGAATTTCAGGACACTAATGGATCACAAAATACGATACTGAATCTATTAACAGATTTTTGGGAAAATCCCAATTTGTTTGTGGTTGGTGACGATGATCAATCCATATATAGTTTTCAAGGAGCTGAAATCAGCCGAATTGAGGCATTTGTACACAAATATAAGTCAGTTCTCAAACCCATTGTACTCACCCAAAATTATCGATCCATTCAAGAAGTTTTGACTGCTTCAGCTGTGATTATCGATGCCAACAACAATCGCATCATCAACAATCATAATTTAATATCGATTTTTCGAAAATCGCATATTAAAGAGTTGACAAAAAATATTGTTTCGTCCAATGGTAAGTATCAATTAATCAATAGTTTATTCGAATCAAATCGCACACTCAATAGTGTAACAATTTCGGAATATTACAATACCTATCATGAGGAAGCAAGCATTGTAAAGCATATTGAAGAATTATTGAAATCGGGCACGAATTTGTCCGAAACAGCCATCATATATCGCAATCATAGCCAAATCGATAATATATGCAAAGTACTGGATCACAGGAAAATACCTTATAATGCCCGTCAAAAAGTGAATGTATTGGATATTCCATTAATCAAGAATATCGTTACTTTAATGAAGTACTTGAGCATTGAGCAAAAAGAGCCATTCACTGCTGATGATTTGTTATTTGAAATCCTCCATTTCCCTTTCTTTAATGTTAATTATAAGGACATTCAAAAACTGGTATATCATACCAAAAAAGAAACAGGTAAGCTTCGACAAAACATTGATAACAAGGGTCTAATGCTTCAATTGGGGCTTGAAAGGGCTTCTTCTCTATCCTCATTAAATGATCATTTGAATTTTTGGCAATCGAGTATGCCAAACTTAACCTTACAAGAATTATTTGAAAAAATACTGTACAGGGGTGGCATTATTGCATATGTCATGCAGCTTGAAAACAAAATGTGGTATTTGGAGGCAATTACTGCATTGTTTGACCACATTAAAGAAGAAACATCGCGCAATTCTCATATTCAGTTGTCGGATTGGGTGAATACAATTGAGTTAATGATTGAGAGCGAAATAGGCATTCCACTCAACAAAATCAGTAATCCGGGAAGTGGTGTTAATTTGGTTACTGCACACTCCGCAAAAGGGCTTGAATTTGAGCATGTATTTATGTTGGGATGTACTGCCGACAAATGGGAAAAGCAAAAGTCTTCGAACCGAGGGTACAAATTTCCGCTTTTGGATACAGAACATTCCGATCAAGAGCATAATCCTGAGGAAGAAGAGCGAAGGTTGTTTTATGTGGCCATGACCCGTGCCAAAGAACATTTGTATATTTCATATCCGGGAATGAAAATCTCGGACAAAAGCGAAGATAATCCTACGATTGTAAAATCCACTTTTGTGGCTGAACTTGAGAATCATTTTCAAATAGCTCCAAATAAAATTATCTGTGATGATGATACCTTGCTTCAGTATTCCGTTCAAAGTTTGCAGCCAAATGAAGTGCCTGATTCAGTACTAATTGAGTCAAATTATGTGAAGGAATCACTCAAAAACTACAAACTATCCGTGACACATTTGAACAAGTACCTCAAATGTCCACTTTCGTTTTATTACGAAAACGTATTGCAAGTGCCGACTGCACGTACGGCCAGTGCCGGATTTGGAAACGCTATTCACGAATGCTTGAACAAATTGTTTGTACAAATGAAATTGCAGGAAGGAATATTTCCTTCAGTAGACCAGTTTTTGGGATATTTCAGGACATCTATGAACAAATACAAGTCGCATTTCACAGAAGTTGAATGGAAACTCAAAATGGAATATGGAGAAATACTGCTGCCAAAGTATTACAACAAATATGTCCATACTTGGAACAAAATAACCACTACAGAATATCGCCCTTCATCTGTGTTTGAAAATATTCCATTGTCCGGAGCGCTCGACAAAATTGAATTCAGAGGCAAAATTGCCAATGTAGTAGATTATAAAACCGGTGATCCGGACAAAACAAAGAAAAAGCTTAAACCCCCGAAACCGGGTGCTGATGCGGAAATAGATTCGTTCGAAGATGTATATGGGGGAGATTATTGGCGACAATTAGTCTTTTACAAAATATTGCTGGACAATGACAAAAACAAAGACTGGCATATGGAAACCGGCGAAATAGATTTTGTGCTCATGAATAAAGATGATGAATTTGTTACCAGTGGTCCCATACTTATTCAAGATATTGAAGAAGACATAGT